>JAZKXW010000086.1:0-6908 GCA_045611825.1 Faecousia sp.
CCCACGCCACCCAGCAGCAGCTTGGTGTTGGCGTTGATGAAGGTGGTAGCGAGGATGCTGATCAGCAGCAGCGACATGATCACCACAATGATGATCCAGCGGTAATATGTCCATAAATGGCTGACCTTCTCGGAGAAAGTCATACCCTTGAGGTCTTGCTTCAGCCGAGCCAAGCCCTTCAGTTGGGGCTTTTTCTCGGGAAAATTCTGTTGTTCGTCCATAGGGATCGCTCCTTTACCTAAGTACCTTTCCGGGTATTATACCATATCTGCGCCCCGTCTGCAATTCTCTTTTCCATGTTTTTGCCCCCAAGGTGCCGAAAAAAAGCAAACTTTTTGTAAATATCCTTGCAATTATCTCCAAATTACAGTAAAATTGACACAATGCAGAATGCAGAATGTGTCCGTCAACGCACAATGTAAAAATCCCCTCGTAGGGGCGCATCACGATGCGCCCGCGGGCGATTCATGAATCGCCCCTACACCGAAGGGTGTCATTGCGAAGCCAGTCCGCAGACTGGCTGTGGCAATCCGTTCTCTTAATGGACAATTGACAATTGTCAATGCAGAATGCAGAATGCACAATCTTCGGTGTCATTGCGAGCCAGTGATCACACTGGCGTAGCAATCCGTTCTCTTAATGGACAATTGACAATTGTCAATGCAGAATGCGGAATGCACAATCTTCGGTGTCATTGCGAGCCAGTGATCACACTGGCGTGGCAATCTCCTAAAACAACGCACCGCACCGATTCCAACATCGTAGGGGCGACCATTGGTCGCCCGTCGGGCGTGCAATGCACGCCCCTACAATCAAAATCCGTCTGCGGAGCAGACACCGCAATTGTCCATTGCTTGCCGTTCTTCCCGTCGGCGCTCCCATCGCTCGCCCCTACATCATTCTCTTCAGTTTCTCCAGTACCTGTTCAAAATAGGGCGGTCTGTCCGCCACCACCACCACAGGCTGGCCCGTCCGGGGATGCAGAAACACCAGCGCGCCGGCGTGGAGCACCTGAGAATCCTGCCCCAGCTCCGGTTTTTTCCGTCCGTACACCGTATCTCCCAAAATAGGATGCCCGATGTGGGCCATGTGGACGCGGATCTGATGGGTACGCCCGGTCTCCAGCCGACACCGCACATGGGTGTAGCCCCGGAATCTCTCAATAACCTCCCAGTGGGTCACCGCCCCTTTGGAATTGCGCACGGTGACGCACATTTTTTTCCGATCACTGGGATGGCGGCCGATGGGGGCATTTACCGTACCGGAATCCTCCTTCAGGTTGCCGCAGACGATGCACTCATAGGTCCTTGCCATGGTGTGATCCTTCAGCTGGCTTGCCAGCATCACATGGGCAAAGTCATTTTTCGCCACCGCCAGCAGACCGGAGGTATCCTTGTCGATGCGGTGAACGATACCGGGCCGCAGTTCTCCGTTGATACCGGAAAGCTGATCACCCAGCGCATGCAGCAAGCCGTTGACCAAGGTATCGTCCTGATGGCCTGCCGCCGGATGGACCACCAGTCCCTTGGGCTTGTTGATGACCAGCATATCGGCATCCTCGTAGACGATCTCCAAGGGCATCTCGGTGGGTGTGATATCCACTTCTTTGGGTTCCGGGATCTCCACTTCCACCCTATCCCCCATATTCAGTTTGTCATTTTTTCTGCCGGGTTTTCCGTTGAGGGATACGCAGCCCTCTTCCAGCAGCCGCTGGGCGGCGCTGCGGGTCAACCCCTCCACAGACCGGGCAAGAAAGGCATCCAGCCGTTCCCCGGCGGTATCTGCCATAAGGATCATTTTTTGTCATCCTTCCAAAAAGACTTGTTGAAGAAGATGAGGCTGACGATCAGGGCGATACAGCCGCAGGTGATGGGGCAGTCCGCCACATTGAAGATAGGAAAGTCCATAAATTGCAATTCGATCATATCCACCACATAGCCCAGCCGCAGCCGGTCGATCATATTGCCCAGACCGCCGCCGAACACCGCCGCCAAGCACCAGTGCTCGAACTTGGAAAAGCCGAATTTGCCGGTGGCAAATTCCCAGACCAAAAAAGCGGCAAAGAGGGCAAAGATCAAAGCGAACAGCCAGATCATCCCCTGAAAAGAGGACCAAGCCGCGCCGGTGTTTTGGGTGTAGGTCAGCCCGAACAGACCGGGGATTGCCGCCTGATGCCCATACAGAGGGATATTCTGCACCGTCAGCAATTTCGTCACCTGATCGGCAGCCACGATCCCGGCTACCATCAGCCCCATCCATAAAAACTGCATGCTTTACCACCTCGCAAAATCTTTCCGATTATTATACCACACAATTCACAAAATGGAAAGTTGAAAGTTAAAAATTCTGCACCGCACCGATTCCAACACCGTAGGGGCGATTCATGAATCGCCCGAAACACCAATCGGCGGAAAAGATCCGTTACCGATCAGATCAGTCCCAATTCCTTCATATAACCCTTCAGCATTTCTCTGTGACCGTCCTCCATTTCCACCAGAGGCAGCCGCAGCTCACCGGTGCAGAAGCCCAGCTCCGCCATAGCGGCCTTGACGGGAATGGGGTTGACCTCACAGAACAGGGCGTTGGTCAAATTCAGATACTTCTTCTGCATTTCCATAGCGCCTGCCACATCGCCGGCAAAGAACTTGCGGCACAGGGCAGCCGTCTGACTAGGCATCACATTGGACAAAACAGAAATGACGCCCTTACCGCCGCAGGCCAGAATGGGCACGATCTGATCGTCGTTGCCGGAATAAATGTCCATCTTGCCATCCACCAGCGCAGCCAGCTCCACGATCTTGGAGATGTTGCCGCCGGCTTCCTTGATGGCGCAGATGTTGGGGTGCTCGGCCAGGACCGCGCAGGTCGCAGGCTCAATGTTCACGCCGGTGCGGGAAGGCACATTGTACAGGATCACCGGCTTGGTGGAAGCGTCGGCGATGGTGGTAAACATCTTGATCAGACCCTTTTGGGTGGTCTTGTTGTAGTAGGGTGTTACCACCAGCATGGCATCATAGCCCACCTCACAGGCGAACTTGGTCAGGTCGATGGCGTAGGCGGTATCGTTGGAGCCTGTGCCTGCGATCATGGGGACCCGGCCGGCAGCCACCTTGACGGAGAACTCCAGCACCTGACGATGCTCCTCATCGGTGAGGGTAGAGCTCTCGCCGGTGGTGCCGCAGATGACCAGAGCATCCACGCCCTCGTCGATCTGCCAGTTGATGAGCTTCTCCAGCGCAGGATAATCCACCGCGCCGTCCTTTAAGGGAGTAATCAGCGCCGTTGCCACACCCTGAAATACTGTATTCTTTGCCATAATGATCCACTCCTGTATGTAAAAAATGGAATAATCGGACAGTTTTCGTCACAAACACTGCCCCAAAATAAATATGCCTAATTTTAACACAGGAAAAATCGCCTGTCAACCGCCCATCGGACAAACCGATACACATCGTAGAATCCTTCAAAAACCGCCCGAAACTGCGGTCAAAAACTATGCACAATGCAGAAACCCAGCGGCCCGCCCGGGCAGCCCCGGCAGGCAATGGACAATTGTCAATGCAGAATGCACAATCTTCGTTGTCATTGCGAGCCAGTGATCACACTGGCGTGGCAATCTAACGCACAATCCAAAACCCGTGTCATTGCGAGCCAGTGATCACACTGGCGTGGCAATCTAACGCACAATCTCAAAAATGTGTCATTGCGAAGGCGGCTTCGCCGCCTGTGGCAATCCGTTTCCCCTGCAAGCCTCCGGCTTGCGCAAGGCTTTGCCTTGCCGGGCGATTCGTGAATCGCCCCTACGATCATTCCGCATTCTGCATTCAGCATTCTGCACTGTGCACTGTGCAATCCTACTCCTTTCCGTACAGCGCCACCGTGAACATCCTCAGGGCATGATCTCTGCGCCTGTAAACGCTGGATTTTTCCGTTCCCAGTTCTATGCACAACCGCTCCAGATTGCCGCAGCCGGGATACACAAACAGCTTGTCCAGCACCAACCGATCCTCCGGCTCTAAGGTATCCAGGGCATTTTCCACCTCTTTGACCCAGCAGTCAGCCTGCTCCAGAGCATTTTCCAGCTCCTGCCTATGTACCAGATTGGACAGCAGCAGCTCCTCCCTTTGGGATACGCCCTTGACCATACTCTTACCGGGGTCGCTGGTGCGGATCTTTTGGGCGTCCAGCTCCAATCGCCGCAGCTCCACCGGCAGATTCACCGTAGACGCTCGCATAGCGCCGTATTGCTTTAATTTTTCCACTGCTTCATTTTTCCAATTCATTCTGATCCTCCTTGTAACATTCCGCACCGATTGGTGCATCGCTCCCCCTACACCCGAAGGGTGTCATTGCGAAGCCAGTCCGCAGACTGGCTGTGGCAATCCGTTCTCTTAATGGACAATTGACAATGTACAATCCATTTCGTAGGGGCGACCATTGGTCGCCCGTCGGGCGATTCATGAATCGCCCGAAACACCCCAACGGGGTGTCATCCTGAGCAAGCGAAGCGCGTCGAAGGATCTTCTGGCCTTTCCCTTGCCGTAACAAAAAAGATTCTTCGACTCCGCAACCAAAGGTTGCTCCGCTCAGAATGACACTTCTTTTTGGATTTTCTCCTGCCCGGCCGGGAAGCCCCGGCAGGCAATGCAATGGACAATGGACAATTGACAATTGACAATTATGCACCGCACCAATTCCAGCATTGTAGGGGCGATCATCGATCCCCCGAAACACCCCAACGGGGTGTCATCCTGAGCAAGCGGCTTTGCCGCGCGTCGAAGGATCTTCTGGCCTTTCCCTTGCCGTAACAGAAAAGATTCTTCGACTCCGCAACCAAAGGTTGCTCCGCTCAGAATGACACTTCTTTTTGGATTTTCTCTTGCCCGTCGGGCGATTCATGAATCGCCCCTACATTCTCTAACGCACAATGTACAATTCTTTTTGTAGGGGCGCATCACGATGCGCCCGTCGGGCGTGCAATGCACGCCCCTACATTCTCTAACGCACAATGCAAGGAGTTTTACTATGTCTAAATATTTTGGAACTGATGGGGAGCGACCCGACCGGCGCCGGTGGCGGAGTCAATTGGGGTCCCCGCAAAGGCGAATGGCCTTTGTGGGGAGAGGAGAAGCCAAGATGCTGGTGGAATTTCCTGCTTGCAGGAAATGGAAAAGTGCATCTTGTGCTTCGACGAAGCGAGTAGCCGCGGTCGGTGGGCAACGCCGCTGCGCCGTCAGCAAGGCGCACACCGGGCACCGCAACAGGAATTACAACGCAGAAAGTGAGATTATTTTATGAGTAAGTATTTTGGAACTGATGGATTTAGAGGCGAAGCCAACAAGACCCTCACCGCCGACCACGCCTTCCGCATCGGCAGATATTTGGGGGCAGGATCGACGGGTAACGATCATCGCCGCCCCAAGATCCTCATCGGCAAAGACACCCGAAGATCCTCTTACATGCTGGAATACGCCTTAGCCGCCGGCATTACCGCCAGCGGCGGCGATGCGTACCTGCTCCATGTGACCACCACGCCGTCGGTTGCCTACATCACCCGGTGTGACGATTTTGACTGGGGCGTTATGATTTCCGCCAGCCACAACCCCTTCTATGACAACGGCATCAAGCTTCTCAACGCCAACGGCGAAAAAATGGACGACGATACCATCGCCGCCTTGGAAGCCTATCTGGATGCCGACCCGGAGACCATTCCCTATGCCACCGGCGGTGACATTGGGCGTACTGTGGACTATGTAGCCGGCCGTAACCGCTATATCGGCTACCTCATCAGCCTTGCCCGGTTTTCCTTCAAGGGCTACCGCATCGGTTTGGACTGTGCCAACGGCGCGGCATGGTCCATAGCCCCGGCGGTGTTTAACGCCCTGGGCGCCAAGACCTATACCATAAACGCAGACCCCGACGGCACCAACATCAACGAAAACGCCGGCTCTACCCATATCGAAGCCCTCCAAGCCCTTGTGAAAGAGAAAAAGCTGGACATTGGCTTTGCCTTTGACGGCGACGCGGACCGCTGCCTGTGTGTGGATAAAAACGGCGACATTATCACCGGCGACCACATTTTGTACCTGCTGGGCACGGCCCTGAAGAAGGAGGGGCGGCTGGACGGCAACACGGTGGTGACTACGGTGATGTCCAACTTAGGGCTATATAAGGCCTTGGAAAAGGCCGGGATCGCCTACACCCAGACTCCGGTAGGTGACCGGTTCGTGTGGCAGGAGATGGCAAACTCCGGCTACGCCTTGGGGGGCGAGCAGTCCGGGCATATCATCCTGTCCCGGTACGCCACCACCGGCGACGGCATTTTGACGGCGCTGCAGGTGATGGAAGCCATCATCGGGCAGAAAAGTGACCTGACCACCCTCTTAACCCCCCTGAAAATGTACCCCCAGCACCTGATCAATGTGAAGGTCCGGGACAAAGCCGCCGCCATGGCAAAGCCTGCCGTGCAGGCGGCCCTGAAGGAAGCGGAAGAAGCCCTTGCGGGCAACGGACGGGTGCTGCTGCGTCCCTCGGGCACAGAGCCTTGCATCCGTGTCATGGCAGAAGCGGAAACCATGGAAGATTGCAAACGCTGGACAGAACACATCGCCAACCAATTGACAATGGACAGCCGGGAAGCCCCGGCAGGCAAACTCGCTACCAACCTGTGAGAAATGCGTAGGGCATCCTTTTGTCAGCCCGGTAACGCACAATATACAATTCTTTTCGTAGGGGCGCATCACGATGCGCCCATCGGGCGATTCATGAATCGCCCGAAACACCCCAACGGGGTGTCATCCTGAGCAAGCGAAGCGCGTCGAAGGATCTTCTGGCCTTTCCCTTGCCGTAACAGAAAAGATTCTTCGACTCCGCAACCAAAGGTTGCTCCGCTCAGAATGACACTTCTT
>JAZKXW010000087.1:0-1931 GCA_045611825.1 Faecousia sp.
TTCCATAGGAAGCACCTTACCAACAGCAGCAGAGGTAGGAGAAACATGCTTGAAGGAGGTAGCGCAGGGCATACCGGTAGCTGCCTTCAGTTCCTTGACCAGCTGCCAGGAATTCAGCGCATCCATAAAGTTGATGTAGCCTGGGCGGCCGTTCAGGATCTCAAAAGGCAGGTCGCCACCGCTGAGCAGATCTAAGTGTGCAGGCTTCTGGTTGGGGTTGCAACCATATTTCAGTTCAAAAGTATTCATATTATCTCCTTTTAGGTGTGGATCACAGCTCCAGTTCGCTGTGGTATTGTGATACCGTAGGCAATGTAAAATTCTCATTCTGCACGACCACATAATTCGGTGCCGACAGGTTGGCTTGTGTAAAATTCCATATCACACTGACACCGCAATCCACCAATCTGTCGCAAACGAGTTGCCCGCTTTCATCCGGCACTGCAATCATGCCGACATACACTTCGTAGCGTTTGCAGAAAGCTTCCAGCTGGTTTAGATGATAGATCGGTATTCCATTTTGGGTCTGGTCTGCGGCTGGATATGAGCCAAATCCTGCCAGCATATTCAACCCTGCTTGTCTAAATTGGGTGCTGTTCAAAAGCGCTTGTCCTACTCGCCCTACTCCCACAACGATTGCGCCTTTGGCTGTTGTATACTCCATATAGGCTTCCATTTCCCGGATCAGTTGTTTCCGGTTTCGCCCGATTCTTCTACGGCCTGCCTGGGCTATTTTTGCCAGGTCCTTACGCACCAGTACCTCGCCAAGATTCAGCGCATTTGCAATGGCAGTGGCCGAAACATTCTCCACAGATGCAGGCATGGATTTCAAATATGTCAAATAAGTGTGCACCCGCCATATCAACCGCTTGGAAGCAATCTCCGGTTTCATCGTTTTCCTCCAAAATAGGTTCGTTCATTGCCTTCCTTTGTTCAGACTTTTTCTGTAAAAAGGAAGGAGGGGGTCCCGGGGATTGGGCAAATCCGGGACCCCGTAAGGAGTGAGCCATTCCGTGCCAAGGGGGAGAACACGGAATGCATGCAAAAAATCAGTCGTTGAAACCGATTCTCGCGGTGTAGTGCGTGTGCAGCAGTTCGTGAGCCTTGTGAGAGTTAGGCTTACCCAGGAACTCATCGTACAGTTTCTGTACCTGAGTGTTCTTATGGGACTGGCGCAGCTGCTGGCGCTCGTCCTCAGAGTACAGGGCAGCCGCCCGCTTTGCGCGGAAGGTGTCCTGAATATCATCATCTCCACCCGGCAGGAAGCAGGAACGGACGATAGGCTGGCCACCACCGGCAATACAGCCGCCGGGGCAACCCATGATCTCGATGAAGTGGTACTTGGACTTGCCTTCGCGGATCTCGTCCAGCAGCACCTTGGCATTTTTCATACCGTGAGCGATAGCCACATTCACGGTCATACCGCCCAAGTCCAGAGAAGCCTCACGGACACCCTCGAAGCCACGAACAGCCTCGAACTTGATGGCTTCATGTTCCTTGCCGGTCAACACAAAATAAACAGTACGCAGAGCAGCTTCCATAACGCCGCCGGTGACACCAAAGATAACACCTGCGCCGGTGTATTCACCCATCAGGTCCTGATCATACTCTTCGTCAGGCAGGCGAGTGAACAGAATGCCGGCACGCTTGATCATCTTAGCCAACTCCCGGGTGGTCAGAACTGCGTCCACATCAGCAAGGCCATTGACCTTCAGCTGATCACGAGCCTTCTCATCCTTCTTGGCAGTGCAGGGCATGATGGACACAACAAAGATGTCCTTGGGGTCAATGCCGTTCTTTTCCGCGTAGTAGGACTTGATCACAGCACCCTGCATCTGGTGGGGAGACTTGCAGGTGGACAGGTGGGGCAGCAGATCGCCGTAGTTGTACTCAGCGTAGTTGATCCAGCCGGGAGAGCAGGAAGTGATCAT
>JAZKXW010000088.1:0-3638 GCA_045611825.1 Faecousia sp.
TGGGCAAACTGGGCGCGAATCTGATGGGTACGGCCGGTGATCAGCTCGCATTCCACCAAGGACAGTCCGTTTCTTGACCCAAGGGTCACATAATTGGTTTGGCAAGTCTTGCTGCCGGGCTGAGGTGTGTCGGTCACAAACACCTTATTCTTCTTGGCATCCTTGAACAGATACCCTTTCAGAGAACCCTTGGCAGGCTTGGGAGTCCCCTCCACAATGGCAAGATACCGCTTGTCCATTTCCCTGTCCTTGATCTTTTGATTCAGGACACGGAGTGCTTCCGCCGTCTTCGCAGCGATCACGATACCGCCGGTATTCCGGTCGATCCGGTTGCACAGTGCCGGCGTAAAGGCATTCTCCCCTCGCGGATTCCATTCCCGTTTCTGATACAGATACGCCTGAATATGGTCGATCAGGGTCCTTCCGTATTCTGCCCCATCGTGAGGATGGACGGCAAGGCCCGGCCGCTTATCCACCAATAGGATATTCTCATCCTCGTAAACAATGTTCAGCTTCGGTGTGGATACCGTCAAATAGGCATTATCCTCCCGGGGGGTGTCAAAAAATTCATCGTTGATATACAATTGCAGAACATCGCCCTCTTGCAGACGGGTATCCCGTTCCGCTCTGCCGCCGTTGAGCTTGATCCGCTTAATGCGGATATATTTTTGCGCCAAGGAAGCAGGCAGCAACGGTACTGCCTTTGCCAAAAAGCGGTCCAGCCGCTGCTGGGCATCGTTGGCTCCGATGGTAAATTCTTTCATAGGATTCTCCGGTTACTGTTCCCGGCTCAGGATCTGCTCCTGATGGCGGTCGATCTGCTGTGTGAACTCCAGAGCGGCGTTATAACCCATCTTCCGCTGACGGTTATTCATAGCCGCCACCTCCAAAATCACCGCCAGATTACGACCCGGGGTGATGGGAATGGTATTCATGGGAATATTCACGCCCAAAATGTCCATATACTGCTCTTCAATGCCGATCCGGTCATAGGTCTCGTTCTGCTTCCAATGGACGATATTGACCACCAGATCGATCTCGTTTTCTGCCTTGACAGCACCCATACCGAACAGCTTTGCCACATTGACGATACCGATGCCGCGCAGCTCAATATAATTACGGATCAGCTCCGGAGCTGTGCCCACCAAAGAGCCGCTGGACACACGACGGATCTCTACCGCGTCATCCGCGATCAGTCGGTGTCCGCGCTTGAGAAGCTCCACAGCCGCCTCGCTCTTGCCGATACCGCTGTCACCAATGAGCAGCAAGCCCTCGCCGTAGACCTCCACAAGGACGCCGTGGCGGGTAATCCGGGGAGCAAGCATTGCCTTCAGGTAGGCGATAATGGCGGAAACGATGGTACTGGTGACCTCGTGACTGCGCAAAATGGTAATGTTGTGCTTCTTTGCCATCTCCATGCACTGGGCATCGGGCATCATATTCCGGGAGATCAGCAAGGCTGGGATTTTATAAGAGAACAGACGATCAAAGGTGATCGCCCGCTCGGAGGCGCTGAGCTTCTGCAGATAGCTGGCTTCCACATTGCCCATGACCTGCAGGCGCACCGGCTCAAAGTGATCAAAATAGCCGGCAAGCTGCAAGCCGGGACGGGCCACATCTTCCACCGTCAGGCGGATAGACTCATAATCCGTGGCGGCGTAGACCACCTCCAGATGAAATTCCTTTACCAATGTTGTCAGCGGAACACTATACATATTGTTCATTTGCTGTCACCTCGTATGTAACTTTTCCTTAATTACTGCTATTATATCTGCCAAATATCCGAATATCAACTATATTTTCAAAAAACTAAAAAAATCCCAAAAAAAGACTTGCATTTTTCAGAAAACTCTGCTATCATATTCAGGCGCCTGTTTGTAGGCGTAAATCGACGAGCCATCATGGACGGATAGGAGGTGCAGTGAATGGCAAAGTGTGATTATTGTGGCAAGGGTGTTACCTTCGGTATCAAGGTTTCCCACTCCCACAGACGTTCCAATCGTACCTGGAAGCCCAATGTGAAGCGCGTTAAGGCTATTGTTAACGGTACTCCGTGCCATGTGTACGCTTGTACCAGATGCCTCCGTTCCAACAAGGTTGAGCGGGCTGTCTGATAAGGCATGATGAATTACGGCATTGCTTATGCAATGCCGTTTTTTGTTTCTATCGCAACCGGGCATAGGGAATTTTCCCTATGCCCGGTTCTTATAGTCTCCCTTGCCGGGCGACGCACAGGTCGCCTCCACACCCCAACGGGGTGTCATCCTGAGCAAGCAAAGCGCGTCGAAGGATCTTTTCTGTTGGACCGACGAACTGCGAAGATTCTTCGACTGCGCAACCAAAGGTTGCTCCGCTCAGAATGACACAACAGGTTAGTGTCATTGCGAAGGCGGCTTTGCCGCCTGTGGCAATCTCATAACCGGAAATGGTTAGGCGTTTGACTTGGGACTTAGGGGACAGAAGTCTGTCCCCCGTATTGTACGCTAAATAACACACTTAAGACAGAGAACTGTCCCCCGTCTTGAGGGCTTGACTTTTTATAGTTCGTCTGTCTTATGCTATTTGTTATTCGCTCTGTCTTTTTGTCTTTTCCTCCGGACTATATAACAAAGAAAGACAGCTCCTATGAAGCAGAACGCAAGTGTTAAAACTAAATCTGAGAAGGACACCTCTCCTGTGTACAAATCGACCCCAAGGTCTATAATCCAAATGCTTTCAAAAAGGATGGACCCGATAATGCCCCACCACGGCCTCTTTGCGTTCATTCGATCGCCTCCCAACTTTTACACAAATGGTACAATCCTTTCAGTGTATACCCAACAGCAAAAAACTCATCCATTGCAGTTGGTATGGGCGCACCAAAGTAGGCCGCTGCCTTCTTAAACGCACGGGCTGCTTGGTATGATTGGTAGCTAGATGCACCAATATCAATCACATTTGTTTCATCAAGGAAATTATAGGCAGTACTTGCTACACCTTGCATTGCATCAATCTGCTCCAACCTGATTCTTGTATCCAGTTCCTGGCATTGATGATGAACAGCAGTAATTTCTTCAATATAACCAACTACTCGTTCACCAAAACTTTTTCCTTGGCATTCGTCACAGTGATTCCAAAAATCTATTCGATGCAGGCAACTTCCACAAGGATCGCACCATATAATCGGATTATTATGGCAATACACAAACATGTTATTGCCCAGCAATCCCTGCCCGGTACTGACAAAACCATCCGCATTGATGAATCTGCCAATCTCCGGGTTATAATATCTGCTTTGCAGGTAGTAAAGCCCAGTCTCGGTATCATAGACATAGCTGCGGTAGCGCAGAGGATTGTAAAATCCAAGCGTGGATGCCATTGTGCCGAAGGTATCAATCAGCTTACCCCACACATCATATATATACTCCGTGACCAATACGCCATTGATGTCAGCTAAACCAATCACATCGCCCAATGCATTAAGAATATAGTAGTATATTGTCCCGTTATAGTCAACAGTAAAAGGCAGACCGTTGGCATCATAGGTGATATACATGGTAATGCCATCTACCGTCATCTGAGATAATAAGCCTTCGTTATACCAATAGTGGTAGATAGTTGTATTGGAATTGTTGGCCCGCTCCATGCGCAAGCCGTCG
>JAZKXW010000089.1:0-37597 GCA_045611825.1 Faecousia sp.
ACATGGCTACGATCCGACTTCCGTGTGGCAACGCGGATTTTTTGCCTTTTCTTACTTCTCGAAGTCAGCCTCTTCAGCAGCTTCTTCAGCTTCTTCAGCTTCTTCCTCAGCAGCTTCTTCGTCAATGCATTCGCACTCGCAGTCGCACTCGTCGCAATCGCAGTCGCACTCGCAGTCAGCGCACTTGCCGGCGATCAGGTTCTTAGCCCAAGCAACGATCTTGTCACCGTAGGTAGCGATGATATACACGATACCAGCAACAGCGGCCAAAGCAGCCAGAATCTTAGCAATGATAGCAAAAGTCTTCATAAGAAATTCCTCCATTTCATTTAGTTCTAAGCCCATTATAACCAATGTCGAAATAAAATGCAATAATAAAATCAAAAATCATTGACAATATCCGCACAGTCCCCGGATACTGACTTCTCCGGAGGAGACCGTTCCGACAGTTCCGTCGGAGAATGCTACGGTCAGTCCGCCATCATCGTCTACAAACAGGGCTTTCCCGTTACGCTTCTCATCACCGCGGATCACCGTGATGGCCTGATCGATGGTTTGACAATCTTTCCGGTAGGCATCCATAATGCGGCGTTTGTCCGTCAGGAGCATACCGCGCATCTGCCAAAGATTTTGGATCATGGCAGCGGCAAGGCGACCTGTATCCGGACATTTGCCGGTGACCATTTTTAAGGAAGTGGCAACAGTCTGCAGCTCAGCAGGGAAGTCCTGCAAATCATGTCCGCAGTTAATGCCGATGCCTACGATGGCATAGCGGACAAGACCGGATTTAGGGTCTACGGAAAGCTCAGTCAAAATGCCGCCTAATTTCTTTTGCTGCAGGATCAGATCATTGATCCATTTCACTGCCGGACGAATACCGGCTGCCTGTTCCACCGCGTTGCACATGGCGACTGCCACAGCGCAGGTCAAATGCATCAGCTTGTCGGGTGTGCAATCAGGTCGCAGGATCACCGAAAGATAAATACCGGCATCGGCAGGGGAGTGGAAGCTGCGACCTAAGCGACCACGGCCGGCGGTTTGTCTGCCGGCAAGGATCACCGTGCCTTCCTTAGCGCCGGCTTCCGCCATGGCTTTTGCCCGGGTGTTGGTGGAATCAATGGTGTCAAACCAATACAGAGTGTCCTGCCAAGGACACTCTGCAAGGTGCTGTAAAATAGCATGTTTCATCATTTAATCAATGTCGTTGAGGATCTCCTCGGGAGGCAGATCCAACAGCTCGGGATGCCGCAGGATGGAGCGGTAGTGCTTGAAGAAGGCGGCGTAGTAGTAGCCGTCTACGATGCGCTCATCCAGAACGAATTTCACATCAATATACTTGCGCTGTACGATACTGCCATCTTCCTGTACGCTCAACTCCTTGCGTTTGCAGCCGAAAGCGCCGAACACAGGCAGGTTGCCGAAGTCATACAGGTGGTGGTAAATGGGGCGAATACCCAGAGAACCCATGGAGGTAAAGAACAAACTGCCGTGGAAGGGACTCAGCTCCAGCAGGAACTTGGGCAAAAGACCGAAATAATCAAGAAGCTTCAGCAGCCATACCACAAACTTCAGCACGATGCTGGGGATCAGGTTCAGGTAGCCGATCAGGTTGTCAATGCCGGAGTCCAGCTCCTGCGTTTTCTTAACATCCTCAATGGCGGCGTTCAGCTTGTTGTAAATATCCTCTGCAGTATCCTTGCGGCTCAAATGGACCTTGATGGAGGTGTCGGGAGAGTCAATGGTCATCTCCTTCTTGATCACCATGCAGTATTGTATGTCTTCTCCTCGGGAGTATACTTTCTGACCGGAAATAAAGCGGTTCAGCTGGGGATACTTGCAAAGTCCACGGACATAAGCGGCCAGCAGCACATGTGTCAGACCAAAGTCAGACAGACCTTCCTTGCGCTTTTGGCGGATGTAACGCTCCACATGGGAGATCTCAAAGGATTCCTCGAAAAGGTTGGAGCAGGTGTTCCGCTCAACCTGAAAGTAGGCGGTGATCTGCGCCATGGGAGCAAGGGTGCGGATCTTTCTGCCATCACAGCGGTCACCCCAAGTGGGATGATAAGCGCCGTCGGTGTGGATCCGCATAGCAAACACAGCGATCATAAGACCGAGAACCATCAGCGTATTGGGCAGAAGATACCGGATTTGCGCCCAATCCTTGCTCATCAGGGCGGCGCGCTCCAAATACAGATATGCCACACCGGGGAATGCCAAAAAGGGGACCAAAATCCAGTTGCGACGCCATTTACCTGCGGTGATCCGGGTGTAGGTCAGACCGACGATCAGCATGATGATACCGTAGAGCCATGCGATCATCGTGTCAAACTTGCCGAAATCATAACCGGCAAACACAAAAATAAAATAAATGCAGATCATCCAGACAGGGATTGCGGACTTATAAAAATGTTCTTTTCCGTTAATGAGGGCGATCATCCCGTAGAGCAGGACCGCTGCGATTGGCAGAACGATTTGACTCCACACAAAAAGCGAATTATCGGACCCTTTCACACCGATAAACGCAATGCGGGTCACTGCCGAGCAGATCATGCAAAGGACCATCAGCCAGGTCAGCGCATGTTTACGGCTGACATAAAATGATGTTCTTTTTTCCATAACAAAACCATTATAACAGATAAAGTGACGATTTACAACAAAAAATGAATAAAAAGTGAACGCAGGTTATGCGTTCACTTTTTGACAGACTTGTTTGATATGTTCCGGCGTTGTGCCGCAGCAGCCCCCCAGCAGCGCCGCGCCTGCGTCGACACAAGGATGCATTTTTTCGGCAAACTCCTCCGCGGACATGGGATAATGGGCAAGCCCGTCCTCTCCGATTACCGGCTCGCCGGCGTTTGGCTTGCAGATCAGCGGACCCTTGACAGATCTCCGCAGCTTGCAGATCAGTCCGGGTGTCAGATCGCTTAAGGGCACGCAGTTAAAGCCTACGGCGGCGGCACCGGCTTCCTCCAACTCCCGCAAAACAGGCGCGGCATCTCTGCCGGAGAACAGAGAACCGTCAGGCTGCATGGTAAAGGTGTACATGGCAGCTCCTGCGCCCTCTAATTCGGCAGCGGTCAAAATGGCTTCCGCTTCCAAAGGATACAGCAATGTTTCGGCAGCCAGCAGGTCTGCGCCACCGTCTATCAGTCCACGGATCTGCCGCCGATAGTTTTCTACCAGCAGATCGAATTTTCCCTCATCCCAGCTGTCGGTGTAGGCGGCAAGGGTAGTCAGGTTGCCGGCTACCAGTGCATTGGGCGCTGCGCTGCGGGTCAGGCTGACCAAATGCGCATTGATAGTCTCTGTCTGCCTGTCCAGCTTTACCCGTTCCAGCGCAATAGGCTGCGCCTGAAAAGTGGGGGCATAAAGGATCTGACTGCCGGCTTCGGCGTATTGCCGCTGCAGCGCAACCAGCTTTTCCGGGTTGGCAAGGATCCATTCCTCACAGCAGCAGCCCTTGGGCATACCCACCTTCATCAGGTTGGAGCCGGTAGCACCGTCCAAGAACCGGATGCCGTTTCTTATCTTCTCTTGCAGTTGATTTTTTGTGAGCATGGCAGTCACCTCGCAGTATAGTGTTTCCATTATAAGGGAAAAATACGGTAATTGCAATTGACCCTTTTGAAAAAATTTGCTAAAATATTGAAAACAGCTTCAGGAGGCAATTTGTTATGAAGAAGACCGTTTTGCGGGACTATGCCCGTTTGATCGTCCGCAGTGGCGTCAATGTACAAAAAGATCAGGATGTACTCATCTATGCCGATCTTGACCAGCCGGAGTTTGTGGCAATGGTGGTGGACGAGGCTTATAAGGCTAAGGCACGAAAGGTAACGGTGGAGTGGGATTATCCGGCGCTGGAAAAGCTCCATGTGCGGCATCAGTCTGTAAAGACATTGGGTGAGGTAACCCAGTGGCAGAAGGCCCGGCAGCAGTACTACTGCGATAGAATGCCCTGCCGGATACACCTGATTTCAGAAGATCCCGATGGCCTGAAAGGCATCAATATGGAGAAGGTCGCCAAGGCGCGCAAGCTGAGCTATCCCATTGTTAAGCCCTACATTGACCAAAGAGAGGGCAATCAGCAGTGGTGCATTGCCGCAGTACCGGGCATTGCATGGGCGAAAAAGGTCTTTCCCGGTGTCCGGGCAAGCGTGGCGGTAGAGCGGCTGTGGGAGGCGATCCTCAGCGCATCCCGTGTGACGGAAGACCCTCTGAAAGCGTGGGAACAGCACAACGGGGATCTGCATAAGCGGTGCGATTATCTAAACTCCTTGGGGATCGAAAGCCTGCACTATACTGCATCGAACGGTACGGACCTGACAGTAGGTATGATTCCGCAGGCAAAATTCTGCGGCGGCAGCGAGACTACCCGTCGGAAAATCACCTTTAACCCCAATATTCCCACAGAGGAATGCTTCATTTCTCCTATGCGGGGCAAGGCAGAGGGAATCGTGTACGCCACCAAGCCCCTGTCGTATCAGGGACAACTCATTGAGAATTTTTACTTCCGCTTTGAAAACGGTAGGGTAGTGGAAGCAAAGGCGGAAAAAGGCGAGCAGCTGCTGAACACCCTGATTTCCATGGATGAGGGCGCAGCGTATTTGGGTGAATGCGCCTTAGTGCCCCAGAGCAGTCCCATTGCGGAAAGCGGTTTGCTGTTTTATAACACTTTGTTTGACGAAAATGCCGCCTGCCATCTGGCCGTCGGCATGGGCTTTGTGGATACTATCCACGGCTATCAGGATATGACGCTGGAGGAGTGCCGGGAACTGGGTGTCAACGATTCTATGATCCATGAGGATTTTATGATCGGCTGCGATTCCATGAACATTGATGCCACTACCCGGGACGGCAAAACAGTCCCTGTGTTCCGTAACGGAAACTGGGCTTTCTAAAAAAAGTATGGGTTTTGCAAAAAAACCGAAAAAAACACTTGCATTCTTCCCATGTCTGTGTTATGATATCCGGGCGACAAAAGATTGCTAAGGGTAACTATGCCCTTTTAGACTACGAGAAAGAGGTGAACGAAATGAGAGAAGGCATCCATCCCAACTACGAACAGACCACCATCCGCTGCGCTTGTGGCAACGTCTTTACTACCGGCTCCACCAAGAAGGAGATCCGTGTTGAAATCTGTTCCAAGTGCCACCCTTTCTATACCGGCAAGCAGAAGCTGGTTGACACCGGTGGACGTGTTGACCGTTTCAACAAGAGATTCGGCCTGAAGTAAGAAGTAAAGCCCGCACCGATCATGGTGCGGGCTTATTTCATTATTTGCAATAAAATGTGTTGTGTCATTGGACAATTATGTGATATAATATAAGCAAATGTTGAAAGATTCCCCTTGGAGGAATAAAAATGGAAACGAATTTTGAAACCTGGCAGGAAAGAGCCGTTCTGGTTGGCTTGAATGCCGACTGCTTTACCAAAGCCCAGACCGCTACAGATGCGACGCTGGAGGAGCTGGATGCTCTGCTGGAACCCGCCGGCGGCTTCTGTACCGCCAAGGTTTTGCAGAACCGCCACACACCGGATTCCCATAGCTTTATCGGTGAGGGCAAGGCGCAGGAAGTGCGGATGCTGGCAGAGGCAACGGAAGCTACTATGGTCATTTTTGACAACGAGCTTTCTCCCGGACACATCCGCGCATTGGAAGAAATTCTGGGTGTCACTGTGTTGGACAGAAGCGCCCTGATTCTGGATATTTTTGCCCAGCGTGCCAAGACCCGGGAGGGCAGACTGCAGGTAGAACTTGCCCAGTATAAATACCTGCTGCCCCGGCTGTCCGGTATGGGCAAATCCTTATCCCGTCAGGGCGGCGGCATCGGCACAAGAGGCCCCGGTGAAACCAAGTTGGAGTCCGACCGCCGGCACATCCGGGAACGAATTGCCCGGCTGCAGTCGGAGCTGGAACAGGTGCGTCAGGTTCGGGCCGTCCAGCGGGAACGGAGAATGAAAAACTCCGTACCGGTGGTAGCCATCGTGGGCTATACCAACGCCGGCAAATCCACTTTATTGAATCAACTGACCGATGCAGGTATTCCTGCCAATAACCGGTTGTTTGATACGCTGGATACCACTTCCCGGCAGCTCCATGTGTCGGATAATTTGGATGTGATCTTGTCCGATACAGTCGGCTTTATCGCCAAGCTTCCCCACCATTTGGTGGATGCGTTCCGCGCAACGCTGGAGGAGCTGGAATACGCAGACCTTTTGCTGCATGTCATCGACGCATCAGACCCGGACAGGGAAGAGCATATCCGGGTAGTGGACAGCCTGATCGCCAAGCTGGCCAAGCCAGGCACAAAGGTGCTGCAGTGCTATAATAAGGCAGACCTTGTGGAGGCTACCGATATCCCCATTGGCGAAGATGTTGTGAAGATCTCCGCCAAGAAGGGCGAGGGTATGGATGCCCTGCTGCAGTCTATTGAGGCTGCGCTGGGCCACAGCCGCCATCATGTGACCGTGACCGTTCCCTATTCCATGGGCGGTCTGGTGGAGACCCTTCATTCCGGCGCGCAGGTGCTGAATGTGGAGTATACCGGAGAAGGGATCGTGGTGGAAGCAATTTTAGATCCCATTTTGTACGGAAAGATGCAGAAGTATATTACGAAGGAGTGCTGACCTTTGGACGAATATCTGGTGCCCACAGGCTACGGCGAAGATGAATTTACCGAGAAGAAATCCCGCTTTATCGGCAGAGTCTGGCAAGTTCAGACAGAAGAGGAAGCGCTCGAAAAAATTCAAGAAATGAAAAAGCAGCACTACGATGCTACCCATAACTGCTGGGCATATATCATCAAGGACGGCGCTGTCCGTTTTTCCGATGACGGCGAACCCGGCGGCACGGCAGGTATGCCTATGATTCAGGTGCTGCAACGGGAGGGACTTTATAATATCGTCTGCGTGGTGACCCGGTATTTTGGCGGCATTTTGCTGGGCGCAGGCGGTTTGGTCCGGGCCTATACCAAGGGCGCCAAAATCGCCGTAGATGCCGCAGGCAAGTCCATGAAGCGAGTTTGGTCGGTGCTGTATGTGCCCTGCCCCTATACCTATTACGAACGGGTGAAGCTGGAGGTTGCGGCCTTTGAGGGCATCATTCGGGACACCCAGTTCGGGGCAGAGGTGGAACTGGAAATTCTGGTGGCGGAAGGAAAGGCGCAAGCCTTCTTGGATGCTTTGACAGAGATGACCGCCGCCACAGTAGAGGGCATGGAAACCGGGAAAGAATACCGGGCGTTTCCGGTAACGGGAAAGGATGATACATAATGTCTGTTCGTGAAGAATTGGAAAAGGAGGAATACAGCCGCCTGAGTCCCCGTGCGGCGTTTTCCAACAGGACCCGTGGCAGACTCCGTCCGGAGGAAGAAAACCCTGCGGATGTGCGAACCTGCTACCAGCGGGATACAGACCGGATCATCCACTGCAAGGCCTTTCGCCGTCTGATGCATAAGACGCAGGTGTTTTTGCAGCCTGAGGGTGACCATTACCGCACCCGTATGACCCATACCATTGAGGTTTCCCGGATCGCCGGTACCATTGCCCGGGCATTGCGGCTCAATGAGGATCTTGCCGAAGCGGCAGCGATGGGTCACGATTTGGGACACACCCCCTTTGGTCATGCCGGCGAGGGCGCGCTGACAGAGTGCCTCGGTATACCCTTCCGCCACAATGAGCAGAGCCTGCGCGTGGTGGATGTTTTGGAAAACAACGGTGCAGGCCTGAACCTGAGCTACGAGACCCGGATGGCCATCGTCGGACATACCGGCAGCCAAGTTCCCGAAACGCTGGAAGGGCAGATCGTCCGCAGAGCGGACCGGATCGCCTATGTAAACCACGATATTGACGACGCTGTCAGGGCAGGAATCCTGACCAATGACGATATTCCCAGATCGATCTCCATGGTGCTGGGCAGAACCCATTCCCAGCGGATCAACACCTTGGTTTGCGACATGATCGAAGCTTCCCGTGATGCTGACAGCATTGCGATGTCTCCCCATGTGGAGCAGGCGCTGAACGATCTGCGGTCTTTTATGTTTGACAGAGTCTACCGTAACCCGGTGGCAAAGGGCGAGGAGAGCAAGGCAAAAGAAATGCTCAAACGCCTGTATGATTACTATTTTACCCACCCCGAGGCACTGCCGGACGATTTTCAGCCTCAGCTGTCCTTTGACGGCATGGAGCGGACGGTGTGCGATTACATTGCAGGTATGTCGGACAAATATGCGGTGGATAAATATACCGAACTTTTTATCCCGATGGGGTGGAATGTTCGGGGCTGATATGTTATAATAAATCAATTAGGGCAGAAAGGAGGCGGGAATCGTGGCATTTCCTCCGTCATTTATTGATGAATTGATCGCAAGAAATCCTATTGAAGATGTGGTAGGACAGTATGTGACCCTGAAGCGCTCCGGCGGAAATTTGTTCGGACTGTGTCCTTTCCACGGAGAAAAGACCGCCTCTTTTTCTGTTGCGCCGGACAAAGGTATTTACTATTGCTTCGGATGCCATAAAGGCGGCGGCGCTGTAAACTTTATGATGGAAGTGGAAGGTCTCAGCTATCCCGATGCGGTTCGTGCTCTTGCCAAACGGGCAGGCATGGAAGTGCCGGAGGATGAGCAGTATCAAAGCCGTTACCGCAATCAGGAGCGACTGTGGGCGCTGATGAAGGAAGCCGGCAGATTTTTCCATTCCCAGCTGTATGCCCCTGTGGGGGAAAAGGCGCTGGCGTATGTGCAAAAGCGTGGGTTAAGCCAGTCTATCCTGACTCGGTTCGGTGTGGGTTATGCGCCGGACACTTGGAATGCGCTGGTAGATGCTATGCGGAAAAAAGGTTATACCGATCAGGAGCTGCGGGATGCGGATCTGGTTGGCGAGAAAAACGGCAGGATCTATGACCGCTTCCGCAACCGTGTCATGTTCCCGATTATTGACATCCGGGGCAATGTGATCGGCTTTGGCGGCCGTGTTCTGGACGATTCTACCCCCAAATACCTGAACACCTCCGAAACCCTGATCTTCAACAAGAGAAAAAATCTGTTTGGCTTAAACTTTGCCAAAAAGAGCAAGCAGGGCAATATTATTTTGGTGGAAGGCAATGTGGATGTTGTGACCTTGCACCAGTTTGGCTTTGACAACGCGGTGGCCTCCTTAGGTACATCGCTGACGGAGGAGCATGCTGCGCTTTTAAGTCGTTACACAGAAGAAGTGATCCTGACCTATGACGGCGACGAAGCCGGTCAGCGGGCAGCCAAACGGGCGATCCCCATGCTGGAAAAGGTGGGCATTAAGGTTAAGGTCCTGCAAATGAAGGATGCCAAGGACCCGGATGAATTTTTGCATAAATTCGGTCCGGAGGCGTTCCGTGCGCTGCTGGGAGCATCCTCTGACCGTGTGGAGTATCAGATCAATGCCATTGCCCGAAAGTACGACCTGAATATTGACGAACAACGGATTCGCTTTACACAGGAGGCGGCGGAGCTGGTATCCACGCTGGGCAATGCCGTCCAAAGGGAGATCTACGGCACAAGAGTGGCAGAAGCTGCCCGTATTACCCCGGAAGCTATGAAAATGGAGATCGGCAAGGCCTATAAACGCCGAGTTGCCAGAGAAAAGAAAAAGCAGGAGCAGATCGACCTTGCGCCGGCCCGTTCTCTGCAGCCCAAGGTCCGCTCCGTTCGTTACGATAACATTCGCTCCGCAATGGCAGAGGAGGGCGTTTTGGCCCAGATCCTCCGAGATCCGTCTTTGATGGAGCAGGCAAAGGATTTTAGCGGCGCAAACTTTTCTGTACCGCTGTTGGGCAGAGCTTACGATCAGCTGCTTGCACGGTATAGGCAGGGACAAGAGGTGTCCTTGGCAGTGCTGGAGGATTACACAGCGGAGGAGATGTCCCACCTGACGATGATCTGCCAAAAGCAGGAAGGTCCGGTGAGCGAGGCGGCATTCCGGGACTGTGTCAATACCATTCGCGGCGCACAGCAGGCTGCCAGCATTTCCAGTGATGACGATCTTTTGGCATTCCGCAATAAGATCAGAGAAAGCAAGGGAACAAAAGCGTGAACGCAGAACGGATAAAAGAAGATAGCATCCCGATCTCTGCCGGTGAAGACGATGTCCGTCAGTACCTGCAGCAGATCCGTCAGTATCCCCGGTTGACTCCGGAGCAGGAGAAAGAGCTTGCTATGGGCTGCGCTGCCGGTGATGAGGACGCCATCCGCAGGATGGTAAACTCCAACCTGCGGCTGGTGGTATCGGTGGCAAGGGAATATGCCGGTAGAGGCGTGCCGCTTTTGGACTTGATCCAAGAGGGCAGTATCGGCCTGCTGGTGGCGGCAAAGAAATTCGATCCTACCTTAAATTATCGGTTTTCTACATACGCTACCAAGTGGATCCGGCAGGGCGTGAGCCGCAGTATTATGAATCACGGCGGCACGATCCGTGTGCCGTTGCACACAGCGGAAAAGATCCGAAAGATCCAGTCTGCCCGAGCAGCGCTTCTGCAGGAAAACGGCAGTGAGCCTACGCCGGAGGAGATCGCTTCCTATACCGGCTTTTCAGCGCAGAAGGTTGTGCAGTATCAACAGCTTGCGCCGGAAGTCTGCTCACTGGATGCAATGCTGCATACAGGTGAGGAAGGCACGCTGGGACAGCTCATTGAGGATGAAAATGCATCCCGGCCCTACGAAGCATTGGTGCGAGATGAATTAAAGCATACGATGGAAAGCCTGCTGGGTATGCTGGAGGAGCGGCAACGGCAGGTGCTGCGGCTGCATTTCGGCATGGAAGACGGAGTCTGTTACTCTCTGGATCAGATCAGCAAGCTGTTGGATATTTCCAAAGAACGAGCACGGCAGATCGAAAAGCAGGCGATGAGCAAGCTGCATAAGATCGGTGCCGAGCTCGGCTTGGAGGATTTTCTGGAGTGAAGAACATGGAATTTGTATTTGAAAAAAGCGCTTGGGAACAGGAGCTTCTTGCCCTTTCTGCCGGAAGCAGTCTGTCCGCAGCCCATTTTCTTGCCCTGATGGAAGGGGAGGAAGAGGATGCTGTGGAAGCGGCGCTGGAGGTGCTGGAACAGCGCAGCATTCTTTTGGATGTGAAGGATCTGCCTGCCGATACCGGCAGCGGCAGCGCTGCGGTGCGGCTGCGCCAAGAGCAGCAGTTTGTGGCGCAGGGCATGCCTTTGCATACGCTGGAGGAAAATGATCCTCTGCGCCTGTATTTGGAGGAGCTTTCCCAGATCCCCACAGCAGGTGATCCTCAGGTGTTGGCACAAAAGGCGGCTTCCGGTGACGAAGCTGCGATGGCAAAGCTTGCAAATGCTTTGATGAGCCGGGTAGTGACGCTGGCAGGCGGATATACCGGTTACGGCGTGCTGCTGACCGACCTGATTCAGGAGGGCAGCCTTGGTCTGTGGCAGGGTGTTCTCCGCTACAACGGCGGTGATGCGCAAGGGTATTGCAGCCGCTGGATCGAGCAGTATTTGGCTAAGGCTGTGACTATGCAGGCGCGGGCTTCCGGTGTGGGTCAAAAAATGCGGCAGGCATTGGAAGATTACCGGGATGTGGACAGAAAGCTGTTGGATGAACTGGGCAGAAACCCGACTGTAGAGGAAATTGCGGAAGCTCTGCACATTACGCCTGAGGCGGCGCAGGTTATTGCCCGGATGCTTAACAACGCCCGTACTGTGGAGCAGGCACATGCCTCGCAGGAGGAAAAGGAACCTACGCAGGAGGACGAGCAGGCGGTAGAGGATACAGCCTATTTCCAAAGCCGCCAGCGGATCTTGGAGCTTTTATCCGCCCTCAGTGAAGAGGATGCCAAGCTTTTGACCTTGCGGTTCGGCTTGGAGGGCGGTCTGCCTATGGATCCGGAACAAACAGGTAAAAAGCTGGGACTGACGCCCCAAGAGGTAGTCGCCAGAGAAACCGCTGCCCTTGCACAGCTTCGGCAGCAGAAATAAAGGAAACGAGGAAACGATTATGTCTAAGACTTACAGCATCGCCATTGACGGCCCTGCCGGCGCAGGTAAAAGCACCATCGCCAAGGCACTTGCCAAAGAATTGGGCTATTATTATGTGGATACCGGCGCGATCTATCGCACCGTTGCGTACTTCCTTGACCTGTTGGGTATCAGCCCCAAGGATGTGGACGGCGTAGAGCGGTACATTGACGAGCTGACCATTGAAATCGAATACGATGAAACAGGCAAGCAGCACATGCTGATGAACGGCATGGATGTATCCGACGAGATCCGGACACAGGATATTTCTCAAAAGGCATCTTTGGTTTCTGCCCATAAGGTGGTCCGGGATGTGCTGTTGGATATGCAGCGGGAGGTTGCCCGGAAGCACAATGTCATTATGGATGGTCGCGATATCGGTACTGTGGTGCTGCCTCAGGCAACGGTCAAGATCTTCCTGACGGCAACCCCTGAGGTTCGGGCAAAGCGTCGTACCGATGAGCTGCTGGCAAAGGGTCAAAAGGCAGTCTATGCGACAGTTCTGCAGGAGATCAAGCAAAGAGACCATCAGGATACGACCCGTCCCATTGCGCCTTTGAAGCAGGCAAAGGATGCGGTTTTGCTGGATACTTCCGAATTGGATATTGAAGGCGTGCTGGCTGCCATGAAGAAGATCGTCGGGGAGAAGATCCCTGTATGAGTGTCAAGGTTGCCAAAAGCGCAGGCTTCTGTTTCGGTGTAGACCGGGCGGTGGGTCTGGTGGAGCAGGCGGCGAGGGACGGCAAGCAGGTGGTGACCTTAGGCCCTATTATCCACAACCGCCATGTGGTAGATCGCTTTGAACAGCTGGGGGTACAGGTCATTGACAGCCCAATGGACGCGCAGCCCGGTCAGACAGTGATCATCCGTTCTCATGGCGTCTCCCGGGCGGTGTATGAACAGCTGGAGAAGCGCGGTGTGGAGATCATCGATGCCACATGCCCCTTTGTTAAGCGCATTCACGGTATTGTCAGCAAAGCCGAGGAAGAGGGGAGAATCCCGGTTGTTATCGGTACCCGATCCCATCCGGAGGTGGAGGGGATCGCCGGTTGGTGTCGGCAATGCCAAGTATTTGAGAGTCCCGAGGAACTGGAAAAATGGGCGAAAACCGTTGGAAACAGCGAAGATTTGGCAATAAGCATAGTTTGCCAGACCACGTCCACAGAATCTTTGTGGAAATCTTGCGTAAATTTTGCAAAAAAACAGTTTACTAATCTGAAAATTTTTGATACAATATGTAAAGCTACCGAATCTCGGCAAAGTGAAGCGGCGCAATTGAGCAAGATTTGTCAGGCCATGGTCGTTGTAGGTGACGCGAGCAGCTCCAACACAGGCCGTCTCGCTATGATTTGTCGGGAGCACTGCGATCGGGTGGTTCTTGTGGATAACGCCACAGAACTCAATCCTGAATTTTTCCGCGGTGTGGCTGATGTTGGAGTCACGGCTGGTGCATCAACGCCGGCGTGGATTATAAAGGAGGTCAACAAGACTATGAGCGAAATTACTAAAGTTGAGGCTGTGCAGGAGGAAAGCTTTGAGGCGCTTCTTGAGCAGTCCATCAAGACTTTGAATACAGGAGATAAGGTTCTTGGCATCGTTACCGGCATCGGTACTACCGAAGTCCAGATCGATCTGGGCACGAAGCATGCCGGCTACATCCCTTATGACGAAGTCAGCGCAGATCCCACTGTCAAGCCCGAGGATATTCTGAAGGTTGGCGACGAGATCGAAGTGTTTGTCGTTCGCGTGAACGATCAGGAAGGCACCTGCCAGCTGTCCAAGAAGAAGCTGGATGGCATGAAGGTGTGGGACGAGATGGCTGCATGGTGCGAAGAGAAGGCTACCGTGGACGGCGTCATCACCGAAGAGAACAAGGGTGGTTTGGTGGCTACCGTTAAGGGTATCCGCGTGTTCATTCCTGCTTCCCAGTCCGGCATCGCCAAGGGCGGCGACATGACCGGCATGGTGGGCAAGGCTGTTCAGCTGAAGATCACCGAGGTCAACCGTGCACGCCGTCGCGTGATCGGTTCTATTCGTGCTGTTTCCTCTGAGGTTCGCAAGGCTGCTCAGGAGAAGCTGTGGGCTGAGATCGAAGTGGGCGCAAAGTTCCACGGCGTTGTTAAGTCTCTGACTTCTTACGGTGCATTTGTGGACATCGGCGGTGTGGACGGCATGGTTCATGTTTCTGAGCTGAGCTGGAATCGCATCAAGAATCCTGCTGAAGTCGTGAAGGTCGGCGATGAGATCGATGTTTATGTCATCTCCTTCGACGCTGAGAAGCACAAGATCTCTCTGGGCTACAAGACTGCTGAGATGAACCCCTGGAATCAGTTCATGACCAACTACAATGTTGGCGATGTGGTGGATGCTAAGATCGTGAAGCTGATGACCTTCGGCGCATTTGCTGAGATCATCCCCGGCGTTGATGGTCTGATCCATATTTCCCAGATTGCTGACAAGCGCATCGGCAAGCCCGAGGATGTGCTGAGCGAGGGTCAGGAGGTTCAGGTGAAGATCACTGAGGTGGATGCAGAGAGCAAGCGCATCTCCCTGTCCATCCGTGCTCTGCTGGAGCCTGCCAACGAGGACGAGGCTGAGGTCGAGGCCGAAGTCGAAGCTGAGGCAGAAGCTGAGTAATCAGTAACAACATACCGGGGTCGACCAACGACCCCGGTATTTATTTTTGGAGGAATTGTTATGGTAAAGCATATTGTTATTTATACCCTGAAAGAGGGAACTGACAAAACTGCCGCAGTGGAATTGATCCGTTCTGTGCTGGAGCCGTTGGTAGGCGTGATCCCCGGCCTGACCAAGATGGAGATCCGTCCTTGCTATCAGGGCGGCATGGACTATGCGCTGTATTCCGAGTTTGAAAGCAAGGAAGCGTTGGCAAATTATGCCGATCATCCTGCCCATCAGGCTGCCAAAGCCCACTTCTGGGAAATGCTGAACAGCCGTGTCTGCGCAGATTATGAGGTGTAAGACATGAAAGCGATCGTAACTGTTGTCGGTAAGGACCGTGTAGGTATCATTGCCGGTGTCTGCACGCAGCTTGCCAATTATAATGTCAATATTTTGGATATCAGCCAGACTGTCATGCAAGGCTATTTTACCATGATGATGGCGGTGGATACCAGCGGTTCCGACCTGCCCTTTACCGAACTTGCTAAGCGTTTGGATGAGAAGGGCAAGGAAATGGGAATGTCCATCCGTTTGCAGCGGGAGGACATTTTTGAAGCCATGCACAGAGTGTGAGGATAGGCTATGCTGAGTATAAAAGACATACAGTCCACCTTGGACATGATCGACAAACGGCATTTGGATATCCGAACCATCACTATGGGCATCTCCTTGTTGGATTGTGCGGATCGGGATGTGAATGTCTGCGCCCAAAAGATCTATGACAAAATCACTACCAAGGCAAAGGATTTGGTGGCTGTTGGCGAACAGATCGAACGGGAATTTGGCATTCCTATTGTCAACAAGCGAATCTCTGTAACGCCCATTGCCATTGTGGGCAGCAGCTGCGAAACGGATTCTTATGTACCGCTGGCCATTGCCATGGATAAGGCGGCAAAGACCTGTGGTGTCAACTTTATCGGTGGCTTCTCTGCCTTGGTGCAGAAGGGCTGTACCAAGGGTGACTGGATCCTGATGGATTCCATCCCCGAGGCAATGGCGGCTACTGAGCGTGTTTGCGCCAGCGTAAATGTGGGCTCTACCAAGGCCGGCATCAACATGGATGCGGTGGCTAAGATGGGAAGAATTATTAAAGAGACCGCCGAGATCACCGCGGATAATGACGGTCTGGGATGTGCCAAGTTGGTGGTGTTTGCCAACGCTGTGGAGGATAACCCCTTTATGGCAGGCGCATTCCACGGTGTCGGTGAGCCGGAATGCGTTCTCAATGTGGGTGTTTCCGGCCCGGGCGTGGTGTACCATGCGCTCCAGTCTGTTAAAGGTCAGCCCTTTGATGTGGTGGCGGAAACCATTAAAAAGACCGCTTTCCGCATTACTCGTATGGGACAGATCGTGGGCGTGGAAGCCTCTAAACGACTGGGAATCCCCTTCGGTATTGTGGACCTGAGCCTTGCGCCTACACCGGCTGTTGGTGACAGCGTTGCGCGAATTTTGGAAGAAATGGGTCTGGAGGTCTGCGGCACCCACGGCACAACTGCGGCATTGGCACTGCTGAATGATGCAGTCAAAAAGGGTGGCGTCATGGCAAGTAACCATGTGGGCGGTCTGTCCGGCGCATTTATTCCCGTGTCTGAGGACGAGGGTATGATCGCTGCGGCTGAGTGCGGTACGCTTTGCCTTGACAAGCTGGAGGCCATGACCTGTGTTTGCTCTGTGGGTCTGGATATGATTGCTGTTCCCGGTGACACCTCTGCGGCTACCATCTCTGCTATCATTGCAGACGAGGCGGCCATCGGTATGGTCAACACCAAAACCACCGCTGTCCGTATTATTCCTGCCCCGAACAAGGTGGTGGGAGACCGGGTGGAAATGGGCGGTCTGCTGGGCAGCGCGCCTGTGATGCCTGTCCACGATAAGTCCAGCGATGATTTTGTCGCTCGCGGCGGCCGCATTCCTGCACCGCTGCAAAGCTTGAAAAACTAAAAAGAAAACCGCTGAAGAAATACCTTCAGCGGTTTTTGTTATAGAAACGGTGTAACGGTTTGCAATTTGGAGAAGTCGGAAAGATCCAAAATATCCACAAGCTCAGCGCCTCGCTGTTCTAATTCCTTGGCGGCAGGGCTGCCGTCCTGATAGCAGAACACACTGCTCCAGCTGTGACGGAGATTTTGTAAAGTGCCGCTCCATGTGCCGCCGTGTTCCAATGTACATTGCGCCACAAAGACTTTTTCGCCTAAGCAATGAATGATCCGATTCCGCTGCAGCGCCCTATGTGCGGAAAAACTCGAGTCAAAGCCATCTTCCGAGAGATAGAGGGTATTCTCCTGCAACGGTTGTCGGCCTAAATTGTCTGCAACTACACAGATGACCTTTCCGCCGTGGGCAAGGCAACTGGTCTGCGCTGCTTTGTCTGCGCCCCGGGCATTGCCGGAAACCAATACATAGCCTTGCAGCGCCGCCTGCCTGCCAACCTCTTGGGCAAAGGCAAGGTTGTCCTCTTGTAGCTCGCGGCTGCCTACTAACGATACTGCAGGCTCGTACAGCAAGGAAAGATCACCCTTGACCCAAAGGGAACCGGGGGCATCCTCCTGCAGCCGCTGCCGCAATAAGGAGGGATAGTTATCATTCAATCGCGTCAGTGGATAGCAGTCCTGCTGTTTGCCCTTTTGCAAATACCAGTGAAGCTGTGCTTGGTGGGAAAGCAGTGTCAGAATACGGATTGCGGTGTTGCGGTCGTAACCCAACGCAACCAGATCTTTTTCCTGTAATTCCCGTTCCTCTTGGGGGCGTTCCATGTGTTTGACACGCTGAGAAAGTGTGCGAAACTGGGGGATCGTCAGCGGTTTTCTTGCTGGATCACCCAAGGTGCTCGTCAGTAACAGGAAGCCCTGATCCCGGGGGGTCAACGGAAGCGCTTCTTCACAGGTACAGCCTCTTTTACCGGTTCGTCGGTTAAAGTGCCGTCCTGTCCCAGAAGCATGGGACGAATTTGGTAATTGGAGTATTTGGCAATTTCATCCAGCTTCGCTTTTTCGGGGAAATTACCGATGATAGAGTAGGCAGCACCCTTGCGCTTTGCCCGTCCGGTTCTGCCAATGCGGTGGACATAGTATTCATTTTCTTCCGGAATATCGTAGTTGATTACACAATCCACATCATCCACATCAATGCCCCGGGAGGCAACATCGGTGGCAATGAGGATGGATAGCTTGCCGTCGCGGTATTTTTGCATGGTCTTTTCCCGTTGGCTTTGGCGGATATCTCCATGGATGCAGTCACAGTCTGCGCCTGCCCGTTGAAAATCATCGGAAAGCCGCTGGCACATGTGCTTGGTGTTGCAGAAGATCATGACCCGTTCATAGTTTTGGCTGCGGATCAGCCGCAGAGCTGTCTCAGCCTTTTCAAGAGGGGTCACGGTCAGGGAAAACTGGTCAATATCCGGGCGATCCTCTTGCTTCGGTTCAACGGTGATCTCTACCTCATCACGCTGATACATCCAGGAAACAGTCATGACCTCCTGAGAAATGGTGGCAGAGAAAAGACCTAAGTTTTTGCGGTTTTTGACTTTCTCAATGATCTTGGTCACATCCTTGAAAAAGCCCATATCCAGCATCCGGTCAGCTTCGTCCAGCACAACGGTTTGGATCTTATCCAGCCGGATGTTTTTGCGGTTATAGTGGTCCATCAGACGACCGGGGGTAGCTACTACGATTTGGGGCTTCTTTTCCAGCTGCTTGGCCTGCCCCACAATGCCTGCGCCGCCGTAAAGTACAGCTACACGGATGCCCTGATAGTAAGTAATAAGACCACGCAGCTCATCACCGATCTGAATTGCCAATTCCCGGGTAGGAGCAAGGATCAGACCCTGCACATCACCGCACTGGGGATCCACATGCTCGATCATGGGGATGCCGAACGCAAAGGTCTTGCCGGTACCGGTAGGCGCTTTGGCGATCACATCCTTCCACTGCATAAAGTGGGGAATGGCCTGCTGCTGAATGGTGGTGGGATAGCCGTAGCCTTTCTTTTCCAAAGCTTTGAGCATTGCCTCGGAAAGACCCAAATCCTTAAACATGATTTCGTCCATATAAAAACCTCAATATTCTGCATAATTTTTTCCATTATAGCAGAAAATTATAGGATAGTCAAACCCTACAGCGCACCCAAAGAGGAGTCATTCTGAGCGCAGAAGACCTTTCCATCGCCGTGACGGAAAAGCTCCTTCAACTCCGCCATGCTTCCCTCAGGATGACACGGAGATTTGCGGATCATCACAAAGGTTATAGTGGACAAACAGGGGAATTTATGATATATTTTAAGGTGATATTTTATAACATGTGGTCAAAGGCATAGGAGGCAGGGAAAAATGGGTAAACTAATCGTGATCGAAGGAACGGACGGTTCCGGCAAGTCCACCCAATTCGGACTTTTGTCTGAGCATTTGCAGCAGGATGCTGTGGAGTTTAAGCATCTGGTCTTTCCCCGGTATTCTGAACCCAGCTCTGCATTGATCCGGATGTATTTGGGCGGCGAGTTCGGCACTAAGCCTACGGATGTCAATGCCTATGCCGCATCGGCGTTTTATGCGGTAGACCGCTATGCGTCCTATAAGCAGGATTGGGGTCAGTGGTATGAAGACGGCGGCTTGATCCTCTCAGACCGTTACACCACCTCCAACGCCGTCCATCAGGCATCCAAAGAGCCGGAGGACAAGCAGAAGGACTATTTGCATTGGCTGTATGATTTTGAGTATGACAAGCTGGGTCTGCCTGCGCCGGATCTTGTGATCTATCTGGATGTTCCTACGGATTACACGGAGAAAATGCTCCGTTCCAGAGAGCAGGCTACCAATACTCATGCCGATATCCATGAGCAGGATATGCAGTACCTTGCCACCTGCCGCAAGACCGGTAAGACCGCCGCAGCCTACTATGGCTGGAAGGTCATTGAATGTGTCCGGGATGGACAGATGCGTTCCCGGGAGGATATCCATCAGGAAATTTACGCTGCTGTTTGCAAGTGCTTGGAGGAAAAATAATGGTTTACATGTTGTTAGCTACCGGCTTTGAAGAGACCGAAGCCATCGCTCCCTTGGATCTGATGCGCCGTGCAGGCATTTCCGTCATGACGGTGGGCGTCAATGGAAGGCTGGTCTACGGCGGTCACGGAATCGGAGTCATGGCAGATATTACCCTTGCGGAAATGGACCTGACGGAATTGGATATGATCGTACTGCCCGGCGGATTGGGCGGCGTAGCCTCTGTCCGCGCCAGTCGGGAAGCCATGAACGCCCTGAAGTTTGCCTATGATAACGGGAAATTTGTGGCAGCCATCTGCGCAGGTCCCACCGTCTTGGCTGATCTGCACATCACAGACGGAAAGCAGACCACCTGCTATCCCGGCTGCGAAAGCGGCATGGGCAGCGCTCTGTGCCAGTCCGGCAAAGCGGTTGTCCGGGATGGCAACCTGATCACCGGTACTTCTGCCGGTTGTGCGATTCCCTTTGGACTTGCGCTTATAGGCGCTTTGAAGGGTGAGGAAGCAGCTGCTGCCGTAGCGGAGCAGATCGTCATCCGCTGACAGGAGGAAAAACATGGATAACGAGAAAAGACAGCCGGAAGGGCTGTCGGAAGAGGAATGGCTGGAAGAGATTCTGGGTATTCGACAGATCGTAAACGAGGTCACCGAGCAGGAAATTGCGGACTCGCTGGATCTGGAGAAGATCGTGCAGGAGACCTTGCTGGAGGACTGGGATACGGAAACGGCTTCTCAGGAACAGGATAGCATAGGCGCTACCCAGCTGTTTGCACGACAAAATATACCGGCGAAGCCTCAGGAAGAACCGGAAGAGGAAGAGGCAGCGGTCGTCTTTACGCCTGCTGAGGGTCAGTTGTCTATTGAGGATCTGCCGCAAAAGGAAGAATCCTCCGGGATCCCTGCGGATGAAACCGCAAAATTGCCTTTTGTGGGCAAGCATGAAATGCATATTGCGCCTCAAGAAGAGGAAACGCAGCCTGCGCAGGAGGATATGCAGCCTGATTTTCCGGAAGAGCCGGACGAGGAAGTGCGCAAGACACGGCCGAAAATGAAAAAGGGATACGGCCTGTTCGGTTTGCCCCATGTGGCGGCAACGGTGATTTGGCTGTTCATCATTGTAGGCATCGGCACATTTTTGGGCCGGTTTCTGTGGATCTGCGCGGCAGACTTGCTGGCCTTTGGCAAAGAACCGGTGAATGTGGTAGTTACCATCACACCGGAGGATGTTGCCGCTCTGAAAAACGATGATCCCTCCGATGATAAGGAGGCAGCCAAGGCAGTTGCCCGAAAGCTTAAAGAAGCCGGTCTTATTGACCATGAGTGGCTGTTTGAGTTTTTCTCTGCAAAGCTGACAAGTAAGATCCAGAACATCAGCCCCGGCACATTTGAATTTACGGATCTGATGATCTACGACTACAACGCCATTATAAAAGTTATGACGGATTTCGGCACAGATGCTGAGGTAGTACAGATCATGTTCCCTGAGGGATACACCTGTGCGCAGATCTTCCAGCTGTTGGAGGATAATGGCGTCTGTAAGGTGGCGGATTTGGAAGCGTATGTGGAGAATCTGGATGAGCATATTAAGAATGATAAATTCAATGACTATTGGTTCCTCAGCGGCTTGACGTTTGGCCATAAGTACAGTCTGGAAGGCTACCTGTATCCGGATACCTATCTGTTCTACAAGGATCAGGAACCCGGTAAGGTGCTCGAGAAATTCTTGGATACCTTTGAGGACCGTGCCGAGGACAACCGTCTGCAGGAAAAGTGGATCGCCCTTAACGATCGGATGCGTGAGCAGATGAAGAATCACGGCTACAGCGATAATTATATTGCTGACTGCCAGCTCTCCTTCCACGATGTAGTCATTTTGGCATCCATTGTGCAAAAGGAATCGGCCAATACCCGTGAAAGCTACACCATCGCGTCGGTATTCTTCAACCGTCTGTGCCATCCGGGCAAATATCCGAAGCTGGAAAGTGATGCCACCATCGACTACGCCATTAACTATTACAACAAAGGCGAGTTGACCACGGATGAGCTGATCAACGCAAGTCCTTACCACACCTATACCCATGACGGTCTGCCTGCCGGACCGATCGCAAACCCCGGCCTGACCTGTTTGGGCGCGGCGCTGAATCCGGAAAAGACCATGGAAAACGGCGTTGCGGTGAAATACTATTTCTTTATTTTGGACAAAGAAAAAGGAGAGCATGTCTTCTCTAAGACCCGTGAAGAACACAACAGATGGGAAGAAAAGCTTGGATACAATGACTAAGATAGAATTACTAAGTCCTGCCGGAGATATGGAACGGCTGAAAATGTCCGTTCTCTACGGCGCAGATGCGGTGTATCTGGCAGGCACAGACTTTGGTATGCGTTCCTTTGCGGGGAATTTTACCCCGCAGGAGCTGCCTGAGGCGGTGCGGTTTGCCCATGACCATGGCGTCAAGGTCCATGTAACGGTCAACACTATGCCTCGGAATGACGAGATTGCAAATCTACCCCCTTATTTGGAACAATTACAGGATGCCGGCGTAGACGCGCTGATCGTGGCAGATATGGGTGCTTTTACCCTTGCAGGCAAATACGCCCCTAAGTGTGCCCGGCATATCTCCACCCAGCAGTCCATTGCCAACTACGAGTGCGCCAAAGCGTGGTATGATCTGGGCGCAGAGCGTGTGGTGTTGGCTCGGGAGCTTTCCTTGGAGGAGATCCGTACCATCCGGGAAAAGACACCTAAGGAACTGGAGATTGAGACCTTCGGACACGGCGCTATGTGTGTCAGCTACTCCGGCAGATGCTTGCTTAGCAACTATATGACCGGACGGGATTCCAATCGGGGTGCTTGCGCCCAGCCCTGCCGATATCAGTATGCGCTGATGGAGGAGAAGCGTCCGGGTGAGTATTTCCCTGTGTTTGAGGATGAAAAGGGAACATACATCTTAAATTCCCGAGATATGTGCATGATCGATCATTTGAAGGAACTGCATGAGGCAGGTGTGGACTGCATCAAGATCGAGGGCAGAGCCAAATCCGCCTACTATGCGGCGATCGTTACCGGCGCATACCGGCACTGTATCGATGATATTTCTGCCGGCAGGGAGGTTGACCCTGTTTGGCGAGATGAGGTGGAGCATGTGTCCCACCGGATCTATTCTACCGGTTTCTATTTTGGATTCCCCGGTCAGTATACGGAAAATTCCCGGTATATCCGCCAGTGGCAGGTCTGTGCCATCGTGGAAAGCTGCGATGAGACAGGATTGGCCGTGTGCAGTCTGCGGAATAAATTCGCCGTAGGGGAGGAGTTGGAGCTTGTAGGACCGGATACCAGACCCCAAGCCTTCTGTGTGCCGCAGATGCAGGACATGGAGGGTAACCCCTTGCAAGAACCCAGAACCCCGGAAATGCGTTTTATGATTCAACTTCCCACGCAGGTTCCTGCTTTTACCATATTGCGTAAGGCTGTAGACCTGTCGGCGAAATAAAGAATGGAGGAAACACCATGAGCAGAGCAGATGAAATTTATCGCGCAACGTGTTTGGATATTTTGGAGAACGGCTTTTGTGATACCGATTTGGAAGTCCGTCCTCGCTGGGCTGACGGTACACCTGCCCATACTGTGAAGAAGTTCGGTGTTGTCAACCGTTATAACCTGAAGGAAGAGTTCCCCATCATGACCCTGCGCCGTACATACTGGAAGTCCGCCTTGGATGAGCTTTTGTGGATTTGGCAGAAGAAGTCCAACCGCATCGAGGATCTGGGCAGCCATGTCTGGGATGAGTGGGCAGGTGAGGACGGTACCATCGGTAAGGCTTACGGTTATCAGCTGGGTATCAAGCATCAGTACAAAGAGGGTATGTTCGATCAGGTGGACAGAGTGCTGTATGATCTGAAGCATAATCCTGCATCCCGTCGTATTTTGACCAGTATTTATAACTTTGAAGATCTCCATGAGATGAACCTGTATCCCTGCGCCTATTCCATGACCTTTAATGTGTCCGGTAATACCTTGAATGCGATCTTGAATCAGCGCAGTCAGGATATGCTGACGGCCAACAACTGGAATGTGTGCCAGTATGCCATGCTTGTAATGATGATCGCACAGGTTTCCGGACTGGAAGCCGGTGAGCTGGTCCATGTGATCGCGGACTGCCATATTTATGACCGTCACATTCCTGCGGTAAAAGCAATGCTGGAAAGAGAGGGGTATCCTGCTCCCAAGGTTACGCTGGACAGCAGCGTTACCGATTTCTACGATTTCACCAAGAACAGCTTCACTGTAGAGGATTATCAGTTCCACCCCTTCGAGTTTGAGATCCCCATGGCAATCTGACATCGTGTCATTGCGAAGGTGGCAATCTGTTGCTCTGGAAAGGATAATATATGGATCTAATTGTAGCAGTATATGACGACTGGGGCATCGGCAAGGATGGCACTCAGCCCATCGCCTTGTCCGCTGACCGGAAGTTCTTCCGGCAGACCACCAAAGGTGCCACCGTCATTGTGGGTCGTAAGACCTTGGCGGATTTTCCCGGCGGACAGCCTTTGCCAAATCGCGTCAATGTGGTGCTGAGCCGCGGCAATGTTGCCCCTGAAGGTACGGTGCTGGCAAACAGCCCGGAGGAAGCGGCAGAAATCGCCCAAAAGGCGGAAAGAGCCTTTGTCATCGGTGGCGGCAGCGTTTACCGGCAGATGCTTGCCTTCTGCGACAGCGCCTATGTGACCAAGGTGCATTGCGCCCCGGAGTCTGATACGCATTTCCCAAATCTGGATGCAGACCCTTCTTGGAAACTCTCTGAGATTTTGGAATCCGGTGAAGAAAACGGCATCCGTTATGAAATGTGTTTATACAAAAGAAAATAAAAAGCAGGACGGTTTGGGCAACGCTCCGTAAGGAAGTAATGCCCGAAAAAGGGCGTATATTCCCGCCATGCGGCTACTTGAAATACACAAGGTATTTCTGCGTTTTTTGCCTTGCCTGACAGAAATCTCCACCCTTTTCGGGTGCGAAGCAGTTTTGAAGTGGTAACTTTTTTGATTAACAAACAATAAAATTCCCGGAATGCTGACGCATTTCGGGAATTTTTTGTGCAGTTAAGCGGAAAAGGGACCGTTCAAAACCAATACTTCCTTATGGAGTGTTGCCCGTTCACCGTCCTGCTTTTTATATGGAATTCTGATTATCTCTGGATACGACCGGAGCCGTCGCCGCCGGCCAGCTTCTCAACCTCGGCAACAGTAACCATGTTGTAGTCGCCTTCGATGGAGTGCTTCAGAGCGGAAGCAGCAACTGCAAACTCAACTGCAGCCTGAGTGTCCTTGCCGTTCATGATGGAGTAGATCAGACCGCCGCCGAAGGAGTCACCGCCGCCAACGCGGTCGATGATGTGCAGCTCGTACTTCTTGGAGAAGCAGTACTCGTCCTTAGCGACGTTGTACAGCATTGCGCTCCAGCCGTTGTCGAAAGCGCTGTGGCTCTCACGCAGGGTGATAGCGACCATCTCAAAGCCGAACTTGTCAGCCAGCTGCTTTGCAACAGACTTGTAGCCCTCGTGGTTCAGGCTGCCTGCGTAGATGTCGGTAGCCTCAGCCTCAATGCCGAATACGTCCTTGGCATCCTCTTCGTTGGAGATGCACACATCCACATACTGGCACAGCTCGGTCATAGCCTCCCGAGCCTGAGCACGGGTCCACAGCTTGCCGCGGTAGTTCAGGTCGCAGGAGATCTTGATGCCGCGAGCCTTGGCAGCCTTACAAGCTTCCTTGCAGATCTCAACCAGATTTGCGCCCAGTGCCGGAGTGATGCCGGTGAAGTGGAACCACTCAGCGCCCTCGAAGATAGCGTCCCAATCGAAGTCGGAAGCGCTGGCCATCTGGATAGCGGAGTGAGCGCGGTCATAGATACAAACAGAGCCACGCTGAGAAGCGCCCTTCTCGTTGTAGTAGATACCCACACGGTCGCCGCCGCGGACGATCTTGGAGGTGTCTACGCCGTAACGACGCAGGGAGTTGACAGCAGCCTGACCAATTGCGTGAGTAGGCAGCTTGGTAACATAGGCAACATCCATGCCGTAGTTAGCCAGAGAAACAGCAACGTTTGCTTCGCCGCCGCCGAAAGTGAACTCCACATGGTCACACTGTACGAAACGCTCGTAGTTGTAGGGCTGCAGACGCAGCATCAGTTCGCCGAAGGTAATAATCTTTGCCATAATGATCCTCCTATTAGCCGATTGTCTCGGCACAATTTATATGTTTAATATTAGCGTGCGCGGACATACTTGTCCAAAGTCTTGCGGACAGCGCCGGGACCTGCATACAGCTCAGCCACCATGCCCTCGATCTTCTCGCCCAGACCGGCCTCGTACAGATCAAGACCGAACACATCGGTACGGGAATACAGCTTCTTCAGGCAAGAGAAGTCCTGAGCGCCTTCCTTAACTTCCAGACCTGCAACGATGGGCTGCAGCTCTGCCAGCATGGGATCGGGGGAGATCTCAAAGGCAGCGCCGGTATCGTCAATGCCCTTCAGGTAACGGGCGTAGCCTGCCAGCACCAGAGGAATCAGGGTCAGGTTGCCCATATCCAAGCCCTTCTTGATGTAGGACTTGATGGTCTCACCAAAGCGGATCGCCAGCTTCTGGGAGGTATCCATGGCAATACGCTGCGGAGCGTCGGGCATGAAGGGGTTGGGCAGACGGCGGTTCAGAACAGCGCCGATGAACTCGTAGGGGTTCAGAACGCCGGGATCGGTAACCACGGGCATGGCCTCGATATAACCGATCTTCTGAATGAAGCTGCGGATGGTCTCATCCTTCATTTCGGCGGAGATCAGGTCGTAACCCAGCATGCAGCCGTAAATGGACATTGCGGTGTGCAGAGGATTCAGGCAGGTGGTGACCTTCATGGTCTCAACCTTGTCAACAGTCTCACGGGTAGTATACAGCACGCCGCCCAGATCCAGAGGAGGATGACCGTTGGTGTAGTTGTCCTCGATGACCAGATACTCGGTCTCTTCTGCATTGATAAAAGGAGCGGTGAAGCTGTGACGCTCGGTATGGATGGTGTAGTTATCCTCAAAACCGTCAGCAGCCAGCATGGACTGCACCAGCTCATGGGGACGGGGTGTGATCTTGTCGATCATAGCCCAGGGGAAGGTGATCTTGCTCTCATCCTGCACATACGCCAGGAACTCGGCAGGCACGAAGCCACTCTCGACCCACTTGTTCACATAGGCCAGAACACCGGCCTTCACCTTGTCGCCGTTGTGAGAGCAGTTGTCCATGCTCTGAAGGGTCAGGGGCAGTTTGCCGGCTTGGAAGCGCTCGTACAGCAGGACAGCGATCTTACCCATAGCCAGCACAGGCATCATGCCGCGATTCAGGTCGGCATCATTGACACCGTAACCCTTTTCGGTGATGGTGAAGGATACCACCTGCAAAGAGGGCTTGCGGATGATTTCCACCAGACGGGCCCAGTCCTTCTCGAACTGATAGTCGGCCTTCAGGCACTCGGTAACAGAGCCGATGACCTTCTTCTCAATCTCGCCGGTAGACTTCAGGCTAACCAGCAGGGACAGGTTTTCGTAAGGTGCATAAGCCTTGTCGATGATCTCGTAGTCGAAGGACTCAGCGACGATCACACCCCGGTCATAAGCACCGCGGTTGAGTACTTCGTTCAGAACAGCGGCAGGGAAGGCGCGGAAAATGTTGCCGGCGCCGAAGTGTACCCAAGTGGGCTCGTTGTAAGTCTTTTCCTTGACTGCCTTCAGATCGTACTTGGGCAGCATGTAACCCTTCTGCTCCCACTCTTGGGCATTGAAGGAGTCACTCAGAATGTCAGTTAATTTCATAAGCAATCAATCTCCTTTGCGTAAACTACATTAGGCTTTTCCTGCCTGCTTTTCCAGCAGATCCCAAGCGCCCAGCATGTACATAATGCCCAAAGCGCGGTCGTACAGACCGTAGCCGGGGCGGACATTGCCGGGACCCTCATCCCACAGATGACGGCCATGGTCGGGACGGATATAGCCCTCAAAGCCGCATTCGTGGTAAGCCTTCAGGATCTCCAGAATGCCGGTGTCACCGTCGCAATCCCGGTGGCTGGCCTCGGAGAAGTCGCCGTTGGGGAAGTGCTTGACATTGCGGATGTGAGCAAATGCGATCCGGTCGCAGTGCTTGCGGATGATATCTGCCACATTGTTGTTGGGATCGGCGTTCAAGGAACCGGAGCACAGGGTCAGGCAGTTGCAGGGGTGATCCACCATCTTCAGGAAGCGGTCAATATTCTCCTCGTTAATGAGCAGACGGGGCAGACCGAAGATATCCCAGGGGGGATCGTCCATGTGAATGGCCATCTTGATGCCGCACTCCTCGCAGGTAGGCATCAGAGCCTCCAGGAAGTACTTCAGGTTGGCCCACAGCTTCTCGTGGTCAACGCCTTGGTAAGCTTTGAACAGCTCGTCCAGCTTTGCCATACGCTCAGGCTCCCAACCGGGGAAGGACATGTTGTACTTCTCGGTAAAGTCAAGGATGTACTTTGCCATGGCGTTGTAATCGTCCTGAATCATGCCCTTTTCGTAGAACAGGGCAGTAGAGCCGTCACCGACTTCATGGAACAGGTTGGAACGGGTCCAGTCAAAGATGGGCATGAAGTTATAGCAGATGACCTTGACGCCGAACTTAGACAGGTTGCGGATGCACTGCTTGTAGTTTTCGATGTACTTGTCCCGGGTGGGCAGGCCGATCTTAATATCGTCGTGGACATTGACGGACTCTACAACATCAATGTTGAAGCCGTACTTTTCGCACTGTGCCTTGACCTCGGCGATCTCTGCTTCTTCCCAGATCTCACCGGGCATCTTGTGATGCAGCGCCCAGACGATGCTGGTCACACCGGGGATCTGCTTAATGTCAGACAGCTTGATCTTGTCGTTGCCTTCGCCGTACCAGCGGAAACCCATTTGCATTGGCATAAGTAATCCTCCATTGAACAAAATGTATATTTATGGAATGCGCTTATAGTCAGTATACCATAAATATTTGCAATATAAATTGTGTTATTTGCTTGAAATATTGTTAAAGTTGCTATATACTAAGAGCGAGGTGTTTTTATGAGAGAGCGATCGCAGCGTTTTGACCCCCGACAGACCATGCAGCGGGATACTTTTGAGGTATTCCACTACCGGGAACCCCGACCCAATACGGTGGAAGTTCACCACCATGACTTCTATGAGGTCTATTATTTGCTGAGCGGACAGGTGGATTACTGGGTGGACGGACGCATTATCCGCATGACACCGGGAGACCTGCTGCTTATCAATCCGTTGGAACTCCACAGACCCATGCTGGGACAGGGAAGTCCGGTGTACGAGCGAATTGTGCTGTGGATCAACAAGGATTATTTGGAAGGATTTGACGGCGGAGCGCAAAGATTGAGCCGCTGCTTTGATACCGGACTTCCGGGACATACCCACCTGATCCACTCGTCAACTTCAGAACGGCCTGCGCTGACTGCCCGGATGGGCGAGCTGGTTCGGGAGTTTTACAGCCGGGATTTTGGCAGCGATCTGTGCGCTGAAGGCCTGTTTCTGCAGTTTATGGTGCAGCTGAACCGGATGGCATTCCACACCGAGAGCCAGCAGGAGGAAACGGAAGACCTTTCGCCTCTGGTGCAAAAGGTGCTGGGGTATATCACCGAGCATATCCATGAGGAGTTGTCGCTGGAGGATATTGCCGCCCACATGTTTATCAGTAAGTACCACTTGTCCCATGCTTTCAGTCGGGAGGTAGGTGTCAGCGTTTACCGGTATGTGATGCTGCGCCGGTTAATGATGGCCCGCCAGCTTTTGCTGGCAGGGGAGTCTGCCGGTCAGGTCTGCCGCAGTTGTGGCTTTGCCGACTATACCAGTTTTTATCGTGCCTTCAAATCGGAGTACGGCGTCAGTCCCAGAGAATTTGCGGCCAATGAAGCATAAAGGAATCCGGACTCTTTTGAGTCCGGATTCTGGCTTTTAGGATGGTATTAAGGGACTGGTGAGCATGGTAACGGCAATTTTTGTCATTTCCTCCGGTGTCTGCTGGAATTTTTGGTGGTGCCATTGAATGACCATGGACATCAGTCCGCAGATAGCAAAGGATATGGCAATGCCCTGATAGTTCGTATCCCATGTCAGCATATACCGGGGCATCATCCGTTCCCGGAGGGCAAAGCCGGTGGCCCGTTCTACCAAAATGCCGCTGAGGGAACTGCGCTCCAAAGCATCCAGCAATTCCTTGTTGGAATACCAAAAGGAGAAGAAACGGTCCAGCTCGCTAAGCGCCGCTCCGGGCTTTCCGTACAGCTCCGTAAACTGGAAGTCCATCAGCGTGTGGTCCAGCAGAGCATATAATGCGCCCTCCTTGCTGGAAAAATAGCGGTAGAAGGCTTTACGGGGAGTATGCAGATAGTCACACAGATCGGAAACAGAGATATCGTCAAACCGCTTCTTTTGCAGTAAGTGCAAAAGGCCCTGCTCCATCTGTCGTTGCCGTTGGAGGGTTTGTTCTGTTTGGCAGATCTTGTACATATTCTGTCTCCTATTCCGGCTTTTTTATTTAATTATAGCAGGAATCCAAAGAAATGCAATGTGTTTTGTTCAGAATATACAAAAATTGGGGATGAGAAATTTCCAACAAGTGTCACAAAAGTGACATTTTGTGTCTGTACAAGAAATGATATATTTGTTATAATGTGTCTGATATATGTGAGGGTCTCTCTCACTGAAATGAAGGAGGAAAAATTATGGCAAAAGCCCCGAAATTGGATGCCAATGGCCGCCGCGCATTCGGTATGCTGGATAAGGTCGCGTACGCTGCAGGTGACTTGGGCTGTAACATGAGCTTTGCCCTGAAGGGTACAGTTCAAACATTCTGGCTGGTTTACATGATGATGGAGACCGGACTGCTGTCTGCCTTGCTGCTGGTAGTGCAGATCTGGGACGCAATCAACGATCCTATGATCGGCTCTATGATCGACGCAGACCGCAGAAATTATAAGATGGGCAAGTTTAAGACCTATATCTTATTCGGCGCATGCGGTCTTTTGGTTGGCGGTGCAGCAGTATTCCTGCCGTTCCCCGGCGCAGACACATGGTTCAAGGCGGTTCTGTTTATTTTGGGATATATCATTTGGGATGCATTCTACACAGTTGCCAATGTTCCCTATGGTTCTATGCTGTCTCTGGTAACGGAAGATCCCGGTGAACGCGCACAGCTGTCTACTTGGCGGTCTATCGGCTCCATGATCGGCAACCTGCTTCCCGGCATCATTCTGCCTATGCTGATTTGGCGCAAGGAAGTGGATGCCAGCGGCAATCCTATTATTAACCCCGAAACCGGCGTTCAGGTAGAGACTCTGATGGGTGACCGTGTGTTCATCGCAGCTCTCATTATGGGTGTTCTTGGATTTGTCTGCTTCCTGTTCATGATCAAGAAGATCACCATCCGTGTAGATGAGAACTCCGTGAAGACCAATGATTCCGAGAAGTTCAATGTACTCAAGGCCTTCGGCAACTTCATGAAGAATCGTCCTGCTGTTGGCGCCACTCTGGCTGCAATGGGTATGTTCTTAGGTATGAATGCAGCTACCACTGCGGTTACCATCATGTTTGCTACCTATTTCGGCATGGCTTCTCTGTCCGGTTTGGTGCAGATGATCGGCTTCCTGCCTATGTTCTTCTTCATGCCCTTTATCAAGAAGATCGTCAATAAGTACGGCAAGAAGGAAGCTTCCGTTGTGGGCACTCTCGCTTCTCTGTTTGGCGGTCTTGTCATGCTGATATTCCCCTTGATCGCAAACAAGAGCCTGTCTATGGTCATATACCTTGCAGGCCTGTGCCTGTATGGCGTTGGCATGGGTGTGTATACCTGTGTGTCTTGGGCGCTGATGGCAGATGCGATCGATTACAGCGAGTGGAAATTCGGCAAGCGCGAGGAGGGAACGGTGTATTCTCTGCACTCCTTCTTCCGTAAGCTGGCACAGGGCGTCGGTCCTTCTGTGGTGCTGCTGATCATGGGTGTTCTGGGTTATGTTTCCGACTTGGGTACTGCCGGTCAGTCTGCTGCAACTTCCTACAATATGTGCTGGCTGGTAGCCGGCCTGTACATGTTCAGCGCAGTTGTGCAGTTTATCGGTCTGGGTCTGATTTATAATCTGGACAAGAAGACCATGGAAAAGATGAACAGAGAACTGGCAGAGCGTCGTTCTGCTTAAATGAATCCATGCTTTCACCCTGCCATTTCCGGCAGGGTGAAAGTTCCGTAATTCATAATTTGTTCAATCATATTACACCAATGCATGATATGATTGTGATGACCAAAAAATGGAGGTTTAACAATGCGTACAATTTTGAATTGGAATGCCGGTTGGGCATTTACAAAGCAGTTTGACGCGATTCCCACCGCAGCTCCCGAAGGTTGGGAAGCGGTCAATCTGCCCCATAGCTGGAATGCAGTGGACGGTCAGGACGGCGGCAACGACTATTACCGCGGTACTTGCTGCTACACCAAGCAGCTGGAAAAGGCTGACCTGCCTGCTGCTGAGTGCTATTATTTGGAAATCCGTGGCGCCAACTCTTCTGCGGATGTTTACCTTAACGGTAAACTGCTTGCCCATCACGACGGCGGCTACTCCACATGGCGTGTGAACTTGACAGAGGGCTTGGAAGAAAGCAATCTGCTGGCGATCACTGTGGATAACAGCCCCAATGAGACCGTCTATCCCCAGATGGCTGATTTTACCTTCTACGGCGGTATTTACCGCGATGTCAATTTGGTTTGCGTCAGCGCATCTCACTTTGATCTGGACTACTACGGCGGTCCCGGCATTGCCGTGACTCCCACCGTCGATGGCGCAAATGCCTCTGTTAAGGTGGATACCTATGTGACAGACCTGAAGGAAGGCCAGACCATCCGCTATACCGTCTATGATGCAGAGGAAAAGGTGATCGCTCAGGCAGAGACTGCGGAAACAACTGCGACTCTGGAGATCCCTAATGTGCATCTGTGGCACGGCCGGAAAGATCCCTATCTGTACTGCTGCGAAGCAGAGCTGGTAGAAGATGGCAATGTAATTGACAATGTTTGTACCCGTTTCGGCTGCCGAACCTTTAAGATCGATCCCAACAACGGCTTTATTCTTAACGGCGAAGAGTACCCTCTGCGGGGCGTTTCCCGTCATCAGGACCGTTGGGGCATCGGTAATGCCCTGCTGCCTGAGCATCATGAAGAGGATATCAACATGATCTGCGAAGTCGGCTGCACCACCATTCGCTTGGCACACTACCAGCACGATCAGTATTTCTACGATCTGTGTGATGAGAAGGGTCTTGTGATCTGGGCGGAGATCCCTTATATCTCCAAGCATATGGCCACCGGCCGCGAGAACACCATCTCCCAAATGAAGGAACTGATCACCCAGAACTACAACCACCCCAGTATTGTGGTTTGGGGTCTGTCCAATGAGATCTCTATCGGCGGCTCCGATGGGGGTCTGCTGGAGAACCATCGCATTTTGAACGATCTGTGCCACGAGATGGATAAGACCCGTCTGACCACCATTGCGGCAGTTTCTATGTGTAAGATGGAAGATCCCTACCTGCAGTTCCCGGATGTGGTTTCCTACAACCACTACTTCGGCTGGTACGGCGGCGATACCTCCATGAACGGTCCTTGGTTCGATAAGTTCCATGCGATGCATCCCAATATTCCTATTGGCTGTTCCGAGTATGGCTGTGAGGCGCTTGATTGGCATACCTCCGATCCTCGTCAGGGCGACTATACCGAGGAATATCAGGCATATTACCATGAAGAGCTGATCAAACAGCTGTTCTCCCGGAAATATATGTGGGCGACCCATGTGTGGAATATGTTTGACTTTGGCGCTGACGGCCGTAACGAAGGCGGCGAAAACGGTCAGAACCATAAGGGCCTGGTCACCTTTGACCGTAAGTATAAGAAGGATTCCTTCTATGCTTATAAGGCATGGCTGTCCGATGAGCCCTTCGTCCACCTGTGCGGCAAGCGCTATGTTGACCGCGTTGAGGATGTGACAAAGGTTACGGTTTACTCCAACCAGCCCACCGTGGAGCTGTTTGCTAACGGTGAGAGTTTGGGTGTTAAGGAAGCGGCAGACCACTTCTTCTACTTTGAAGTACCCAACGTGGGCGAGACCAAACTGGAGGCAGTTTACGGCGACCTGCGTGATGAGGGCGTCATTCGCAAGGTGGATACCTTCAACGAAGACTATCGCCTGAAAGAAGAGGGCGCAGTCCTGAACTGGTTTGATATTGAGGAGAAGCCCGGCCGCCTGTCCCTGAACTCCAAGATGAGCGATGTGATCTCTACCCTCCGCGGCAAACTGTTCTTTGCCAAGGTAATGGGTAAGATGATGGGCGGTAAGAAGAAGGGCGGCGAGAAGCCGAAAGCAATGGGCTTCGAGGTAACCCCCGAAATGATGTCTATGATGGGCGGCTTTACTGTCCTGCGTCTGCTGACGATGGCCGGCGGCATGATGGATGCCAAGTTCACCAAGGAAGATCTGCTGGCTATGAATAAGAAGCTGAGCAGAATCAAAGAGCCTAAGAAGAAATAATCCAACAAAAATGCACAGTACCGATGGTACTGTGCATTTTTTATTCATGGTTAAATGCGGCCGGATCAAAGGTGATCACAGCGTAGTAGACTTCGCCGGTCTTTTTACGCATTTGTTGTTCAACCAAGGTCTTGATATTGGTTTTTTCCTTTTGCAGATCATCGGGAAGCGCCACATCAAACACCAGATTTGTGTGGACGCCGCCGGGGACCATCCGGAAATCGTGGATCGTCAAACGGCTGTCAAAGCCCTTTACGATCTCCAAAACCATATCTCTTGTGTGGGCAAGCTCGTTATTGCCGGTGACGACCGGATCATAGTGAACTACCAGATGTACATTGTGCTTTTCCAAACATTCCCGTTCGATGTTGTCAATGATACCGTGGCATAAAAGGGGATCCTCGTTGCAGTCCATTTCCACATGGAGACTGGCAAAGCGCTGCCCCGGGCCGTAATCGTGAACCATCAGATCGTGATAGCCAAGCACGCTGGGGCAATCGTTCACAACCTTAATGATCAACTGCTGCAGCTCCGGACTGGCGGCTTCGCCCAAAAGGGGGCTGATGGTATCCTTGGCCAGCATTGCGCCGCTGTAAAGGATGAACAGGGCAACTGCCAAACCCATATAACCGTCGATTTGCCATCCGGTAAAATATTCTACAATAGCGGCAGCCAAAACTACAGTGGTGGCAAGCACATCGTTGCGGCTGTCTGAGGCGGTGGCTTCCAAGGCGGCGGAATGGATCATGTGCCCTAATTTCCGGTTAAACAGGGAAAGCCATAATTTAATGGCAATGGATCCGATCAACACGGCCACCAGCGGTACAGATACAGCAACAGCGGCAGGGGAAATGATCTTTTCCACTGAGGATTTGGCAAGCTCAAAGCCGATAACGATAATCATAGCAGCCACAGCCAGGCCGGACAAATACTCAAACCGGGCATGACCGTAAGGATGGTCCGCATCAGCAGGCTTTTCTGCCAGCTTGAAGCCCAACAGGGTTACAACAGAGCTGGAGGCATCTGACAGATTGTTCATGGCGTCGGCGGTGATGGAAACGGATCCGGAAACAATACCTACGATCAGCTTGCCAACAAACAAAATGAGATTGCATATAATGCCAACAATGCCGGAAAGCTTGCCGACTTTTGCGCGATTTTCTTGGTGATCTTTTGCAAACAAACGCAGCAGAAGAGCGGTCATAGATAACCTCCCGAAAAATTACAGAATGTAACCCACTAAAAACCAAAGCGCCAGCAAGATGATCAGGAAGGGGATATAGGCGATCAGCGCAGCGCTTGCGATACTGATGACCATGTAGCCGATGCTGTTCAGAGCCCAAATCAGCGCAGTCAGAATGGCGGCAGTCAGCATGGCGCGGCTGAGCTGTTTTCCCAAAACCGTTGCAAAAAAGAAGGTGTACAGTCCGCCGATAATGGGGTTTGCGATGCATAGAACAGCGCCCACGATGACCTTCAAAGCGCCGGTCAGCAGCATAAGGATGAGAAGTGCCAGCAGAACAGTGGGTGCGTAGGTTACGATACCTTCCGGCAGGAAGGTAGTAAAGATCCAACTAACACCTAAGTGCAGGAAAAAGGCAATGATGACGGATGCGCACCGCAGAAGCAACCAGCGAAAAGGCTTCTTGCCTTTGGGCATCCATGCATCTACCACATTCATCAAAAATGCCAGCACAACGGCGCTGAGGATCTGTGTGCAAACATCGGCATAGAAGCTTCCCTGAATGGAAAATACGGTTAAGAAATCTCCGCTCAGGCTGATAAAGGGCAGGGGAGCAACAAAGGCTTCAAACCTTGCGCCGCAGCTATGTAACACAATGGTCACAGCATAGATAAACAGAATGCCGATGACGGAACAGACGGCGGCTTGGATAGTAGAGCGCTTGCCGAAAATAAAGCGGATCACAAGGCTGATGGCCAGAACGCCTAAAAGAAGGATCAAAGCGGCAGGTAAAACCTTGCCGAGATCCAGTCCGACAGTGTCAAAAAAGGCTATGATCTTATCCATAATAACCTCCTAAAGGCAAATGAAAAGGAAACAGCCGCCAATGCAGGCGGCTGTTTTTTCTGTGTAAAGTGAAGTAAGATTACTTCAGCTCTGCCTCGGCGCCAGCTTCCTTCAGCTCGGCAACCAGCTTCTCTGCATCTTCCTTGGAGATAGCTTCCTTGACGGTCTTGGGAGCGTTGTCAACCAGATCCTTAGCTTCCTTCAGGCCCAGGCCGGTAGCAGCGCGGACAACCTTGATAACGTTCAGCTTGGAAGCGCCGGCGTTCTTCAGGATAACGTCGAACTCGGTCTTCTCCTCAGCAGCCTCAGCAGCACCGCCAGCAGCGGGAGCAGCGACAGCAGCAGCAGCGGCGGAAACGCCGAAAACTTCCTCCAGAGTGTGAACCAGTTCGGACAGCTCCAGAACGGTCAGACCCTTAACTTCCTCAACGAGAGCAGTGATCTTTTCACTAGCCATGGTAATGATCCTCCTAAATAGTAAGAATAATTTGTGTTTTTGGTTGGTTTACGAATGAATTAGGCTTCTGCAGCTTCTGCAGGAGCGCCGCCGTCCTTCTGAATACGGATCTGATCCAGTACGAAGGCCAGGCTGGAAATGGGAGCCAGGAAGGTTCCGAGGACGGATGCCACCAGAGCATTCTTGCTGGGCAGCTCGCCGAAACCGTTCAGTTCATTAGCGGACAGCACAGAGCCTTCAACAACGCCACCCTTGATAGCCAGGGGGAGCTTGTTCTTCTTGGCAAACTCGCATACGATACGAGCGGGAGCGATGGGATCGCCGGTGGTGCAGGCCATAGCGGTAGTGCCGTTGGGGACCTCGTCGAAATCGTAGCCGTTGTGCTTAGCGGCGAAACGAGTCAGAGTGTTCTTAACAACGGTGTATTCCACTTCTGCATCCCGGAACTGCTTACGCAGGTTGGTATCCTGAGCAACGCTGATACCCTTGTAGTCCACGAACACCACGGAAGTAGCTTCCTTGATCTTACCGGACAGGGCTTCAACAACTGCCTTCTTGCTCTCAAGAACCTTTGCGTTGGGCATGTATTTCACCTCCGAAAAAATAAAAGTGTCTTCCTGCCAGAAGACAGAAAGACACGCAAACAATCAAAACATTTGGCGCACCTCGGCAGGATTTACGTCTTACGACACCTGCTGTCTTTGGCAACTCCGATATAATACTACATGATGCATCAATTGTCAAGCATTATTTTCTAATTTTTTTAATTATCTTTCAAGAAACGGCG
>JAZKXW010000090.1:0-21620 GCA_045611825.1 Faecousia sp.
CATGGTATACTATTTCCAAATATGCTCAGGAAGAAGGGCTTTCCCATGAACAAAGTAATTCTGCCTCCGGGATACCGTCCTGCTCTGAACAGCTACGACCTGCAGCGTGCAATCGCTTTGACCAAACGGCTGTTTCAGAAGGAATTTACGGAGACATTGCATCTCAAGCGTGTATCTGCACCTCTGTTTGTTAAATCCTCCTCCGGTCTGAACGATGACCTCAGTGGTAAGGAACGGGCGGTTTCTTTTGACATTCCTGCCATCGGTGACGATGCGCAGGTGGTGCACTCCCTTGCCAAGTGGAAGCGGTTGGCGCTGAAGCGCTACGGCTTCGGTATGCATGAGGGCCTGTACACCGATATGAACGCCATCCGCCGGGACGAAGAATTGGATAACATCCACTCGATCTATGTAGACCAGTGGGACTGGGAACGGATCATCGAGGCTTCCGACCGGACTGTGGAGTACTTAAAGAAAACCGTCACCGACATTGCCAACACCATTTGCGATGTCAGTGAAACTTTGAAGGCATCCTTCCCACAGATCAAAGTCAGCCTTACCCGGGAAGTATCTTTCATCACCACGCAAGAGCTGGAAGATCTGTATCCGGAGCTGACTCCCGAGGAACGGGAATACGCCTACCTGAAAGAACGCAAAACCGCATTTATTATCGGTATTGGCGGTAAAATGCGCTCCGGTATTTCCCATGGCAACCGGGCGCCGGACTACGATGACTGGACACTCAACGGCGACCTGATCTTCTACAACGAGCTGTTAGACTGTGCCTTTGAGATCTCTTCCATGGGCATCCGGGTGGATCCCGCGGCTTTGGATCGGCAGCTGACCCTTGCCAACTGCAACCACCGCCGGGAACTGCCTTTCCACAAGATGCTCCTGAACAACGAGCTGCCTCTGACTGTAGGCGGCGGCATTGGACAGAGCCGTCTGTGCATGCTACTCATTGGCTGCGCCCACATCGGCGAAGTACAATGCGGTCTGTGGGATGCGGACACCTTGCGCATCTGTGAAGAAAACTACATTCCCCTTCTGTAATCAAAATGCCGACAGTTTTGACTGTCGGCATTTTTATAGAATATCGCTGGGCATTTGATCCAAAAGCAGCTGCAGATCCTTTGCCTGTTCGGGATTGATCCGCTCCCACGGCTTGTAGTCTTGAGAAAGGTACTGATCTGCATGCTGGTAATAGATCCGGCGCTCACCGGTGGAATAGTGAAGCACGATCTCGTAGTGATCCCCCTCCACCCGTACAGGATCTACCTCTGCCGTACCGCGCCGCTGCAACAATTTCAGGTACAGCAGCATCGGCTCAATTTTTTCCGGGTCTGTGTAGTACCACCGCAGAGCTGACTCCCCTTTTTTACAGGTCACATCCACCTGTGTCACATACCGCACAGAGGGTTTCGTGGGTCGCTGGGCAGATTTTCGGCTGCAGCCGCAGCATAGGCATAGGGATACTGCTACCCATAAAACTAAACACTTTTTCATCGCCGCAGCACCTCCCACGATAGGATGTGCTGATTTTATTCAAATTATCAATACAATCGCAAAATAAAACACCACAGATATTTCTGTCTGTGGTGTTTTAATCGTGCACTCGCAAAGAGGGCAGGAGAACCGTCGAGACAAACAACTCGAGCCTGTCGGCGTACATTGGTACGGTAAGGCTCGAGTTGTGCAGTAAGTCAAAATGCGGGCGACCAATGGTCGCCCCTACAAGTAGTTTTAAGATCGTACTTGAGATTGCCACAGCCAGTTTGTAAACCGGCTTCGCAATAACATTTTTCTTTATTTATTTTGCATTTCGACGGTCGGCGGTTATCGTGCACTCTTTTATAGCTCACAATTGCCGACGGTTCTGGGGAAGGGCAATACATCGCGGATGTTGCCCATGCCGGTCAAATACATGACGCAGCGCTCAAAGCCCAAACCAAAGCCGGCGTGACGGGCAGAGCCGTACTTCCGCAGGTCCATATAGAAACCGTAGTCATCGGGATTCATGCCCAACTCTTCAATGCGGTTCTTCAGGATCTCATAATCATCCTCACGCTGAGAGCCGCCGATGATCTCACCGATGCCGGGAACCAGACAGTCCATAGCGGCAACCGTCTTTCCATCAGGATTCAGCTTCATGTAGAACGCCTTGATCTCCTTGGGATAATCGGTAACGAACACAGGACGCTTAAACACCACCTCGGTGAGGTAACGCTCATGCTCAGTCTGCAGGTCGCTACCCCAATGGACAGGATAAGCAAACTCATCGTTGTGCTTCTCCAAAATCTCAATTGCCTCGGTGTAGGTAATGTGACCGAAGTCAGAATTTACCACATGGTTCAGACGCTCCAGCAGTCCCTGATCCACAAATTGATTGAAGAATGCCATTTCCTCGGGAGCGCGCTCCAGCACATAGGAAATGATATACTTGATCATATCCTCTGCAAGGCGCATATCATCGCTCAGGTCCGCAAAAGCGATCTCCGGCTCGATCATCCAGAACTCTGCTGCATGGCGAGTGGTATTGGAGTTCTCGGCACGGAAGGTAGGACCGAAGGTGTAGATGTTCTTAAAGGCCATGGCGAAGGTCTCGCCGTTGAGCTGACCGGAAACCGTCAGGTTGGTAGGCTTGCCGTAGAAGTCCTGAGAGAAATCCACCTTGCCGTCCTCGGTCTTGGGCACATTATTCAGGTCCAGCGTAGTAACTTGGAACATTTCGCCGGCGCCCTCACAGTCAGAACCGGTGATGAGGGGTGTATGGACATAGACAAAGTCCCGATCCTGGAAGAACTGGTGGATCGCCATTGCTGCCAAAGAGCGAACGCGGAACACAGCCTGGAAGGTATTGGTCCGGGGACGCAGATGGGTGATAGTACGGAGGAACTCCATAGAATGGCGCTTAGGCTGCAGGGGAAAATCACCGGTGGAAGCGCCCTCGATCTCCACGGAAGAAGCCTGAATCTCAAAAGGCTGCTTGCTATCGGGGGTCAGGACCACAGTACCGGTAACGACCAGCGCTGCGCCGATATTGATCTTGGAGATCTCCTGAAAGTTAGCGATGGTATCGTTATACACCACCTGAACAGGGTTAAAGTATGTGCCGTCATTCAGCACGATAAAACCAAACTGCTTGGAGGGGCGGCGATTCCGCACCCAGCCGCCGATGACAACTTCCTTGTCGGCATAGGCAGCGGTATTCTTATATAATTCGCGGACAGAAATCAGTTCCATAGAGATAGACCTCACTTATATGCATAAAAATGTACAATAAAGTATACGCTAAAAAAAGGAAATTTACAAGAGGTTTTCGGCATTTTTTACCTAAGAAACCACAAAATTGCCATGTGCACCGGATAAAACAGGTAAAACGCCCACTGGAGCACCCGGGAATGGGTGGTCTTTTTACCGCTGTAGAGGGCAATGGGAACCATGGCAAACACCGCAAACACCTGAATTGGGAAAGAAACACCGAAGAAGGTCAATTTCCAGCTGCTCACAAAAAACTGGGAAAGCAGCAAAAGTCCGGTCTGCCATAACCCTTTGAGGGGCAGCTTTTCTGTCAGCAGGAAGATTGCCACCATCAGGACACCGGCTCCGCCGTAATCGGTGTTAAGGAAATCCGCAAGCAGATAAAAGGGCACGATCAGCAAGATCTTCAAAGGGGTCTTATCCGTTTTCTCCATGAGCATTGCCATACAGAACGCCAACAGCAGCGTAATCATCACACTCTGCTTGTAAATATAAAACACCTGTCCCGAAACCAACAGATTAAACGGGATCTCCGACAGCACCGCACCGATTGCCAGACGCAGCATGTATTTGCTGCGATTGTGGGTATGTAGAAAGCCCTCGCACAGCAAAAAGCAGAAAACAGGAAATGCCAATCTGCCGATGGTCCGCAGCTCTGTGTAGTAGCCCGGTACCAGATTCAAAAAACCGATATGATCTATGAGCATCAACAAGCATGCCAGCAGCTTCAAATGCTCCTGCGTTAAGAATTTATGCTTCATACAAGTCACTCCTTGTAAAATATCTTGTATGATTGTACCATAAAAAACGAGATTTGCCTATCTTTTTAGCAAAAAATGATAATTTTGGATAAGGAAGAAAAAGTTGTTGCAAAATAAGAACAGGCGTGTTATAATACGGCGTGTGTCCGCCGCTGGGCACGCTACATTGGGATGTCGCCAAGCGGTAAGGCACCAGACTTTGACTCTGGCATTCGTAGGTTCAAATCCTGCCATCCCAGCCACAAGCTGAGAAGATGCCAAAGTCTTCTCAGTTATGACCCGCTAGCTCAGTTGGCAGAGCAATTGCCTTTTAAGCAATGGGTCTGGAGTTCGAATCTCCAGCGGGTCACCAAAAAAGCAGATACCCTTTTGGGTATCTGCTTTTTTGCATTACCAAGATGGAGATTCGAATAATACAAATTACAACAGTCCGGCGGACTGTTGATCGCGACGGCTCGACGGAGCGATACAATTATTTTTGCAAAGCAAAAATGCAGACGAATCTCCAGCGGGTCACAGTGGCTTCGCCGCTCCCCTGTGGGTTTCTTCACGACTTCAGTTTCCGCTCAACCCTCTTCGTGCCAACGTCCGCAGCCGTCATCTCTATACTGAGTCGGCGTAAAGCCGGTTTTCTTTTTGAATACCTTGGAAAAATACAGCTGGTCTGTAAAGCCGCACAGCTGCGCCACCTGCCCTACTGTATAAATCCGCATGGCAAGCAATTCCTTCGCTCGTTGGATCCGCAGCACGGTAAGATAATCGCCAAAAGAAATGCCCATGCGTTTAATAAACAGCGCTGACAAATATTTTTCCGTGTAAGAGCAAACCTTGGACAGTGTTTTTAAGGACATGGCCGGATCCGCATAATGCTTCTCCAAATAATCCCTTGCCACCGCAAACTGCTGATTCGGTTGGCGGTCTTTTTCCATATTCAACGACAAGAGCCTGCTCAATGTATAATACAACAATCCCTGCGCCAGAATTGACGTATTCTGTCCGCGGCTGTTCCGGACAGTGGTATAAAACAGCTCACAAAGGTTACTATGTCCCGGATAGACAGGATAATGTGGTGTAATCTGCATTTCATCCAAAAGGCTTTGGACATCATTTCCCATGAAGCTGATATAAACATACCGAAAATCCTTACCGGCTTTCACTGTAAACTGCCGAGCAGGAAAGGCAAAGAAAATGCTTCCTACAGACAAAGGATATTCTGCTCCGTCCATGCAAAATGTACCGCTGCCGGCGGTCACAATATGCAAATAATGAATCAGAGGAAGGAATGGCTGGGGCAATGTGTGAAATTCCGTTTCATAAACAAAATGTGCAATTCTCAAATCCTGTCTTTCCTGCCGGGTAGAGAACACATTGCAAATACTTTCAGACATTCTGCCACCTCCTCTTTCCATCAGTATACCCCTATATCCGGGAAGAATCAATATCTATCAGGAATTTTTCCATATATAACAAGAAATATTTTATATATTTCTCCGCTGCAAATTGGTATAATATAGTCAGCGTGGGCTTTTACTCCACGAATTTTTCCATATTGTAGGAATGAACTATGGAAGAAAAGATTTTGAAATTAGGTATCGTCGGCGCAGGCCGCGGCAGAGCCTTGGGTCACGCCATCCGCAACGAGAAAAACGCAAAGATCGTCTGTCTCTGCGACCGCAGCGACAAAGCAATTCAAGCGGCAATCGAGGTATATGACCGTTTCAATATCACCGGCTACGATATTTACCACGATTATGAAGAAATGCTGGAAAAGGCGGATATCAACACCGTAGTAGTGGCTACCGACAAGCCTCTGCATACCGAGCACGTGATCATGGCCCTGCGAGCAGGCAAGCATGTGATCTCCGAAGTACCTGCCGTTACCTCCATTGAAGATGCCAAGCGACTGAAGGCAGAAGTGCTGGCCCACCCGGAACTGAAATACATGATGGCAGAAAACTGCTGCTACTGGGCGCTGATTGACAGTTGGAAAAAGATGCGTGAGCAAGGGAAACTGGGTGAAATTGTCTATGCCGAGGCAGAATATATTCACGCAACCCACCCGGACGAGATCAAAGAGCCTACGCCGGAGGGCGCAAAGCATTGGCGGCTGAACACCCACGCTATTTCCTATCTGACGCATGAACTGGGTCCTTTGCTGATGGCTATGGACGACCGTTGTGTCAGCGTTACTTGTATGGAGCCGGATGTCACATATAATCCCCACAGGAAGCAACCTGGATTGGGCGTGGCACTGTTTAAGACCGCCAAGGGTGCGGTGATCCGTATTCTTATCAACTTCGGCTCCTATGCCGGCTACGATCACAACTATGCCCTTTACGGAACCCGTGGTACGGTGATGACCGACAAATCCAAATCTACCGATGCAGACTCCGTCTGTTTCGGTCAGTTTTACGATATTCCCGGCTCCTTCGGTAATCCCATCACGATTCCCGTAGGTACCGCCTACCCCGGTGAAAGCACCGAAGGTCACGGCGGCGCAGAAGTAAAAATGATGCGGCATTTTATCGATTGCATCTTAAACGACAAGCAACCGGTACAGGATATCGACTTTGCTTTAAAGGTCTCTCTGCCCGGTGTCTTTGCGGAAATGTCTGCCGAACAAGGCGGCATTCCTCTGGAGATCCCCGAAATCTAACAACAAAAACATCCCCCGATTTAGAATCGAGGGATGTTTCTTTTCTTACGATTGATAATCCGCGGCATTTTCTTTTGTCACCGCCACATGGTCAATGGTGTAGCGCTTTTCTGTCAGCGGCTGCTGCAAAATATCATCCAGCAGCTGCGCCAGCTTTACTGCCAGCGTTTTGCTGTCACACAGCACCGTACCGCTCATTTCCCCTGCCATGATCTTTTGCAGCGCCTTGCCGTCGCCATCTGCGCCGATAAGGTAGATATCCGTTCCCACTGTTCGGCCACCGTCTGCAATCGCCTGCCACGCACCCATAGCCACCACATCGCTGGTGCAGATCACGACTTCAACATCCTTGCCATATTGGGCCAGATACAGGCTGAAGGCTTCTGCCGCCTTCTGCTGGGTCACACCAACACAATGGTTGCCCAGAGGCAGTGTTTCCACTGCGGCGTTCAGCGTCTGTTCCGCATTCTGTCCCCGAAGAACGGAATCGTTACAGGTATCATCATCCCGCAGGATCATATACGCCACCTTGCCGTCGCCGTTAATGTCACCGCAATCCGGCAGCTGCAATGCCAACCGCCCCTGCAGAATTCCCGACTGGATAGGGTCGCAGTCCACATAGCAGGTTCTGTCCCAAAGACTCAAAATTTCCTTTGCCGGTTCCCGGTCATAGAAGATCATGGGCACTTGCTTTTCCTTTGCCGCCAACACCAGCTCTGCAATTGCGTCCGGCATGACCGGGCTAAGCAGCAATCCGTCGCAGCCCCGGTTTAACAAGTCTTTCACCTGCCGATTCTGCACCGACTGGTCACTTCCGGCATCCAACACTTCCACCTTGTACTGCTTTTGCTGCAGCAGACTCTGCAACTGTGTCACGCACAGCTTCTCGTGTTCATCAGAAAGATCATACGCGCAGATGCCTATGCGCTTCTGTTCCTCCTTTGGCGCGGGGCTGCAGAACGACAGACACAAAATCAGCGCCGTCAGCAGCAACACCAGCGCTCCGCCGGGGATCAGCCACTTTTTCCACACAGGGACATCCTCTCCCTTCGCCATAGTATTCCACAGGCGACGGGAAATTACTCTTGTTTTTCGTTTGGCGCGGAATAAAATCCAGCGCAGCGGTCTCGTCCAATGCCACAGGCGGACGTACAGCTGATAATACCATGCATCCATACGAACCTGCTTTTTTCCACGGGTAAACGCAGTCACCACCGCGATCATCTGATCTTCCCGCAGACCCGGCTCGTACTCAAACTGATTGTCTCCGATGCAGGTATAAGTCTTTCCTACCTTCGTGATTCTGTGCAGCACATAGGCGCCGTTATCTCTTTGGTAGAGAGGAATATCGTACTTTTTCAGCGGTTTTTTGATTGGGGACAGGGTAACGGTATCCTTACCCTGCCGCAGCATAGGCAGCATACTGATGCCTCTGGGAGAAAAGCGGAAGCTCCGACCCGCTGTCAGACTTTCTTTCATCAGCGGCATCAGCTCTTCCATGTGAAAGCTCCGTTCTTCCAAATACCGTCCCTCCTTTTCACAATTTTTACTATTATAGCAGAGATTGTGTCATAAGTAAAGCCCAAACAAATTCCTTGCATTGTCCCCTTGGCAATGCTATACTTTCCATAGAACGTACAAAAAGAAGGGCTGGTTTATATGTTTTGTAAGCACTGTGGAAACGAACTAAATCAAGAAGCAAAATTCTGCGGCAGCTGTGGTGCTGCTGTTCCTCAGGACGCGCCGGTTGCTGTTGCCGTACCGGAAAAGAAAAAGCAATCCTCCAAAAAGGGTTGGATCATTGGTATTGCACTGACGCTGGTACTGGCCTTACTTGTCACCGGCGGTTACTTCCTTTGGGATAACTTCGACGACTGGTTTGGCAATGACGGATCACACTTGTCCTCCGATAGCGGCAAAGAAGATCCTACCGATTCCTCCGATCCTGCCGACCCCTCCGACCCCTCCGACCCTGCCGATCCCTCCGACCCTGCCGATCCCTCCGATCCTGCCGATCCTACCGACCCGGAAGGTCCCGGCTCTGTTGTGGAGCCCAACCGGCAGTATCACCTGCAGGAGGCAGAACTGGTTTACACCCTGACAGACGATGACATCGCTGATTTTCAGCAAAAACTGACTGAATTTGAAGCCCTCGCCATGGCCTCTGTCAATGCGGAAACCGTCATGAATTGCTACGATGCGCTGGATGAACGCTTCGACTACATTTCCGCCCAGCTTTCCATCGCTTCCGCTCTGCACTATTGTGACCTGAACGACGAGACTGCCAGCCAGCAGTACCTGCAATGCACAGAAGCCGTCACCAACATTCAGGAGCTGTATATTGAGGCTATGCGCCGTATATATCAGTCAAATGTTCCCACAAAGGACACGCTGTTTGCTGACTGGACAGCGCAGGATATCCTGATTCTGGAAAAATACACCTCCGAGGTAGGAGAACTGACAAAACGCAATGCCGAGATTGAGGTAGAATATCAGGAGCTGCAGAACAGCAGCAATTTCCAGTCGCAAATGATTCCCCTGTATCTGGAAATGGTGTGCAACAACAACCGGATCGCCCAGATCTACGGCTATGACAATTACTACGAATACGCCTACGAAGTAGAGTATTCCCGGGACTACCATCCGCAGGAAGTGGAGGTCATGCGCGCCTATGCGGCAGAGTATCTGGTACCGGCCCTATCCAACGCCTTGCAAAACTATTTTTCCAGCGCACGATCCCTATCCGCCCAAGAGAGCAACACGCTTTATGCCCTTTTGTTTCAATCCTACCAAGATACGGACAAAACCTATGTACAGGATTACTTAGACACCCTTCCTCTGTATGCCCGGGATGCCATGCTGGATATGTTTGACGGTAACATTATTCTGCGTGACGATTCCGACAGCGCCAAAGCAGGCGCCGTCACCATCACCGTAGGAACAGACCAGCTGCTTTGCTTCTTCGGTCCCGGTTACAGCGATGCCATGACCGTCATCCACGAAGCCGGTCACTACTACGGCGGAAAATTTATTGATCTGGACGCCATTCCTCTGGACTTGGCAGAAACCCATTCTCAGGGTAACGAGTGGTTGTTTATGCGCTACTTACAAGGACAGCTGAGTACCCGTACCTATGAAGCTTTGTACAACTACAACACCTTCAGTCAGATCGGCACCGTGCTGATCAGTCTTGTGATCGATGAATTCGAACAGCGGGTGTACACCCATACCGACCCGGCCTCCTTGACAGAACAGGATCTGTATCAGATCATGGAATCCGTCTGTGAAAAATACGGCGGCAGCCGGATGTTTACCAACAACTCTTTGGCAAGCCCCCATGAGTACTGGCGTCTGGTCGTTGTGGAACAGCCTGTATACTACATCAGCTACGGCGTTTCCGCCGTGGCCGCTATGGACCTGTATACCGTCGCGGCAGAGGATACAGAGCAAGCTATCAACAGCTACACCTATTTGATCGAAAATATTAACCTTGACCGAGGCTTCTTGGGTAACTTGAGTGACGCCGGTCTTTCCGGTCCTTTTGATATAAATGTTTACAGAAAGATCTATGTACTTACAACATAAATGAGGTAACAAATTTGATTGGACTTGGAACCATTATTAACTGCAGCGGCATTTTAGTGGGCGGTATTTTGGGTCTTTTGCTGGGCCGCTTCCTGAAAAAGCCCATGCAGGAGGCTCTGACCTGCACCTGCGGTATCTGCACCCTGTTTATCGGCATTGCAGGCGCGCTGGAGGGTATGCTCCGAATCAACGGAGAACATCTTATCAGCACCGGCACCATGCTGGTAGTCGGCTGTCTTGCGCTGGGTACTTTTATCGGCGAACTCATCAGTATCGAAAGTGGATTTGAGCGTTTCGGTCAATGGCTGAAGCAAAAAACCGGCAACGCAAAAGACGCAGGCTTTGTAAACGCCTTTGTCACCGCCTCTCTGACTGTCTGCATCGGCGCTATGGCCATCGTAGGCTCCATACAGGACGGGCTGACCGGCAACTACACCACCTTGGCGACCAAAGCTGTTTTAGACCTTATTATCATCATGGTGATGACCTGCGCGCTGGGAAAAGGCTGTATCTTCTCTGCCATTCCTGTGGCGCTGCTGCAGGGCTCTGTCACGGCGCTGTCCAGCCTGCTGCGCCCCATTATGACGGAAACTGCCCTTGCCAACCTATCCATGATCGGCTCGATTCTCATCTTCTGTGTGGGTGTCAATCTGGTTTGGGGCAAAAAGGTACGGGTTGCAAACATGCTTCCGGCTGTGGTATTTGCCGTTGCCGCTGCTTTTCTTCCTTTATAACAAACGAGAACCGCTGACAAGGGCGATGCGCCCTCGTCAGCGGTTTTTATCAGTCAATCGGTGTGAAGATAAACTTTTGGGTCAGACCGGGTTCTACGGCAAACACCGTCACCACTCCGCCCTGTTTCCTGTCCACGGAAATTTCCACTTGGGATTTTCGCAGAAAGCTTCTCACATATTCCACGGGATCATCAGTTTCGATCTCCTCGATGAACACATCCCGCATTTGATTGTTGCGGCAGAGATTCGGAATCTCCCGTACCAGTTCATACTGCGCCATAGGCTTACCCCAAATCGGGAGTATCCCGGAATTCTACTGTCGGCTCGGTGCAGCTGTCGGTTTCAAATACGATAAACTCGTTATCGCCCTCCCGGAGAACAGGCGCCGGGATATACAAGGTCTTTTGCGGTCCTGCGGAATTGAAGTAACGGCCCAAATTGAAGCCGTTGACGATACAAATACCCTTTTCAAAATTCGGAAGCGCCACAAAGGTATCACAGGGCGTACCCTCGATCTTCAGAATACCCTTGTAGAAGGTAGGCTCTTGGGTCTTTTCCGTAGGCTTCCATTGCAGGCCGGACAGATCCTCCATGGGCAGGCAGTAATGATCCCAACCGAAGTGGAACCGGCGCTCAATACGAGCTCCCCCTACAATACCCTTTCGGTCAAAGAGCTTGGGGCCGTAATTCACACGACCCATATTCTCCACCAGTACATCCAGACGGATCTTCTCACCGGCAGCAAGACCGATCTGCACCTCATCCATGCGGCGAGAGCGCTGCCGGATACCCACTAACTTTCCGTCGATAAAAATGTGGGCACGGTCATGCAACTGGGTAAAGAACAGGTCTCCGGGCTCCAGAGGGCCTTCCACCTCGGTAGAGTAAACGATATAGCCAAAGTCCTGTTCCAGCTGCTCCATGGTCTGGGGATAGGCGTGGAACACCGGCTTTGCCAAATTGCCCAAGTTCTCCAACAGCGGCGCGCAGCAGTCCAACTGCAGTTTGCCGTAGGCGGCCTTGGGGGTGTCCTGCACATCGATCTGGGGAGGCTGCTTGCCTGTACCTGCGGCAATTGCCTTCTGCACAGCATAGTAGGCCTCTGTCAAATCACCGGCCTCACTCAGGGGTGCGCCGTAGTCATAGCTGGTAATGGTGGGGTTATACACACCGTCGTGGTTGGCACCGTTGGTAAAGCCGAAGTTTGTGCCGCCGTGGAACATATACAAATTAAAGGAACTGTCATTTTGGAAAAACTCGTCGATCATTTCCACGAGCTCGTCGCATTTCCGGGGATGGTGTGCATCATACCAGTGGTCAAACCAGCCGCCCCAGAACTCGCCGCACATTAAAGGCTGATGGGGCTTAAAGTTATGCAGTTTTCCCAGCTTCTCTGTGATGCCTGCGCCAAAGTTACCGGTTGCCAGCAGTTCCGGCAATGTGCCGCCGCCCAACATAGCCTGCAAAGTGCCATCGGAAGTAAACAGCAGGCAATCGATGCCGTTATCCTCATACAGCTTTTTAATCTTGCGCAGGTAGGCTTTGTCATCACCATAGCTGCCATACTCATTTTCTACCTGCACCATAAACACCTTGCCGCCGTTTGTGCAAAGATGGGGACGAATACGGGCAAACAGCTGCTGATAGAAGGGCGTTGCCTTCTCCAGATACAGCGGATCGTCACAGCGCAGCGCAATATTTTGATATTTCAAAAGCCATGAGGGCATGCCGCCAAACTCCCACTCCGCGCAGATATACGGACCGGGACGGATGATCACATTCAGATCCAGCTCCTCGGCAATAGAGATAAACCGCTCAATATCCAAAATGCCGCTGAAATCAAAAACGCCTTCCTTGCGCTCATGCAAATTCCAGCATACATAAGTCTCCACCGTATTAAAGCCGCAGGCCTTCAGCTTCAAAAGCCGGTCACGCCAATACTCCGGCACCGTACGGAAATAGTGGATGGCGCCGGAAAGGATGGTATAGGGCTTTCCGTCCAGCAGGAAATGGTTGTCATCATAAGTAAGAATGGACATACAGTAACCTCCGTTCTATTTTATCAACAGTTGATAAATATATCATAGCACCCTCTGCCCCTTTCGTCAATACAGAAAACCGCCAAGGGCGCAACCCTTGGCGGCGATATTTACAAAAGCTGTGATTTGGTGGATTCTTTGGAGATTCTCGGCGCTGCGCCGGGAAAATCCATGTACCGGTACTCCGGGATATCCGGGTCATCAAACAGGCCTGCTGGAATCTGAGAGGTCCAGCCTGCTTCGTCGATCTCCGGTCTTTCAATGCCGAAGGCATACAGCACAATGGCAGCCAGATCCCGGATGTTCATATTGGGGCAAGCGCCCTTACAAACATTCTTACCCTTCGCTGCAAAGGTAACATACTTCTCTGCATCGCTCCAGCCGCCGTGGGTATCGTCGATACCGCCATGATCAGCGATCACCAAAAGCAAGGTATCCTCCAGCATGCCTGTTTCCGCAAGGGTCTCATAGACCTCACCCAGCAGCCCGTCCACCTCATGGATCTGCTGCATATACTTAGGGGATTGATAGCCCTGACGGTGACCCTCACCATCCACAGTATTATACTGGATGAAGAAAAAGTCAGGCTTTTCTTTCCGGATAAACTCACAGATCTTGGGGTTTAACAATGCATCCGGGTAAGTGCCGTCCCAAGCTACGCCAATATCCGTTTCCCGGAGGCCTCTGCAAAGGGCAGGCCATGCGCAGAAAGAACCCATGACCGCCTCCGGCTTTGCCATGCGAATACGCTTAAACAATGTAGGAAACTTCGCATCCGAAGGATATGTTTCGTGGACTACGATCTCATTCGTCAGCCCATGGATCTCCGGACCAACGCCAAGAAGCATAGCGCCCCAGCACTCGGCGCTGATGGTAGGAAAGCAGGACATGGCATGGTAATTCACCGCACCGTCTGCAAAGATCCTGTCAAAATTCGGGGTATCTGCCTGCTCGATAAAGCTGCCGGCACCATCGATACCCACCACAACCACATGAGAATAAGGCATGCTGATTCCTCCAAGTGTTAAATCTTATCAAAATCATAGCACAGACCACAGGAAAGTCAAGAATACAATATTGCTCCGATTCCGGTCATTTTTTACAATCATAACACCAGTTTTCCGTTTTCCAAATCGTAAATCACCCGAGCAATAGCATGCTCCTCATTGCTGACGGTGACCACATCCGCGGCATCCTTTGCCGCCTGACAGGCATTGGCCACGGCAACGCCCAGACCTGCCGGTCCAAACATACTGATATCATTAAAGTAATCACCAATGGCAACGGTTTTCTTGGCATCCACATGCAGATATTCGATCAGCTTGGCAAGGGCCAGCCCTTTGTTCACGCCCTTGGGCAAGATTTCAAACAAGGTCTGTTCCGAACGGATAAAATCAAAATCCTGCGCCCGGGGATGGTTTCTGAGTGTCCTCTCAATTCCTAAGATCTCCTCTTCCCGGAATGTTGCGAAAATGACTTTGCCAATGGGTTCGTCCACATCCCGGTAGTTTTTCCGGAGATCCGGAAGGGCTGACCGTTGGCGGAAGATTTCCATAGCATCATTCATTCGGGAAAAATAGGTATGGTAATAGGTGCTGGCCTGAATTCCTGCCTCGGGAAACGCCTCCTCAATACAGGCAACCAGCTCTGTCACATCCGCAGGCAGATGGGTCACCCAAACATACTCCCCTTTTTCGCCATCGTAAACGCCACCGCCATTGATACAGCCAAACGGCACATTGGGATTTACTGCATTGTATGCGTTTTGAGAGTAATAGGGCATACGGCCGGTAATAAAGGTGAAATAGCCGCCTTCTCTCTTAAAATACTCGATTGCTTCCCTGTTTTCCTCAGAAATCGTCTTATCGTTTCTATACAGTGTACCGTCCAGATCCGTGCAGATCAGGATGCCGTCAAACTTGCCCATTTTGCAATCTCCTTCGTCAAACTCCCCTTATTATAGCACACACTTTCAGCAATACAATACCCTACTATCCCAAAAGCCACCCTACTGGGTGGCTTTTTGCGTAATCGGTATTCGAATTACACCGCCAAAGAGGTTCATCCTTGCAGACTCTACCGGGTCAATGCTGACAGGCGCATCAAATCCCACATAGAGAAAGACGCCGTGATCCGACGGATAAACGCATTTGAATCGCATCTTGACCGGAGCATTTTCCAATTCCACCGCCTTCCCAGCAGGATATTGTTCCGCAAGTTTTTCTGAGAAGCCTGCATCGCCAAGCTTAATAAGGATTCTGTATTTCCCGAGAGAACCGTCATAATCAACGATACCGTCTCCGGAATACTCCCCCTCCTCTTCCGAAACCGAGCGAATGCTGTAACCGCCGGTAGAATAGGTATACTGCAATTTCAATTCTACCGTATCCGAATCCACCCGGACTGCAGAAATATGCTGAACCCCCATGTTCTCTTCTTCTACAGGGTTTGTCAGAAAACAAACCGCCAATACCAAGGACACCACCGCCGCCGCTATCAGCACCCAAAACGCAGGCTTCCTGTAGTTCAGGATGGATCTGATACGAGGCTTGATCCCCACCTCACCAAAAGCAATGGGACAGGCTGCAAGTTTACCTTTGCTGATACTGCAGGTCAACAGTGCCTGAGAATAGTCGGCTCTTCCTTGCCTGTCAAGGGCTTTTACCACCTTTTCATCGCAGGCAAGTTCCATATCGCGGCAAAACAGGATATAACCCAGCCAAATCAGCGGATGAAACCAATGGAGTGTCAGCAGAAGAAAGCCCAAAGGCTTCCAGATATAGTCTTTGCGTCGGATATGGGCACATTCATGGGCGATCACATGTTCCGCATCTTGCTCAGCAATGCAAAACGGAAGATAGATCTTCGGCTGAATCAAACCAAAGACAAAAGGAGATGTCACACCCTCGCCTTGATAAATATTCCCACGCAGTAAAACTGCTGTAGCGATTTTATTCCTTACCCGCAGGTAACTGATAAGCGTATAGATAAGCAACGCAAGGATGCCGGCGATCCACAAAAAGGCTAACAGCGTCATAATGCTCTCAAAATGGCCGGCAGGTCTTGTAACACCCTCAAAATAACGGCTCCACAAATAGTCATTCGCAGGATCATCCAGCACGGCAAAGCCGGAGGCAATATCGGGTCTTGGCGCGTCAGGTGCTTTCCTGATTGTTTGGGGACTTGGCATCAGGCTTATGGCGCTTTCCACGGATACAGGGCAAATCAGTCTGACCGCAACAACTGCCCAAAGCAGCACCGTGATCCATTTGGGCGCTTTTTTGAGCAATAACCTTGCAAGCAGCACCACAATTACGACCCAGCTTGCAGAGATGCCCATATTCAAGATCTTCAGGAAAAATCCACTCATTCTCATTCTCCTTTCCGGTAACGGTCTATCATTTGCCGGACAGCTTCGATCTCCTTCTCTGAAATCTTCTGATGCTTTGTAAATGCCGCAACAAAGGCAGGTAACGAACCGCCAAATGTTTTTTCTACCATTTCGCTGATCTGCGCAGCCTGTACCTCATCCTTGGTCACCAGCGCGGATACCACCGTGTTTTCATTCTTGAGAATCCCTCTCTCAGACAGGCGTTTTATGACAGTATAGGTGGTTGTGGGTTTCCACCCCAGCTGTTCCTGACACCGCTTGACAAGTTCGCTGCTCTTTACCGGTTCATGCTCCCACAGAATCAGGCAAAAACGGTATTCACTTTCAAATACTTTTGGTGTTTCCATTGATGGTGCTCCTCTCTAATTCATTAGAGTACATATATAATCTAACGCATTAGAGTAAATTTGTCAACAGCTTTTTATAAGAAAAGCCCCGATGCACAAAACCGCCCGAAGAGCATCTCAAAAAGACCCCTCCCCTTAACTGCGCGAAAAATTCCCGAAATGCGTCAGCATTCCGGGAATTTTATTGTTTGTTAATCAAAAAAGTTACCACTTCAAAACTGCAAAGCATCTATATCTGAACATAATCTCCCCTGCGGTTTCCGGAATCAGATCCAGCCAAACACAAAATCTTCGTCTGTGTACAAAATTTCGGCCTGCAGATCCGAATCGCAGATTATGCGTTTCAGTTCCGCGTCTCCGTCTCCCTTGGAGCGGATCATACACACGCCGGAAAAGCCGTCAACGGTCATGCCGTCAATGGATATCTTCTCATAATTGCAGGCTTTGATCAATTCCGCACAGTCAACGCCCTGACGCATCTTCACGGACACATTTTTCATCGTCAGTTCCACTTTCCGATCGGCAGTGCCGTAAAGGGTCATGGGCATTGCAATATCCGTCGCCTGAACATTCCGGAATGTGATATTGCGCAAAGGCCGGTAGCGCTGCCACACCTCTGAGCCGGAGAAGTTATAGTGCAGGAAACGGTCAGCGCCGATAATTTCGCAATCCTCAATTATAATGTTGCCCGGCTCTTCCGGAATGGGTACGGAATAGTCTGCGTAATAAGTAAAGAAGCTGAGCATATTGTTTCTTGCCAGTTTGCCTACCGCCATTGTACCGTCGATCTTCTCCTGCCGGGTCAAGCCGCCGCGGAAAGAGTACTTGCCGGGCGCATATGCCTTGCAGTTTTTGATCCACACATTGGTACCGCCAAAGCGGAACGCAGAACAAGCGCAGTTCAAAATGCAGTTATTTACAAATACATTGGTATTACCGAAGCCTGCAATGCAATCGTCACCGGTGTAAAACTCGCTGTCAGTGATGGAAAGATTCCGGCACACGGCGGCGTCAAAGCCGTCATGACCTGCCTCCACCTTAATATTGGTAACGGCAATATTCTCGCAAAAGAGCATATTATGCGCCCAATTTGCGCTGTTTCTTATAGTATAACCGGAAAAACTAATATTTTTTACATTGAAAAAGCAGATCGCATGGGGACCGCGGAATTCCTCTTCGCCAATGGGATCATAGCAATTGTCGCCATCAATCACTGATCCTTCCTCGCCGATAATCGCCACATTCTCCGCATCAATGGCACGAATCAGGGCGTTATTCCACCGGCTGCCGGGAAGCCGCTTAAACCGATAACGGCTGTCATTTTCATCATACGCAGTTTCCCCATGGATCGTCCAAAGGGGAACATAGCCGGCATCGGTGATCCTCTCCGGCTCTAAGGGCTCGATTGGATCAGAAACATAACCATAATACTGCTCAGGGTCGCGAACGCCTTTGATTACCGCGCCCTTCAGTAAGCGCAGCGTAATATTCGAGCGCAGCCGGATACCGCCGGTAAGATACTCGCCGGCAGGAACGACCACCTCACCGCCGCCCAGTTGAAAGCAACGGTCAATCGCCGCCTGGATAGCTTCTGTCTGAACCGTACCGTCGCATCTGGCGCCAAAATCCAAAACAGACATGGTCGTTTTCATACGATCTCCTCCTTTTCGGGTTAAAGTACTTATATTCGGGATAAAATCCTGCTCGCGTTTGATTATATCAGCTGCATTGTCCTATTGCAACCGCTTTGTTTCAATAGAACCTGATAATCGCCGGCTTTCTTCACCGGCGCAACATCCTTAAATAATTATATCGCAAATTCTGTTCATTTCATGTAAAGTGTAATCGTGCTGACCCACGGTGAAATCAAAGGCTTTCGCCCATTGGAGATGGCTTTATCCCGTCCAAAAGGACGGATTTAGTCAAAAAGGACTCACAGAATAAAAATGCAACTTCAAAAAACCAAGGCGTAGCCTTGTATGTAATCCGCAGCTTGTTGCGGTATGTAATCAATCCGAAGGAAAGATACACGCTGACGCGTGATACCATACGCCTTCGGCGATTACATACACGACTGCGTCGTGATTACATACCAATCCTTCGGATTGAATAGAAAAAAGACCGCTTGAAAACGGTCTTTTTTCTTGAGCTCTTAGTATAAAAACACATCCTGCATATTTCAGCGCTCATTCACATTCAAAGCTTTCAAAACATCCAACGTGGGAGCGGGCAATCTTCCCAAAGGATCTGGACCGATGTTGAGTAGCATATTTGCGCCGCAGGCACGGCACTTTGCCAAAATGTCCCGTACGACTTCAGGCGATTTCCAATCGTTATCAAATGCCTTGTAGCCCCAGGTGTGATTGAGCGTGATGGGTGCTTCCACCAACTCTCCTGTATCCCTGTCGGGCAGTTGATTGTCAGCGCAGGAGTGGTAATCCCCCATACCGTTGCCTATTCTGGAATTGACAAGGCAATGCGGCTGGTATGTTCTGACCATTTCGTAAAGCTCACGCGAGCATTCCGGCGGAATATCCAGCGGCGTATCAAACCAAATCAGACACAGATCCCCATATTTCGTAAGCAATTCTTTCACCTGCGGCTTGATCTTCTTCTCATAGCAGATGCGGTAATTCTTTTTGTCACGGTTCGGAAAATCCCAATTGTTATCCCAGCTCATACCAAAATTGGTGTGATCAAATTCCGCATCGTATCCACCACCGTGCTCCTCGTGCCAGTCGATAACCTGCGAATAGTACAGGCCAAACTTCATACCGTTTTTGCGGCAAGCATCGGCAAGCTCACGAATGACATCTTGTCCAAACGGCGTGGCATCCACCACATTGTATGCATCCACCGCAGAGTGGAACAGGGCAAAGCCATCGTGATGCTTCGCCGTAACGACCATATACTGCATTCCCGCCGCCTTTGCTGCACGCACCCACTCCTCTGCATCGAAATAGATGGGGTTAAACACGTTTGCGAGCTTCTCATACTCAGTATTGGGAATTTCGTATTTTGACATCACCCATTCACCGATATAATCCATCCGCTTTCCTCGCCATTCGCCTGCAAGAAGTGAATACAGTCCCCAATGGATTATCAAGCCGAATCCTGCTTCCTTAAACCAAGATTTCATAACAATCTCCTTTTCAATTTTGACATTCATATTTGCGAGTGATATAATAATTATATAGCGGATGCAAGGAATTAAAAATCTTTTGCATCGTCATAAATCTTATAAAAATTGACTTTATGGGGCAAGGCAATTATGAAAAACATTCGACTGTTCTGCTACGGCAGAATGACCGTCAACGGCGTATGGCAGATCAATCCCGACCGCATTGTCAATCGGCTGTACTACGTCAACGCAGGAACGGCGGTTATCTCGTACGCCCAAAGAGACTACACTCTGCATAGCGGGCAAATCTACATTATTCCGCAGAATTATGATTTTCGCACGGTAAATGCCACTACATTTGACCACACCTATTTTGATTTTTATCATTCGCAAATCCTGCGTCACGACACCCTGCTTGCTTTTGACAAAGCAGAACTGAACAGCTTTCGCTTTTTTGAATACATCAACAACCTGCTTGAAAGTCCACCAAGCGACGAGCAGCGCGACGCACTGGAGCATCTTCTCTGCGGATTTCTCGCCACCCTGGATGCAAAGCATCCATTTCCCTATATATCAAATACATATATTACCACGGCGATCGATATCATCCGGCGAGAATACACCACCATGACCACAAAGCTTTTGGCAAGCAAGCTCAACCTTGACGAAAGTTATTTTATCCGTCTCTTCTCCTCCGTGATGGATATTACCCCGGCAAAATACATCCGCGCCTACCGTATCGCGCACGGAAGGCAGCTTTTACAAAGCGGTATGTCGGTGGCTGAAGCCGCAGAACAATACGGTTACAGATCCTCCACTGCCTTCTATAACGCCATCATGGCGGAACTCCACTGCTCCCCATCTATGCTGAAATGTGAAAAGTGAATAGTGAAAAAGTAAAATCCCGAATGCTTCCGCATTCGGGATTTTGGGCTCCCCTTGTTGGACTCGAACCAACGAATTGGTGGCCGAATTTTCCTGCTTAATAAAACCGGGTATTTACTATGAACTGTTGCGGTACCCGGCATCTGCCTGCGTCGTCAGCGCTCCTTGGCATCTGCCGACCGCGGCCACTCGCTCAGGTCGCTTCATCTGCCACCGGCAGCGCTCCCATCGCTCCCTACCTCCTTCGCTACGCTCAGTCGGTAAAGCGACGGACGATTCATCTGTAGTTCTTTGATGCAGATGCATCAAAAAAAGCAAAAAGAACGCCACCCGATTGGGTGGTGTTCTTTTTGGCTCCCCTTGTTGGACTCGAACCAACGACCTGCGGATTAACAGTCCGTCGCTCTACCGACTGAGCTAAAGAGGAATGTTTGTGTTGGCATTACCTATCTTCCCGGGCAGTCACCCGCCAAGTATTGTCGGCGCACATGAGCTTAACTTCTGTGTTCGGGATGGGAACAGGTGGACCCTCATGGCAATCAAAACCAACTCATATGGGATGGCTTTCGCCATCTTTTATATCAAAGCGGTGAACCGCTCTAATAGCAAAATGAATTATAACACCTGAAGCTCTTCCTGTCAAGAATTTTTTCTTGTCAAAAGAAGAATGGTGACCCGTACCGGATTCGAACCGATGTTAACGGCGTGAGAGGCCGCTGTCTTAACCACTTGACCAACGGGCCATTGGTGCACCTTCAGGGACTCGAACCCGGGACCCACTGATTAAGAGTCAGTTGCTCTACCAACTGAGCTAAAGGTGCATCTCTTGTCTCGGTCTGT
>JAZKXW010000091.1:0-6465 GCA_045611825.1 Faecousia sp.
GTCGAAATCATAGGTGAAAACGGCACCCTCGCAGAGCCACTGGCCGTAGAGCTTGCCCCAGAGGGCCTTGCCCCAGCCGGTTTCGGAGATGGTGAAGTGGAGGCCGTCCCGCTCGCACAGGTGCCAGTACTTGGCCGTCACATAGTGACCCAGGGCGTACTTGTAGCTGTGCATCGCCATCTTGGGATAGCCGGTGGTGCCGGAGGTGAAGAGCATCAGCATGGGAACGGAGCCGCAAGGAGCATCTGCCGTGCGCTCATACCGGCGGCTGAAGAGGCCGTATTCCTCGTTGTAATCGTGCCAGCCTTCCCGGCTGCCGCCAACCAGGATCTTGGTCAGGCGGATGTTGGCAGACTTTTCCGCCAGCTCGATCTGCTCGGCGGTGTTGCCGTCTGCGGTACACACAACCGCGCTGACATCCGCTGCCTGGAAGCGGTAGACAAAATCGTGCTCCATCAGCTGATTGGTGGCAGGAATGGCGATGGCGCCCAGCTTGTGCAGACCCAGAATGGCGAACCAGAACTGGTAGTGACGCTTTAAGACCAGCATCACCCGGTCGCCCCGCTTGATGCCCAGGGACTTGAAGTAGTTGGCGCTCTGGGAGGAGGCGTCCTTCATGTCCTTGAAGGTGAAGCGGCGCTCGGTCATATCGTTGGCAACATGGACCATAGCCAGCTTTTCGGGCTCTCTTCTTGCAATGGCGTCCACCGTGTCAAAGGCGAAGTTATAGGTGTCGGTGTCGGCATAGGAAACGCCCTGCAGTACGCCGTTTTCGTCCTCATGGGCGGTGATAAATTTGTGGCAAAGCAGCTTCTGCTCCGGCTTGCCCTTACGGCTCTGACCGATGTACAGGGGCTGGTCGGTGGTGTCGGAAGCCATGATCATGGACAGGAACACACAGTCCTGACCGTCAATGGCGATCATGCCGTGAGGGGTAGAGGATTTGTAGAAAATGCTGTCGCCCTCGTGCAGCTCCTCCTCATGGTCACCCACCTTGATGCGCATGGCGCCCTTGATGACCAAGTTAAACTCCTGACCGGAGTGGGTAACGGTATGGATGGGCTTGTTCTGCAGGTCGGCGGAGTACTGGTAGGTGACCCAGTAGGGGGTGGCCAGCTTCTTGCGGAACATGGGCGCCATGTCCTGAATGGTGATGCCGTCCTCGCTGGCGGTAACAAGACCCTTGCCACGGCGAGTGACGGTGTAGCCGGACAGCTTGGCGCTGCGACCCTCCAGCAGCACGGTGATCTCCACGCCAAAGACCTTGGCGCACTTGTGCAGGAAGGTGAAAGGCAGATCTACCGTGCCGGTCTCATACTGCCGGTAAATCTCTTCCGTAACCTCCGTCTGTTCCGCCATTTTCTGCATGCTGTAGCCCAAAATTTCCCGCATACCTCTGATACGGGCGGCAATATCCATCAGTTGTGTGGAAGAATTTGTGTTTGTCATGGTAAATCTCCTTTCTGAAAATAAAAAACGCCTCAAGAAACACAAGGTTCTTGAGACGAGCATAAATAAACCCGCGGTACCACTCAAATTGCGTCTGACGACGCCGCTTCACGCTCCGACAAGCGCTATCCCTTAACGCGGGCAGACGGAAATGCCTGAGCGGCCGCTTCGGCATTTCGGCTCGGAAGTGATGGGTCTTGGGCACCGGACTGTCAGCTTTCACCAAGCGCTGACTCTCTGCAAGTACGGAATTGCCGGACCGTCTTCGTCACAGCCATTTTAAATATGTATCCACATTCTAACATGTCCGCCACAGAAAGTCAAATGTCTTTTTGTCAAAGATTCCGTTAAATTAAAAGAGATTTTTGTTCAATTATCACAACAATGCGGTTCGCTATTGACAAAAATGGCAGAATGTGCTTAAATAAGGGCACAATACAGAAAAGACATTGACGGAAAATTCGCTTTTCTCCTAAAGCTGCAGAGAGCCGGCGGTTGGTGTGAGCCGGTGCGGAAGGGTCTTGCGATCTGATTCCCGAGTCGGTCCTGTGAAAGCTTCGGTGAGTAATGGGACACGGTTTCCTCCGTTACAGGGATAGGACTTGTTGGAGTCCAATGAGGGATTTCCCCTTGGGGAAATAAGCAGGGTGGTACCGCGAATTTGATTCGTCCCTGAGATCTTTTGATCTCGGGGATTTTTTCATTGTAAAGGAGTTGTGGATCATGAACAGAATTAAGCTTTCTGATGTGACGATGAAGCAGGTGGCGGATGGCTTTCACCTGTCTTTTAAGGAGAAGATCGAGCTTGCCAAGCTGCTGGACAAGCTGGGTGTGTCGGTGATCGAATTGGAGGGGGTGGAAAATCCCCGGATCGACAGCCTGCGGATCAAGTCCATCGCCACCGCTGTGGCAAACAGCATTGTTGCTGTGCCGGTCAGTCTGACCGAGGACGGCCCTGCTCAGGTCTGGGCGGCTTTGCAGCAGGCAAAGCATCCCCGGCTGCAGGTCTGCGCCGCTGTCAGCGCGGTACAGATGGAATATCTGTTCCACAAAAAGCCCGACGCCATGCTCTGTGCTGTGGCGGACACCGTAAAGGCCTGCAAGGCCCTGTGCGCCGATGTGGAATTTTTGGCAGACGATGCCACCCGGGCGGATAAGCAGTTCCTTGCCAAGGTGCTGGAGGCGGCGGTCTCTGCCGGCGCTGCTACGGTGACTTTGTGTGACACCGCAGGCACCATGCTGCCAGGTGAATTTGCCAAATTTGTGGAAGAAATTACCCAAAATACGGACCTGTCCAAGGTCAGCGTGGGTGTGCGCTGCAGCAACAGCCTGTCTATGGCAGATGCCTGCGCCATTGCCGCTGCCACTGCCGGCGCAGCAGAGCTGAAGGCTGCCGTCTATCCCATTGACACCGCCAATTTGGCCAATCTTGCCAAGATCCTGTCTGCAAGAGGGGATACCTTAGGCGCAGTCAGCTCTGTGGAAATGACCCAAGTCAGCCGGATCATGGATCGGGTGAATCAGATCTGTCAGGCCGGCAAGAATAAGGCCGGTGTCCTGTCTGCCGCACAGGCGGAGGAAGGCGTATATCTGACTGCTCATGATGATATTGCCGCCGTTACCAAGGTGGCGGAGCAGCTGGGCTACGATCTGTCCGAGGAGGACCGGGTCAGGGTCTATGACGCCTTCCGCCGGATCGCCGCCAAAAAGGAGCAGGTCAGCTCTAAGGAGTTGGATGCCATTGTGGCCTCTGCCGCATTGCAGGTGCCGGCGACCTATAAGCTGGATACCTTTGTCATCACCTCCGGCAATACCATTTCCTCCACTGCCCATATTAAGCTTATGAAGGACGACAAGCCCATGGAGGGCGTGTCCATCGGCGACGGTCCTATCGACGCCGCCTTCGTTGCCATTGAAAAGATCACCGGCCGCCATTACGAGCTGGACGATTTCCAGCTGCAGGCAGTTACCGAGGGTCGGGAAGCCATGGGTCAGACTGTGGTGAAGCTGCGCTCCGGCGGCAAGGTCTACTCCGGCAAGGGTATTTCCACGGACATCGTGGCTGCCGGTATCCATGCATACCTGAGCGCATTGAACAAGATCGTTTACGAGGAGGATGAAGCATGAATCTTTCCTTTTCTACCCGTGGCTGGCCAAACCTGACATGGGACGAAATGGTGGCAACTGCCTTGGATATGGGCTTTACCGGCATTGAGGTCTACAATCTGCCCAAGTTCGACGCTCTGCAGGCCAAGGGCGGTCCTTTGCACAAGTACCAGATCGCCGCTACCGTCCGGGATCTGCGGGAAAAGAAGCTGACCATTCCCTGCTTGGATACCTCCTGCGATCTGTCCGCCGGAGACGGCTCTATGGAAGTGCTGACAGAGCTGATGGAGGTTGCCCGGAACGCACAGGTCAAGTATGTGGTGGCCTGCGCCTTGCACGATCGGGAAGAGGCGGTCTTTGCCGCGCTGGAGACTTTGGTGGCCGAGGCGGAGAAGGCAGGGGTCTGCCTGCTGTTGAAAACCAGCGGCATTTATGCCGATACCGCCCGTCTGCGGAAGATGCTGGACCGGTTTGCCAGCGACAATCTGGGCGCTTTGTGGGATGTGCATCATCCTTACCGGGATTTCGGGGAAAGCGGCGACGCTACCATTAAGAATCTGGGCGCCTATGTGTGCCATGTCCATTTGCGTGACTCCGACGATACCGGCGCTTATCAGCTCATCGGTGAGGGTACGATGCCCATCGACGATGTGATGCGCGCCCTGTCTTCCGTCAACTACGACGGCTTTATCTCTCTGGAGTGGAAGCCGGAATGGCTGGAGGATCTGCAGGACCCGGAGGTCATTTTCCCTTACTTTGTCAACTATATGTCCCGGTTCCATTCTACCCGGGGTATGCAGAAAAAGCTTTATCCCAACCATGACGGTACCGGTCAGTACATTTGGAAAAAGGATGAGCTGATCAACCTGACCTTCCCCCAAGTGCTGGATCGGGTGGCAGAGGAATTTCCGGATCAGTATTGCTTTAAGTACACCACCTTGGACTACACCCGTACCTATGCCCAGTTCCGGGAGGATGTGGACCGGTTTGCAAGAGCGCTGGTGTCTTTGGGCGTCAAGGCCGGTTCTAAGGTGGCCATTTGGGCAACCAATGTGCCGGCGTGGTACATTACCTTCTGGGCGACCACCAAGATCGGCGCGGTGCTGGTCACCGTTAATACCGCCTACAAGATCCATGAGGCGGAGTATCTGCTGCGGCAGTCCGATACCCACACCTTGGTGATGATCGATTCCTGTCTGGATTCCGATTATGCTAAGATCATCAACGAGCTTTGCCCCGAGCTCAGGGATATCAAGCCGGGTGAGCCCTTGCACAGCAAGCGGCTGCCTTTCCTGCGCAATGTGATCACCGTGGGCTTCAAGCAGCCCGGCTGCCTGACCTTTGACGAGGCTATGGACCGGTACGAGCTGGTCAGCCGGGAACAGGTGGCCCAGATGGCTGCCGCCGTCCGTCCCGACGATGTGTGCAACATGCAGTACACCTCCGGTACCACCGGCTTCCCCAAGGGCGTTATGCTGACCCACTACAATGTGGTCAACAACGGCAAGTGTATCGGTGACCGGATGGGTCTTTCCACCGCGGGTCGCATGATGATCCAAGTGCCTATGTTCCACTGCTTCGGCATGACCCTGTCTATGACCTCTTCCATGACCCATGGCGCGACCATGTGTCCCATGCCCTATTTCTCTGCCACCTCGTCGCTGGCGTGTATCAATCAGGAGCGGATCACCTGCTTCAACGGCGTGCCTACCATGTTCATCGCCATGTTCAACCACCCGGACTACCGCAAGACCGATTTCAGCCACATGCGCACCGGCATTATGGCAGGCGCAGGCTGTCCTCCGGAGCTGATGCGCCGGGCTGCCCGTCCGGACGAGATGAATATGTACGGCATTGTGTCGGTTTACGGTCAGACCGAGTGCGCCCCCGGCAACACCATGAGCGCATGGACCGATTCTCTGGAGGTGCGTACCGATACCGTGGGTTATGCATTCCCCCATGTGCGGTGCAAGATCGTAGACCCCGAGACCGGCGAGGAAGTAGGCCCCGGCGTCAACGGCGAGTTCTGCGCCAAGGGCTACAACACCATGAAGGGCTACTACAAGATGCCTCAGGCTACTGCCGATACCATCGACAAGGAAGGCTGGCTTCACTCCGGTGACCTTGCCTGTATGGATGAACAGGGCAATGTCCGCATTACCGGCAGACTGAAGGACATGATCATCCGCGGCGGTGAGAATATCTATCCCAAGGAGATCGAGGAGTTTATCTACACCCATCCCCAGACCAAGGATGTGCAGGTCATCGGCGTGCCGGACAAGAAGTACGGCGAAGAGATCATGGCATGCATTATCCTGAAAGAGCCCGGCTCGGTGACGGTGGAGGAGATGAGCGACTACATCAAGGCCAGCATGGCCCGGCACAAAGTGCCCAAATACATTGAGTTTGTGGACAGCTTCCCCATGAATGCGGCAGGCAAGATCCTGAAGTACAAAATGCGGGAGGATGCGGCTAAGCGGCTGGGTCTGGTAGGCGACGGCGCAGATACCGCAGGTCCCGGCAAATAATAATAAAAAAGGCCAACCTGAACAGGTTGGTCTTTTTTGCAGCGGATCTTTTTGCAGCGGATCTTTTTCGCCAGTCGTGCGTTTTGCAAGCCCCCATATACACAAAGTATGATGGAGGCTTGCAACCTTCGCCTGACGAAAAATCTCTCGCTGCCGTAAGGACTTTGGGGTGTTATGAGATCAGCGGATCTTTTGGCGCAGGCGTGCGTTAGGGGTGTAGGGGCGATTCATGAATCGCCCGCGGGCGCATCGTGATGCGCCCCTACGAAACGGATTGTACATTGTGCGTTACCGGGCTGACAAAAGGATGCCCTACGCATTTCTCGCAGGTTGGTAGCGAGTTTGCCTGCCGGGGCTTCCCGGCAAGAAAGGGTTTTTATGT
>JAZKXW010000092.1:0-1722 GCA_045611825.1 Faecousia sp.
CCGCCTTTTTAGGTCAGCCTCATAAGTGGGAGACACGGCAGGAGCACGGCGGATCTTTTTCAGGTATCCCAGCAAAAATGCACACAGCAATCCGTATACGATCACAAAGAACAGCATTCTAAGCCATACGCCGGAGGACACATGGATTCCCGCCAGCTGCGCGGCCGTACCCACGGAGAAAGGATTTGTGATAGCGGTGGAAAAGCCAAAACAAGCTGCCATCAGGCAAGCGCCCAAACCCACCATTGTGTCCAAATTCATAGAAAGCATAAATACAATGATAAGCGGAAGCAGCGTTACCAGCTCTTCAAACATACCAAAAAGGCTACCGAAGAGCATAAAGATCAATACAGTAATGCAAACCACCGGTCCGCCACGGTCTCGCAAGCGCTCCATAATGTAGTGAATAAAGGTCTTGATACCATCTGTCTTGTCCAACAGATTGAACACACCACTCATGATCAGCAAGAAAACACTGATCACAATGATAGTGACCGCATCCTCGGACGCAAAAACACGCACCGGTGCGGTAAGCACCCGCCAAAGTGCAACACCCTCTACCTTGCCTTTTTCATATGTACCGGGAATGATATTGTTATTTACATCTGTTGCAAAACTGCCCTGCGGAATAAAGTAGGATAAGGAACCACAAAAAACCAATATTGCCAGCAAAAGCGCTGCTACTATCACAAAAGAACGGACGCTGATATTGGAATACGCCTGCTCTTGCTTTTTGGTAATTCTCTCTTTTATAAGGTTCATAATTTCTCCTTATTTTGCAGCCATATCGTGCAGGATCATGGATGCCATATACCAGTCCACTGCCGAGCGCCTCTCTTCCGGGACAAAATACAGAATCTGCGTGCCATCATAAATCTCGAAGTTCTCACCTGCTCCGAAAAGCAGCCGATAAATGCGCTGAATGGAAAAATGCAGTTCTACATTTTCTCCGTCTTTCGTGCCGGAGTATGTAAGGCCTTCCCGGTCCAAAGTGCATACACCATAGCCGCCATGCCGGGTCATGCCTTTTCCGTCACCGGGAAGCCGCAGCTCCACCTTGGTGGTCATAGCATAGTCACCATTTTGGGCAATTTCCTGCTCCAGAAGCTGTTTCTGCCAATCGTACCACTGCCGAAGGTCTGTAAACCGAAAACCTGCATCAAATTGATATCGGTTGTCCACTGCCGTTAAATAACCGCAATGCTCACACAAGACTTTGTTCTTCTTTGTGACCAGGGTATGCTGACCGTTGCACACCGGGCAAACTGTCAAAATGTTCTCCAAGCCTTCAGCAATGTGGGAGCAGCGATATCGGATATTGGGGTGCTGCTGCAGCCACTCCCATTCATCGTAGGAAAGCCGCCGCTCAATGCCTTGTTGCAGCTGTTCCATAGAAAGCGCTTGTACTTGCTCGGCGGTGAACAATATGTCCAGTTCCGCCTCCACCACTGCGCCGCGACGAAATCCCTTGCCCCACTTAGGGTCAGCAAGATAATCGCCGCTGATCTTGATGGTATAAACATCCACGCCGGACTTTTTGATAAACGAATAGGTACTGCCCTGAATATCCTCAAACCGGCCCGTTGTAGAAAGACGCGCTTCCGGCATCATGGCCAGAATCTCCTTGTTCTTTAGAACCGTCAGGCAGTTTTTTGCATTCTCCATATCCATAGCAAACATACTCTTGGGGAACGCACCCACTTTTCGCAGCAGCCAACCCAA
>JAZKXW010000093.1:0-16686 GCA_045611825.1 Faecousia sp.
CCTCCCAGTGCTCCCAGCTTGCGCTGGGAAAGCCTTGTGGGGCCGATGCCAAGAGGGGCAAATTCAATCTGAGGGGGATGGGGGGGGACAGAGACATTTTCAACCACCCAGTTGTAAAGGGGACGGTGATTCTCGAATTCCAAAGAGCACAGGCTGTGAGTAATGCCTTCCAGCGCGTCCTGAATGGGGTGAGCAAAGTCGTACATGGGGTAGATGCACCACTTGTCACCCTGCCGGTGATGGTGCATGTGACGAATCCGGTAGATAACAGGATCACGCATATTGAAGTTACCGGAGGCAAGATCGATCTTGGCGCGGAGGGTATACTTGTTATCCTCAAACTCACCGGCACGCATACGGGCAAACAGATCCAGACTTTCCTCGATAGGACGGTCACGCCAGGGGGAAGTGGCAGGGGTGTTCAAGTCACCGCGCATCTCTTTTGCTTGATCGGGGGTAAGCTCACAAACATAGGCCAAGCCCTTTTTGATCAGTTCAACAGCGTATTCGTAGTCCTTCTCAAAGTAATCGGAGCCGTAGTAGAATCGATCGCCCCAGTCAAAACCAAGCCAATGGATATCCTCTTTGATCGCCTCGACAAATTCCACATCTTCCTTTGTGGGGTTGGTGTCGTCCATGCGCAGGTTGCAAAGACCGTTAAACTTCTCGGCGGTGCCGAAGTCGATAATCAGCGCTTTGCAGTGACCGATGTGCAGATATCCGTTTGGTTCAGGCGGGAAACGGGTATGCACGGTTTGCCCTGCATACTGACCGCCTTCTGCAATATCTTCTTCAATAAAGGCGTGAATGAAATTTTTGCTTTCTGCGATTTCAGCCATTATTTTGCATCCTCTCTTTTGCATAAATAATATGATATTATAACCGACAGATTTCTATTTTGCAACTGCTCAATTGCAGAAAATGAAAAATGTAAAAACTTTTTCTAAAAATTAAAAATTATAGTTGTCAATTTGAGTGTCTTATTATAAAATAGGGGATGATAGAGAGGAGTGATCGGGTTTGCCTGAAATCAAATACAAAAGAATTCTTCTGAAGATCAGCGGTGAAGCCCTTGCCGGTGATGCCCACAGAGGTCTTGATTTTACTGTGATCAATGAGGTTTGCGAAGTGATTCGCAGATGCGTGGAAATGGGCGTACAGATCGGAATTGTCATCGGCGGCGGCAATTTCTGGCGCGGTGTGAAGGATGGCGCGGATAAAATGCAGCGTTCCCATGCCGATGCCATGGGCATGCTGGCTACCGTTATGAACAGCATTGCCGTTGCGGATGCGTTGGAGAAGCATGGCGTGGATGCGCGCGTACTTACCGCTGTAGAAATGAATAAGTTTGCCGAGTATTTCACTCGGGATACTGCTGACCGCTATCTTAACGAGGGCAAGGTCGTTGTGTTTGCTGCAGGTACCGGTAATCCTTACTTTTCTACGGATACAGGTGCGGTGCTTCGCGGCGTAGAGATCGAAGCAGATGCGATTTTGATGGCAAAGAATGTGGACGGCATTTATTCTGCCGATCCCAATCTGGATCCTTCGGCTGTGAAGTTTGATGAGCTGACCTATGATGAGGTTTTGGCAAGACACCTGAAGGCAACGGACACTACGGCTATGACGCTGGCAATGGACAACCACATGGTTCTTGCTTGTTTTGCTTTGAAAGACCCCGAGAATATTATCCGTGTTGTTTGCGGAGAAAATATTGGAACAATCGTTAAGGAGGCTTAAACTATGAGCATTGATTTTACTGAATATGCAAGAAAAATGGACAAGACCTTGGATCATTTGGCTGAGGAGTTCGGTGCGGTTCGCGCCGGTCGCGCCAATGCAAAGGTTCTTGACCGCATTATGGTTGAATATTATGGACAGGAGACACCTTTGAACGGCGTTGCCACAATCTCTTCTCCCGATGCAAGAACCTTGGTGATCCAGCCCTGGGATACCCAACTCTTGAAGGAGATCCAAAAGGCGATCCTGACCTCTGAGCTGGGCATCAATCCTCAGAACGATGGCCGTGTGATCCGTCTTGTGTTCCCTCAGCTGACTGAGGAGCGCCGTAAGGAACTGACCAAGCAGGTCAAAAAGTATGCTGAGGACGCCAAGGTTGCAATGCGGAATCTGCGCCGCGACGGTATGGACTATGTGAAGAATCTGAAGAAGAAGTCCGAGATCACCGAAGATGAGCAGAAGAAGGCAGAGAAGGACCTGCAGGATATGCTGGATAAGTACATCAAGAAGGTCGACGATGCCCTGGCTGCAAAGGAAAAGGAATTGATGGCAATTTAATTGCTGTATTTGGGGGCGCTTGCGCCCCCAATCTAAGTATATGAGGTCGCAATATGACACAATCCGTTATGCAAGTGAATAAACCGGCACCTCCGCGGCATATTGCTATTATTATGGACGGCAACGGTCGTTGGGCCAAAAAGCGCGGTTTGCCAAGAACAGCTGGTCATGCAGCCGGAGCGGAAGCGTTTCGCCGTACGGCCAATTATTGCCGTACCCTTGGTGTAGAGTATTTGACTGTGTATGCCTTTTCCACGGAAAACTGGAAGAGATCCGAGGATGAGATCAAAGGCATCATGAATCTGCTGGGTAAGTACCTGAAGGAAGCGCTTCGGGATATGGAGAAGAACCATGTTCGTTTCCGCTTTTTCGGCGATTTGAGCAGACTCAGTCCCGAGTTGCAAAAGCTGTGCATGGATGCGCATGAGCGCTCTTCTCAGTATACCGGTGTACAGGTGAATTTTTGCCTGAACTATGGCGGCCGTGATGAGCTTGTTAAGGCTGCTAAGGCGTTTTCGGCGGATGTTGCCACCGGAAAGTACAGTCCTGATGATCTGACAGAGGAATTGCTGTCTTCCTATTTGTATTCTGCGGATGTACCGGATCCGGAGCTGATTATCCGGCCTTCCGGTGAGATGCGTACCAGCAACTTCCTGCTGTGGCAGTCCGCCTATTCCGAATATGTATTTATGGATGTTCTGTGGCCTGATTTTAAGCCCGGCGATCTGGATGCCGCTATCGAGGAATATCACCGTCGGAACCGGCGTTTTGGAGGTGTATAGTATGAAGACGCGGATTATTGCTGCAGTAGCCTTGCTTCCGCTGCTGCTTGCCATCGTATTATTCGCACCCAAGGTGTTTACTGCAATCCTCTTTGCGCTGATGTGTGCCATTGCAGCTTATGAATTACTTGTTGGAACCGGTATCGAAAAATCACCCAGACTGGTGCTGTACTCCGCTTTGATGGCGGTTTTGACTTCTATGTGGAGTTATTTTGGCTGGGCTGCGGTTTGGACACAGGCAATGGTGCTTGTGTTTTTCGTTGTGCTGTTTTCTGAGATTATGATGAGCGGTATGAAATTGCCGTTTCTGAATATTTTGGCATGCCTTGCAGCCGGTTTGCTGATACCGTATCTTCTGGCGGCGCTTGTGAGAATCCATATTACGGAAAACGGTCGGTTCTTTATTCTTATTCCTTTTGTGATGGCGTTTTTGTCCGATACCGGCGCGTATTTCTTTGGACTGGCTTTTGGTAAGCATAAGCTGGCGCCTGTCATCAGTCCCAAAAAGACGGTTGAGGGTGCGGTCGGCGGTATTATTGGCGCTGTTGTTGGTATGCTGCTGTACAGTTTGGTGTTGCAGCTGTGCTTCGGATTTTCGCCGAACTACATATTTGCGCTGATCTATGGTGCGGTTGGCTCGGTTTGCGCTGTGTTCGGCGATTTGTGTTTTTCTGTTATTAAGCGGCAGACCGGTATTAAGGATTACGGTAATTTGATCCCGGGACATGGCGGTATTCTGGATCGGTTCGATTCTATGATCGTTGTTGCTCCGGTTGCGGAGATCCTTTTGATATTATTGCCTTTGGCGGTGTAAATTATGGTAAAGTGTGTCAGTATTTTAGGTTCTACCGGTTCTATCGGCAGGCAGAGTCTGGATATTGTTGATAATTTGAATATACCTGTTGCTGCGCTGACAGCTGGAACCAATGTCTCTCTGATGGCGCAGCAGTGTAAGAAGTATCAGCCACAGCTTGCGGTTATGGCATCCAAGGAAGCAGCCGATCAGCTTACAGAAGCAATCAAAGGATTGCCGACACGCGTTCTATGGGGAGATACCGGCCTGCTGGAAGCGGCTACGATTGACGAAGCTGACTGTGTCATCACGGCGGTGGTTGGCATGATTGGACTTCGTCCCACTTTGGCGGCCATCGAAAAAGGAAAACGGATCGGGCTTGCCAATAAGGAAACCTTGGTGTGTGCCGGTGAACTTGTTATGGCACATGCACGAAAATACGGCGCGCAGATCATTCCTGTGGATTCTGAGCATTCTGCCATATTCCAGTGCCTGATGGGCAACAGCGATCGTCGTCAGATCAAGCGTTTAATTCTGACCTGTTCCGGCGGACCTTTCTTTGGAATGTCCCGGGAGGAATTGCAAGCGGTCACCAAATCCGATGCCCTTAAGCATCCGAACTGGAAGATGGGGCCGAAAATCACCATCGATTGCGCTACCCTGATGAATAAGGGCTTGGAAGTGATCGAAGCGATGCGTCTGTATGATCTTCCGCTGGAACAGGTGGATGTGGTCATTCATCGACAGAGCATTGCCCATAGCTTTGTGGAGTTTGCGGATGGTGCAGTTATGGCACAGCTTGGCAGCCCGGATATGCGTTTGCCCATTCAGCTGGCTATGACATATCCGGATCGTTTGCCCTGTCCTGCGCCTGCTCTGGACCTGACAAAGTGCGGAAGTCTTAGCTTCTGCGAGCCGGATACAGAAGCGTTTCCTTGTCTTGCCTTGGCAATGCGCTGCGCCAAGCTTGGCGGTACTGCATGTCCTGTTATGAATGCGGCTAACGAAGAAGCAGTTGCGCTTTACCTTGCGGATAAAATTGGCTTCTACGATATTTACCGTCTTGTATCGGATGCCGTCGATGCCGTACCTTTTATTTCTGATCCTGATTTGGATCAAATTTTGCATGCCGATGCCTTGGCACGGCAATTTGTAAAACAGTCAACATTGGTTTTGTGAGGAACACATGGGTATTATTTTTGCTATCTTAATCTTTAGTTTTTTGATCTTCATCCATGAATTTGGACATTTTATTGCCGCAAAGCTTTCCGGCGTGCAGGTCAATGAGTTTTCTATGTTTATGGGTCCTGCTATCTTCAAGAAGCAAAAAGGGGAGACCCTGTATTCCCTTCGCTGCATTCCCATAGGCGGCTACTGTGCCATGGAAGGCGAGGATACGGATACTGACAATCCCCGTTCCTTCCAAAAAGCTGCATGGTGGAAACGGTTGATCATTTTGATTGCCGGCTCCGGTATGAATCTGGTTGCCGGTGTGTTACTGATGACCATTGTATTTCTGCCTGTTAAAGAGGTGATCGTGCCGGTCATCAGCAGTTTTGAGGAATACAGCACTGTAGATGGGGATCATGGTCTGCAGGTGGGGGATGAGATCATTGAAATGGACGGGGAGAAAATCTATGTCCACTCAGATTTCAGTATGATACTTTCTCTCAACGGCGGAGAGGTTCATGATCTTGTTGTACTTCGCAACGGAGAAAAGGTCCGCCTAAATGATTTTCGTATGGAGCGCCATTCGGTTGTAGATGATGAGGGAAATGAACAGCAGCTGTTTGGTTTGAACTTTACAATCCAAAAGCTGTCCTTTGTAGATAAACTGGAATACTCCGTTAACAGCTGTATCAATACAGTCCGTACTGTTCGCCTGAGCTTGCAAATGCTGCTGACAGGTCGTGCCGGGCTTGCGGATATGTCCGGACCTGTCGGCATCGTGCAGATCATGTCCGATACTGCGCAGGCTTCTCCGACAGTACTGGATGCTGTGATGAATATGCTGTATTTCGGTGCATTCCTTGCGATTAATCTGGCGGTGATGAACATGCTACCTATTCCTGCATTGGATGGCGGCAGAGTTCTTGCGCTGCTTATTACGACAGGATATGAAAAGGTAACGCACAAGAAAATTAATCCCAAGTATGAGGGATATATCCACGGTGTCGGTATGGTTTTACTGCTGATACTGATGGCAGTTATTATGTTTAAGGATATTTTTGTGATCATCAAGGGGTAAATTGTATGACACGACAGATCAATGTGGGCGGTGTGCCCATCGGCGGTGGCGCGCCGGTGGTTATCCAGTCCATGTTAAACACGAAAACAACGGATGTGGATGGATCCTTGGCGCAGATCGATGCGTTACGGAAGGCCGGCTGCCAAATTGCCCGTTTGGCTGTTCCAAACACAGAAGCAGCGATGACCTTTTCGGAAATCTGCAAGCAGTCACCGCTGCCCCTTGTGGCGGATATTCATTTCGATTATAAGCTGGCGATATTAGCAGCTGAGGGCGGCGCATCCAAGATCCGTATCAACCCCGGTAATATTGGCGGAGAAGACCGCGTAAAGGCCGTTGTGGATGTTTGCAAGGATCGGAAGATTCCGATCCGTATTGGCGTCAACGGCGGCAGCTTAGATAAGAAACTGTTGGAGAAATACGGTCATCCCACAGCAGAGGCTTTGGTAGAAAGCGCCTTTGAGCATTTGGAATTACTGGAGAAATTCGGATTTTATGACAGCTGTGTTTCTATGAAATCCTCAACCGTTCCGACAATGGTTGCTGCTGCAAGACTGTTTCGAAGCAAATGTGATTATCCAATCCATATCGGCGTCACAGAGACCGGACCTGTCAGGATGGGATTGATGAAATCGGCTATGGGTATCGGCGCACTTTTGCTTGACGGGATCGGTGACACGATCCGTGTCAGCCTGACGGATGATCCTGTTGAGGAGATCTATGCCGCGAAAGATATTCTAAAAGCCGCAGGACTGCGCACAGAGGGTGTCAATATTATTTCCTGTCCCACCTGTGGCAGAACCCAGATCGATCTGATCAGTTTGGTAAATAAGGTTGAGCTGGCGCTGAAGAACTGCGATAAGCCTTTAACAGTTGCTGTCATGGGCTGTGTAGTTAACGGACCCGGTGAAGCAAGAGAAGCGGATATCGGTATTGCCGGCGGCGATGGCTGCGGTATGTTGTTTGAGAAAGGCAAGCAGGTCATGAAGCTGCCCTATGAGGAGCTTCTGCCTGCCTTGTTGGACAGAATAGAAAAGCTTTGAGGAATCCTATGAGTGAACATATCGGTTTGTTAAATATGTTTCCGGACTATGTGCCGCCTGAGGCGTTGGAAAACGCGCTGAATCAGGCGGCCATTGTTGCTGCGGATATCGATCCCGAGAAGCGCAGGGTGACGGTTACCGCTCAGTTTAATACTTATGTTTCAGACAGATCCTTGGAACATGTTGCACGCGGTATATCTAATGCCTACGGATTGCATGATGTCACCATTATCCCTGAATATACCCCTGAGCAAATTCCGTTTGTTGCGCCCGAGGATTGGATGCAGCTGTTTGTAAATCAAAACTCCATGGCTCGCGGTGTACTTGCCGGCGCACAGTGGAGCTATGAAGAGGGAAAACTGATTATCCAATTAAAGGCAAACGGTAAGGATGTTCTTTGCGAGTGCCTGCCTGCTGTCCGTCAGTTTGCGATGGAGAGATTTGGCGTAGAGCTGAATGTGGAGATACGCGTTGGCGAGGACTTATCCGGACAGGCGCTTCTTGATGCGATGCAGGAGCTGCGTACAAATGCGCTCAGGGATATTCCTTCTGTTTCTGCTGCGGTAAAACAGGAGGAAAAGCCAAAACAGAGCGATGTCTTTTTCGGTAAGAGCATTAAGGGTGTTCCTGTATCCATGAAGAATCTTGACCTGAACATGGGCAGTGTTGTAGTGGAAGGCCGTGTATTTGCGGTGGAACACAAAGAACTTCCTAAGCGTAACGCATGGGTCATTAATTTTGACATGACGGATAATTACGGATCTGTCCGCGTCAACAGATTCATGGAGAGCAATGAAGCAAAGCCCATTTTGGAAAATGTAAAGCCCGGTGCGGTGTTAAAGGTACAGGGTAAACTCACAGTCAATAAATTTGATAATGAAATGGTTTTACAGCCCTATGCCATGATGCCGGGCACGATGCCTAAGCGAAAGGATACCGCGGTGGGTGCAAAGCGTGTGGAGCTGCATCTGCATACTTCCATGAGTAACATGGACGCCCTGACCAGCACAGAAGCCGCTATAAAGCAGGCTGCAGCGTGGGGCCATCGGGCGATTGCCATTACGGACCATGGCTGCGTACAGTCCTTTACAGATGCGCTTCATACCATAGAGGGGAAAAAGGGTGCGCCAAAGGTAGCAGGAACCGATGAGGATATTAAAATTCTCTATGGCTGCGAGGGCTACTATGTCAACGATGTGGATGACATGGTTGCCGTTGTAGGCGATGGCGATATGAAGCTGGACGAGCCTTATGTAGCTTTCGATTTGGAAACCACAGGCTTGTCTGCGAAGGAGGATCAAATTATTGAATTTGGTGCAGTGCTGATGTCAGGCGGCAAGGAAATCGACAGATTCCAATCCTTCGTTGATCCGGGACGCAAGCTGCTGCCGGAGACCTCCGCATTAACCGGTATTACCGATGATATGCTGGTTGACGCGCCGAAGATCGAAGATGCATTGCGTAAGTTTGTTGACTTTGTTGGTGATCGTGTACTGGTTGCCCACAATGCTGACTTTGATACAGGTTTTTTGCGTGCAGCGTGCAATCGTGTAGGGATTCCGTATCATTTTACCGCTGTGGATACCTTGGTCTTATCCCAGAATTTGATGACAAAGCTGACTCGGCATAAGCTGAATCTTGTAGCCGAGGCTTTGGAGTTACCCCCGTTTAATCATCACAGAGCCGCCGACGACGCGGCAATCTGCGGTCTCATTATGTCCCGTTTTATTGAGATGATGAAATCGGAAGGGATCCAAAATATCCAGAGCATTAACTCCGCTATGGAAAACAAACGGATGCAGATGCGTGCAGATGACCGCAGGGCGCAGCATATCATTTTGTTTGCAAAGAATCAGCAGGGACTCCGGAATTTGTATCACTTGATTTCAGACTCTAACCTGAAGCATTTTAAGCGCGTGCCTCGCATTCTGAAATCAGAGCTTATTAAGCTTCGGGAAGGTATTATTGTAGGTTCTGCCTGCGAAAATAACGAACTGTTTCAAGCAGTAATTCGCGGTAAAAGCGATGAGGAATTAAAGCGGATCGCATCGTTCTATGATTATCTTGAGGTGCAGCCTTTGTCCAACAACCGCTTTATGCTGCAAAAGGATAAGAACGGAAAATCCATTGCCGATTCCGACGAGGATCTGCGGAACTTTAACCGTACGATTGTCCGTATCGGTGATGAGCTGGGTAAGATTGTTGTTGCTACCGGTGATGTCCACTTCCTGAATCCTGAGGACGAGATATTCCGCCGCATTCTGCTGGCAACCAAGGGCTTTGACGACTGCGACCGTGACAATCCTCTGTATCTGCGGACAACAGATGAAATGCTCGCCGAGTTTTCCTATTTGGGCGAGGAAAAGGCAAGGCAGATCGTCATCACAAATCCTAATTTAATTGCCGACATGTGCGAAACGGTGCGTCCTGTGCCGCATAATCTGTTTGCACCATCGATCGAAAATTCCGTTGAGGACCTGAAGAGCCTTGTTTATGGCAAAATGCACCGTCTTTACGGCGATAATCCGCCGGAGCTGATTACACGCCGTGTGGAAACGGAGCTCAATGACATTATTAACTGTCATTATGATGTTATCTACATTTCTGCGCAGCGGTTGGTGCAAAATTCACTGGAAAACGGCTATCTGGTCGGCTCCCGTGGCTCAGTTGGCTCTTCTATTGTTGCCTATATGTCCGGCATTACCGAGGTTAACTCATTCCCACCGCATTATCGTTGTCCCAATCCGGAGTGTAAGTATTCCACTTTTGATGTTCCGGAGGGCTTTGGCTGCGGTGCTGACTTGCCGGATGCCGTTTGCCCGAAATGCGGCACACCCTTTGAAAAAGACGGATTTAACATTCCCTTTGAAACATTCCTTGGCTTCGGCGGTGATAAAGTACCAGATATTGACCTGAATTTCTCCGGCGAATATCAGGCCAATGCCCATGCCTACTGTACGGAGATGTTTGGTAAATCGCATGTGTTCCGTGCCGGTACGGTTGGAACGGTTGCAGAAAAAACCGCCTTTGGTTATGTGAAAAAGTATCTTTCGGAGCGTAATCAGGTGGTAGGCAGGGCAGAGGAGAACCGTTTGGCAACCGGCTGTGTCGGTGTGCGCCGTACCACCGGTCAGCATCCAGGCGGCCTCGTAGTCATTCCCCAGGAAAATGAGATCTGGGATTTCTGCCCGGTGCAGCATCCGGCGGATGACCCCAATTCCGATCAGATCACCACCCATTTTGAATATCACTCCATGGAGGAGAATCTTCTGAAGCTGGATATGCTGGGTCACGATGATCCCACTATGATCCGTATGATGGAGGATATGACCGGCGTGGATGCAAAGACGATACCGTTGGATGACAAAAATACCATGTCTATCTTTACTTCCTCGAAGGTCTTGGGATATCAGGATGATCCGATCCTCGGTCCTACCGGTGCGGTGGCTGTTCCTGAGTTTAACACACGGTTTACCCGTGGCGTTCTTTTGGACACAAAGCCTACCAAATTTGATTTCCTTGTGCGAATTTCCGGCTACACCCACGGAACAGATGTGTGGCTGGGCAACGCAAAGGATTTGATTGTGTCCGGTACGGCACAGGTTGACCAGACGATCGGCTGTCGTGACGATATTATGCTCTATTTGATTTCCTGCGGCATCCCGGAAAAACGGGCGTTTAAGATTATGGAATCTGTCCGTAAAGGCAGAGGTCTTCCTGATGGCGCGGAGCAGGAGATGGTTGATGCCGGTGTGCCGGATTGGTATATCGGTTCCTGTAAAAAGATCAAGTATCTGTTCCCGAAGGCCCATGCTGTGGCCTATGTTATGATGGCATTCCGGATCGCATGGTTTAAAGTGTATCATCCGCTTGCGTTCTACTCTGCATATTTTTACCGACGCAGTCAGAAAGGCGGCTTTGACGCCGTGTTGATGACAAACGGCGTAGAGTCAGTCAAGGCAAATATTGATGCGATCGACAATAACGAGGAGGCAACGGACAAGGATAAGGATCTGCTGACAACCCTTGAAGTCGTTTATGAGTTCTACATTCGAGGACTGGAGTTCCTGCCCATTGATCTGTACAAGAGCCATGCCACGAAGTTCATGATTGAGGACGGTAAGCTGCGTCCGCCGTTTGTCGCTATCTCCGGTTTGGGTGAAAGCGCTGCGTGGGATCTGATGCACGGCCGCGAAGGAAAGAATTTCCTGTCGGTTGAGGAAGTTGCACTTGCATGTCCGAAGGTATCTAAGACCCATATCCAAATGCTGAAGGATGCCGGCGCATTCGGATCTATGCCGGAGACCAGTCAGGTCAGCTTGTTCTGACAGAAAGGAGAATCTTATGCAGGATATTGGAACACAATTTCATATCCGTTGTAATCCTAAGGATGTTGGACGGTATTGTTTCTTGCCCGGTGACCCCGGCCGTTGTCAGGCGATTGCACAATATTTTGACGATCCGGTTCATGTTGGTATGAATCGGGAGTACAACATCTATTCCGGAACGCTGTTGGGGGAGAAGGTGTCTGTTTGCTCCACAGGCATCGGCGGTCCTTCTGCTGCCATTGCTATGGAGGAACTCCATAATATCGGTGTTGATACCTTTATTCGTATCGGTACCTGCGGCGGAATTGCCATGGACGTTTTGCCCGGGGATGTTGTTATTGCTACCGGTGCGGTTCGCTTTGAGCACACTTCCTTGGAGTATGCACCGATTGAATTTCCGGCTGTTCCTGATTTTTCTGTTACAGCCGCGCTGAAGTCTGCTGCAGAGAAGTTGACAGATCGGGTACATGTTGGCGTTGTACAGTGCAAAGACTCTTTCTATGGTCAGCATTCACCTGAAAAGTCACCTGTCTTCTATGAACTGCTGCAAAAGTGGGAAGCTTGGAAGCGCTTAGGCGTTAAAGCCAGCGAAATGGAATCGGCAGCGTTGTTTGTTGTGGCATCTGCATTGGGCGTCCGATGCGGAAGCTGCTTTCACGCTGTTTGGAATCAGGAACGGGAAAAGGCAGGTTTGGAAATGCCTATGACCGAGGATACGACCTTAGCTGTCCGTGTTGGCATTGAGGCTATGAAGCAAATCATTATGCAAGACAGATAAAAGAACACCCACCGGAAGGTGGGTGTTCTTTTATGCTTCTTTTGTCTTGCTTTTGGCAGGAACCTGAGAAAGGATGACTGCAATAAACACAAGTGCGCAGCCTAACTGCTCCCAAGCTGTCATGGATTCACCGAGTATCATCCAGCCGAACAGTACAGCGAATACAGATTCTAAACTCATGATTAGGGAGGCAGGTGCCGATTCCAGATCCTTTTGACCGATGATCTGCAAGCCGTATGCGGCGCCCATTGACAAGAATCCGGCGTATGCCAAAGGAATCCAGCAGGCGATTACAGATGCTACAGTGGGAGCTTCTGTTAAGAGCATGGGAATTGCGGACAGAATTGCGCAAACCAACGCCTGCAGGAGATTCAGCCGCAGAGGATCTACATCCGGTGCGAAAATATCCACAAATGTGATCTGTACAGCGAACATAAACGCGCAGCCGATCAGCAGCAGATCGCCAACGCTGATTTCTGTTACACCAACACAACTGAGAAAATACAGTCCTACAACGGCGATAGCCACACTGATAGGAACCATATAGGTAATCTTCTTTTTCAGAAATATACCGATAATCGGTACGATGACGATGTACATGGCAGTCAAAAAGCCGGATTTTCCTGCGTCGGTACTGACAATTCCAAGCTGTTGCAGATTGCAGGCAAGGAACAGGGGAATACCGCATAGAATTCCTGCTTTCCACAGCTTTTTATCTTTCCATCGTGAAAAAAAGGTTTTACCATCGTTTTTCCGCCTGTCAGCAATGATAATGACTGGAATCAAACCGATGACGGCAAGAAAACAGCGAACCGCCTGAAAAGTAAACGGACCGATATGGTCCATACCTACGCTTTGGGCCACAAATGCGGCGCCCCATATAATTGTAGCAAGGGAGAGAAGGATGCTTCCTCTTAATTTGTTTTTCATTTATAATCACCGGGTAATACTCTATCATGCGACGGTTTAGAATGCAAGTCAGACTTTACATTTTTTGACCGGATGTGATATAATATCAAAAAAACTCGGAGGCAACAGTATGCAGGAAATATATTTACCAACTTTGCACACCTTTGCTATGGGCAACTTATTTACCGGCTCCTGCGGTGAGTTTCGGTTTAAGGCAGAGCCGAATGTTGTGAAGAAGTCCCCAAAGGAAGTGGATATGGAAAACAGCAGTATCACAGCCAAATATTGGCACGGCCCGTTTTGCTTTGAAAAAAGCGAAATAGAAGGAGAAGAAACCTTTCCTATGACAGAGGAAGGACGCCTTTCACTAATTAGATGGCTGGAAGATCACATTTGATTTTGAAAAAATGTTGACAAATTGCTGATTTGTGGTAGAATAACGAAGATATGTAAATGCAATGCGGAAGCTAAGTGATCGGATCGGTATCAGAAGCGAGAGGGGAATGGTGAAAGCCCTCTGCCGTAAGATGACAAGCCACTTCCAAGCTGCCCGGGATGACCGGGACGGTTGCTCCCGTTACAGAGCATCTAAGATATCCCGTTTGGGATAATTAGGGTGGTACCGCGATTCACTCGCCCCTATGTTTAGGGGCGGGTTTTTATTTTTTAATATTTTTTGGAGGTCGATTCCAATGGCAACAAAACCTTATGGTGTAAATGAATTGCGCGAGATGTTCCTAAGCTTTTTTGAGAGCAAGGATCATCTGCGCCTGCCCAGCTTTTCCCTGATTCCGCAGAACGATCAGTCTCTTCTGCTGATCAACTCCGGCATGGCGCCGATGAAGCCCTACTTTAAGGGTGAGGTAGAGCCGCCCCGTCGCAGAGTCTGTACCTGTCAGAAGTGTATCCGTACCGGTGATATTGAAAATATCGGTAAGACTGCCCGTCATGGTACCTATTTTGAAATGCTGGGTAACTTCTCTTTTGGTGACTACTTTAAGTCCGAGGCTATTGCATGGAGCTGGGAATTTTTGACCAAAGTAGTCGGCCTTGAGGAAAGCCGTCTCTATCCTTCTATTTACGAGAACGATGAGGAAGCTTTTGAGATTTGGAACAAGCAGATCGGTGTTCCTGCTGAGAACATCTTCCGTTTTGGCAAAAAGGACAACTTCTGGGAGCATGGCTCCGGTCCTTGCGGTCCTTGCTCTGAGATTTACTATGACCGCGGTGAAAAGTACGGCTGCGGCAGCCCTGACTGTAAGGTTGGCTGCGAGTGCGACCGCTTTATGGAAGTTTGGAATAATGTGTTTTCTCAGTTTGACAACGACGGTAACGGCAACTACACCGAGCTGGCACAGAAGAATATCGATACCGGTATGGGCTTGGAGCGTTTGGCCGTTGTGTGTCAGGATGTGAACAGCCTGTTTGATGTAGATACCGTTATGAACATCACCAACCATGTGACAAAGATCACCGGTGCTGCATACGGTCAGAGCGCAAAGGCAGATGTTAGCCTGCGCGTGATCACAGACCATATCCGCGCATCCACCTTTATGATCGCAGACGGCGTGAATCCCACCAATGAGGGCAGAGGCTATGTTCTTCGCCGTTTGCTCCGCAGAGCAGCCCGTCATGGCAGACTTCTTGGTGTCAAGAAGCCGTTCCTGTATGAGGTCGTGGAAACAGTTATTCAGGAAAACGAGAACCACTACAGCTACCTGCGTGAGCGCGCCGACTATATTGTTAAAACTGTTCTGACAGAGGAAAATACCTTTGCTAAGACGATTGATACCGGCCTTGCTATCTTTAACGAGAAGATGGCTGCTCATAAGGCTACCGGCGCAAAGGTGTTCTCCGGTGAGGATGCATTCCTTTTGTCCGCCACATACGGCTTCCCTGTGGATTTGACTGTGGAGATGGTTGAAGACGAGGGCATGACCGTGGATCTGGATGCTTACAATAAGCAACGGGAAGAAGATAAGATTCGTGCCCGTGAAGCCCGTAAGGCTTTGGGAGATCTTGGTTGGGCCGGTATTGATTTTGGCGCAGAGGTGCCTGCCACCGATTTTGTTGGTTATAGCGTCAACACCTGCAACGCCAAGGTTACTGCTGTTTGTGTCGGCGAAGAGGTCACCGGTTCGATTACCGGCGGCGAAAAGGGTATTATTGTTTTGGATAAATCCCCGTTCTATGCTGAGATGGGCGGTCAGGTCGCTGACCACGGTGTGATTCTGGTCGGCGAAAGCCGCTTCCAGGTCGAAGATGTCCAAAAGGATAAGGGCGGCAGATATCTGCACAGCGGCCGCATGATCAGCGGTACGGTTAAGACCGACGATGTTGTATGCGCCAACATTGATGTGGAACGCCGCAAAGCAATTATGCGTGCGCACTCTGCGACCCACTTGCTGCAAAAGGCTTTGAAGGCTGTTTTGGGTGATCACGTCCATCAAGCCGGTTCTCTTGTGGAGCCTGATCGGCTGCGCTTTGACTTTAGCCACTATTCTGCGGTTACTGCCGAAGAAATGGCAAAGATCGACGCTATGGTGCAGAGCGCGGTGCTGGAGGGCTATCCCATCGACGTCCGTGAAATGCCCATCGATGAGGCTAAACAGATGGGTGCTATGGCGCTGTTTAGTGAAAAGTACGGTGATACCGTCCGTGTTGTCAATATGAGTGGTTACTCGATTGAGCTTTGCGGCGGTACACATTTGGATAATACGGCAAAGGTTGGTCCTTTCCGTATTGAGAGTGAGTGCAGCGTTGCCTCCGGTGTGCGTCGTATTGAGGCAATTACCGGTAAGGCTTGCCTTGCGGAAATGGAATTAGCACGGGAGCGCGTATATAACGCATGTGCGATTTTGAAGACAAAGCCTGCTCAGCTGGCAGACAAGCTGGAGAGCCAGGTCGAGGAGATCAAAAACCTGAAAAAGGCGATCGAATCCTTCAAAGCAAAGGAAACTGCCGGCGAGGTTGATCGATTCCTGTTTGGCGCGCGGAATGTTGGCGACTTCCATGTGCTTACCGCCAATGTGTCTGATGCGGATGCAGGTAAGCTCCGTCAAATGGGCGATACACTTCGGGATAAAGATGCTCGTGTCGTAGCTGTGTTGTCATCTGTCAGTGAGGATAAGATCACGTTCCTCGCAGTTTGCGGTAAGGAAGCTGTTGCCAAGGGTATCAAGGCCGGTGATCTTGTGAAGCTTGTATGTACCTGCTGCGGCGGTTCCGGCGGCGGTAAGCCTGACTCTGCTATGGGTGGCGGCAAGGATGTTACAAAGCTGGATAATGCTTTGGCGCTTGTTGATGATTATGTGAGCTCTAAGATTTAAATAAGAAGGACGCTGCTTCTTGCGGCGTCCTTTTTATGAAGGGTGGTGGAATAGTGAGAAAATTAGTGTGGTTCACATTGGGGGTTGCTGCCTCGCTGTTTTTATGCATACAGGTTCTGTGCTACAATTGGAAGCTGCCACTGGCGGTTCTTGCAGCTCTTTGTCTGCTTATAATTCC
>JAZKXW010000094.1:0-4116 GCA_045611825.1 Faecousia sp.
GAAGATCCGCCTGTCCGACGGCGAATGCGTGGGCAGAACCGATGTGTCCGATTGCGTGGATAAGAAGGAGATCATGATCCGCGGCGCAGCCCTTTGCGGGGATATCTACATAGCCGGTGGTATCGAAATGAATAAGATGCTTGCCATCGATACCAATACCATGAAGCAAACTACCCTGTACTGCGGTGAGACAGCCGTCACCAACCCAATCAACTTCAGTGTATCCGAAGCCTACAACGGCAAGCACTATTTCAGCCTGAGAAGCGCAGCTTACAACGGAACACCCGGCAGCGTCATAGCCGGTTTGTATAGCATCGAGGATGCTACCGGTAACGTGAAATTTGTCAGCACCGCTATGACGACAACCATGAAGTTCTCCACGGACAGTATTACCAAGCTGAGGGGCAAAGACCACCTAATGTGGCTGAGCGGTATGAATGTTAAATGCTTAGATATGGAGACCTTGGCATTTACCCAGATACCGATTCCTGCCAGTAACACACATGGCACCGGTGTGTCTATCAACTCTTTGGGACTGGGCGTGCCCGGCACCGGCGATATCCACATCGGCGCATTTAATAACGATAAGTGCTCTACCTTTAATGTGAACACCGGCGCCATCTCCGGCAACTTCTATGCCAGCGGCCAGACGGACTGTATGATCACCTATCAGAACAAACTCTTTGTGGGCAACTACAAGAGCGGTATTCTGGTGCAGGTGGATACCGAAAACTATAAGGAAGGCTCTGTTGCGGCATCCCAGGCAAGAAACAAGGTCCTGCTGGACTTCCGCTACACCAATGACCCGGAGGGCAACCCCTTCAGTCAGGTGCGTGTCCACGCATTGGCAGCCGGTGACAACAAGGTCTTTGCCGGTACAATGCCCGACAGCTATCTCCGCGGCGGCTGTATCGGCTGGTACGATCTGGTGACCGGCGAAAGCTACATTGAACGCAATGTGGTGAAGGATCAGTCTATCGGTTCTTTGGTATATCATGACGGCTACCTCTACGGTACGACCCATGTGGGAGGCGGTACCGGCGCAGGCGATGATCCTACCCTCAGCGCCAAGCTGTTTGTATACGATGTTGCCAATAAGCGCAAGGTTGCGGAAATCGACCTGCGGGATGAGTTTGACGGTCTGCCGGAGCGGCTGAGATATGTCAGCGGCATCGTGGCTGACCCCAATATGGCAGAAAACGGCAAGATCTGGGGCATCGTGTCCGAGGTGCTGTTCTCCTTTACCTTTGACAAGGCAACGGGAAAAGCAAACTTTAAGGAAGAACTGGTGATTTCCAAGACCAAATATGCAGGCGGCGGCACAACAACCAGAGATATTTGCTTCCAGGACGGCTATATCTATACCTACTTCTCCGGCAGCCAAAAGTTCTGCAAGATCAATTACAACGATCCTACACAGCATACCGTCCTGCCGGTTGCTGCGCCGAGCAACTATGTGATCGGCGAGGATAAGAACCTGTACTATGTCAATGACAGCCGGCTTTACATGTTCCCGCTGGATGTGACGGATGCTGACCGTGCTGCGGCACTGGTGGTGGATACCGCCATCATGGCACTGAACAGAAAGGTTACCTTGCAGGATAAGGCGGCCGTTGAGGCAGCAAGAAAGGCTTACGATAACCTTCTGTGGGATCAGAAGGCGTTGATCTCCTGCCTGTATCTGTTGGAAGAGGCAGAGTCGGCGTTGCTGGAAGCACGGATCGATGCGTTGGATTTGAACGCTTTGGATCAAAGGGTTGTCAATGAGATGATGCGTCTGTATGACGGGATGTCCAATGCCCAGAAGAGCTATATCAAGAACTATGCAAAGCTGAATCAGGCAAAGCTGGCATTTAGCGGCAGTATCTATGCTATCGGCGCAACGGAATACGCCACCTTGCAGGATGCCCTTGCCGATGCTTCTGCCGGTACCGTCATCAAACTGCTGACTGACAGAGAAGAAGATGATGTTATGATTACAGGCGGCGCTATTCTCGATTTGAACGGCTACACACTGATCTGTGACAGTATTGATGCTACGGCTACCGGTGAGGGTCATGTTATTGACTCTCAGGCAGGCAAGGGCCTTCTGATGGTCTCGGGAACCGCACTGCTGCGAGAGGACAATCAGCAGATGCCCTTGCTGGACAGACACGCCAAGGGTTATCGCTTCTTTGCCTATACCTTCCGCGTAGATACTGCTTTTGAAAAGACAACATCCAGCATCAGGGTCTGGTACTACATGGAGTTCGCGGAAGAGGCGGCATACACGCTGCTTGCCAATAATGCCTGTAGTCTGGAGATCGGCACAGAGGTCCGCTGGAATGGAGAACATTTGGTGACCGCAGTCTTTGGCAGAGGAGAACCTCTTAGCACCGATACGTTCAGCAGCCAGTGGGCAAAGGCTATGCAGCAAAACGAGAACACATGGCTGTATACCCGAATCGTCGGACTGAATCAGTTTGCTGTCAATGGTGAACTGGAAGTGATTCCGGTGGTCAAATGTTGCGGTGTGAAAGCTCAGGCAATAGGTCAAAACAGCGTGACCTATGAGCTCAAGGGCATTGACTACGGCTTTATCGTTCGGACTGTGTAAATACTTAAGTGACCTTCTCCGCAAGAAATTGCGGAGAAGGTCGTTTTTTTGGGGGAATATGGATAATCAAAGAAGAATAACAGTTGACGCAAGCAGGGAATATATGGTACAATTAACATGTATGAGTAAATTTTTGCCTTAAGCGAGGGATAACTATGAAAATGTTTGCAAAACGCCTGTGCGCATTGGTGTTGGTACTGGCATCTGTGTTTGCGCTGGCAGCGCCGGTCTCAGTCAATGCCGCAGCCACCACTACCTACAATATTGGCTACTATCTGGACTATAGTTACATATTGCAAAAGACAGATGTGTGGATTGGCGGAAGTCACGGTTACGATTATATCGAAACCACCAGAGCGAAGTATGAATCTACCGGTTACAACGCCAGCAACTTTATGCTGGAGGAGTTTTACGGCAGTGTTGACAGCTCCGCGCACTTCTTTCAGAAGGAGGCCAAGCTGTTTACCTATGTGGGCGACTATTTTGTGTTCCGGATCAAGTCTCCCGGCGCAGGTGTCCGCTCCCTGACCCTGACCCACGGTACTTTCTTCCGTGACGGCGTGGGTTCTGTGTATGTCCTGCCGGTAACCACGCAGGATATCGGCGCAGCCCTGACCCCTGACAACCGGGTGGGCAAGGTGGACTTCTACAGCGGCAACACCACGACCGATGTCAAATGGAATCAGCAGACCGTTGTGGGTTCCTGGAATTTCGGCAGTGATGCAGAGTACTATGTGGTATTGCAGTGCAGCGAGGCTGCGCCTACAAGCCCTAACATGGGTTATATGCAAATTCAGTCTTTGACCATTACCCAAGGAGAGCTGACTCCTACCGCACCCGTCCGGGAGGCTAATTCTGTGGTAGTGTCCAACAATGCCATTACCACCTTTGAGGTGGCTACCTATGCGGCTACCGGCATGATCAATGGCCAGCCCCATATCTATATCCCCATCGAAGGCAAGAAGGTAGTTGTTTATAATCTGGAGACCGGTACGAAATACGACGAGTTTGTTACCCGGTTTACTGTTTGTCGCGGTATTACAGCGGATGATTCCGGCAGAATGTGGATCGTAGGCAGCCAGTACTATCTGCAGTGCTATGATCCGGCAACCAAGGCGCTCACTGAGTACACCGGCTTTAAGACCGATGACAATGAAGCTACCAGCGCCTGCGATCTGATCTATGCCGATGGCTGCCTGTACTTCGGTTCTTTCAGCAAAGCCCATGTGTTTGAGTTCAAAATCAGCACCAAGACATTCCGGGATCTGGGCTGCCATGATCCCGATGCCGATGCCGCCTATTCCTGCGGCCTTGCCTACGATCCTGACGGATTCATTTACGCAGGACTCATCGGAAACCGGGACGGCGACGGCACCCATACCCGTGAGGTGGTGAAGATCCGCCTGTCCGACGGCGAATGCGTGGGCAGAACCGATGTGTCCGATTGCGTGGATAAGAAGGAGATCATGATCCGCGGCGCAGCCCTTTGCGGGGATATCTACATAGCCGGTGGTATCGAA
>JAZKXW010000095.1:0-2175 GCA_045611825.1 Faecousia sp.
CAGATGTATTTGCAGGAGCTGTTCGGTTTTCCCCACCCGGCATATGGGCATGTTCCTCTGCTGATCGCCCCCGACGGACGTCGGCTGAGCAAGCGGGATCGGGATACAGACCTGGGATACCTGCGGGATCATTGCACCCCGGAGCAGATCATCGGTATGCTTGCCCACGCTTGCGGTCTGATAGATGTGCAAGCGGACATTTCAGCCAAGGAATTGTTGGGAGAATTTGCCTGGTCTAAGCTAAATGCTGACCCGATTTGCCCGGATATGTCCCGCCTTTTGCCCCGATAACCAAAAATTTCCTTAAAAAAGCAAAGATTTTTCTTGACAAATCCGCACACACTGTATATAATGACAAAGCTGATTTCGGCATTTGCGAAATTGGCGGCAATTTATGGCGGCGTAACCCAGCTGGTAGAGTACCCGGTTCATACCCGGTATGTCACCTGTTCGAATCAGGTCGCCGCTACCAGGCCCGTTGGTCAAGCGGTTAAGACACCGCCCTTTCACGGCGGTAACATGGGTTCGATTCCCGTACGGGTCACCAAAAAAAGAAGTAACTTTTGTCTGACAAAAGTTACTTCTTTTTTTATGCAAGCCGCAGGCTTGGCATATTCTTGCCCCGGGGTGCACGATGTGTTTCATGAAGGGCGGTATAATCCCCCCTGCGCCTCATTACGCGTCAGCGTGTATTTGGGAATCCTTACAGCAGTCCGGTAAACGAAAGGGAGGGGCAAGCCCCTCCCTTTCAGATTTCACTATATTTATATAGTATCCATTGCCTGTTTGATTTCTGCCGCGATGGACAGCATCGTTTCTTTATCTGCTTTACAGACCTTTCTGTCGTAGGTGTAGATGCCGTTGATCTCATCCTCCACATCAGACACTTGGGTATATACCGCGGCGCACAGACCCTTGGGCACGGCAGGAATGACCTTTTCCCGGTACAGTGACGCCATATCCCTCTGCAAATCTTCCACCGTCTTGCAGGCTTTGTAGCCGTATGCCTTATCCGGGTTGAAAATATGTCCCTCTACCGGATGGGCATAGCCGCCAAACTCGCTGAGCACCAAGGGCTTCTCCCCTGCTTTGACTTTGTTCCAAGAGCCGAAATAGATGTGCAGGCTCTCCACATCTGTATTTTTGCGGCGGAACCAGCCGGAAGTGGAATCGATCCAGCGGCTGTTGTCCAGTTTTTTCAAAACCGGATACACCCGGTCGCTGTCGAACTGACCCCAGCCCTCATTGAAGATAGTCCAATACAGGATGCAGGGGTGATTTTTCAGCTGCTCCACGGTTCGTTCCATACCGGCAAGAAACGCTCTGCGGGCAGTTTCATCGGCGTGGAAGTGGGTATCATCCAGCTTTTGGATGCCTACGGTAGGCAACGCAGTGTCCCGGAAGAAATTGTAGTCAGCGTTGTTGACCATGTCCTGAAAAACCACCATGCCCAGCTTATCGCACTGATAGTAGAACGCTTCCGGTTCTACTTTAATATGCTTGCGGAGCATATTAAAGCCCAGATCTTTCATTTTCTCAATGTCAAAGGTATACGCCGCCGGGTCTGCCGGTGTATAGATACCGTCAGGCCAATAGCCCTGATCCAAAAGACCGTGGAAAAAATAGGGCTTTCCGTTCAGGCACAGCCGGGGAATACCGCCTACTTCTTTGATCTCCAAGGTTCGGAGGGCAAAGTAGCTTTCCACCCTGTCGGTTTCGGTCTCCACCGCAAAATCATACAGATACGGCGTTTCCGGACTCCAAAAATGCAGCGATTGAGGTGTGATCGTTACGCTTCCGTCTGTCAGGGGGTATTCCCTGCCCTCCAAGATCACCTTGCCTGCTTGGACCGGCTGAACCGCAATCTTCACAGAAGCGCCGGCGCATTGAATATCCAGCTTTTCAATATAGGTTTGGGGCACGCTTTCCAGCCACACCGTCTGCCAAATACCGGAAACAGGAGTATACCACATACCGCCCCGGTTCAGGGTCTGCTTGCCGTAGGGTAACGTCTGATCCCGCAGATCATCGGTGCAGCGGATCTGCAGCTCATTGTTTTCCTTTAATTGATCGGTGATATCCATGGTAAAGGCATAGTAGCCGCCTTTGTTTCTGCCCACCTCGTTTTGATTAACATAGACATCCGTCTTTTGATCGGCCGCACCGATATGCAGC
>JAZKXW010000096.1:0-3489 GCA_045611825.1 Faecousia sp.
GCTTCCGGCGGCGGCACCGGCCGTACCCTGCACCCCGACAACATGGCAGCAGGTCCTGCTTCCTACGGCATGACCGATACCATGGGCCGTATGCACGGCGATGCACAGTTCGCAGGTTCTTCCTCCGTCCCCGCCCACGTGGAAATGATGGGCTTCCTGGGCGCAGGTAACAACCCCATGGTCGGTATGACCGTTTCCGTGGCTGTTGCCGTGGAAGAGGCTCTGAAGTAAGAGTTTTTTAAACATAACTGCAGGAACCAGCCGGTTCCTGCAGTTATCATATGGCTTGATTTTGTAGTATAATCGTGCTAATATGTCGTCAATCGTATCGTATATGAAAGGAGAGACAAGGTTTGGCGAGATATGTGAAAGTAGCGTCTGTATCGTTTAGAATGCCGTCTGTGTTGGAAAAACCGGAAGATCAGGATGTCTTCGGGTTTATGCTGCATACGATCCGAAAGCACATTGATGAAGTGCTGCCGGAGAAACCGGATTTGATCGTTTTGCCGGAGATGTGCGACCAGCCAAGCAATATGTCTGCCGAAGCGGTGTATACATATTATTCCCAGCGCGGGGATATGATGGTAGAAGCCCTTTCTCAAATCTCTTGTGAGAATCAATGCTATATTGCTGCCGGTATTGTTCGGTGCGCACCGGACGGAAAGCATTACAATAGCTGCGTTATGATCGATCGTAGTGGCAATGTGATGGGATACTATAATAAAAATTATATTACGCCCGAGGAAAAGCCTTTTTATGACATCGTTTCCGGCGCTGACACAGCTGTGTTCGACTGCGATTTCGGTACTGTCGGTGTCGTACTATGCTTTGATTTGAATTTCGAGGAGTTGCGACAGAAGTATCGTGATGCCAAGTGTGATATGGTGGTATTTCCGTCCCGTTTTGACGGCGGCTTGCTATGCAACATTTTTGCCCATGAAACCGGTGCCTATTTTGTCAAATGCTTTTCCGGTGGCACAGGGCGGTCTGCAATTATTGACCCGTTGGGGTATCCCCGGGTGACATCCACAAACTATTACCCCTGCATTGTCTCGCAGATCAATCTGGATTATAAGATTTGCCATTTGGATGAAAACAAAGCAAAATTTGCTGCTGCCAAGCGCAAATATGGGGAAAAAGTAAAAATCCACGACAACGGCTTTATTGGAACCGTGATTTTGTCGTCGGAATCTCCTGATTTTACAACGCAAGATATCGTCGATGAGTTTGGCATAGAACTTCGTGAGGAATATTTTAACCGTGCCAGAGCGGCTCGGGAACAAGATATACAAGGGTAAATATTAAGACCGGTGATCCAAGATGGATCACCGGTCTTTGCTATGCGAAAACATCCTGCAGTATGCTGCGGCCGTTTTGATCAAATTCGGTACACTCGGCATAGATTGCTTCGTAAAAATTCTGGGCAGCTTTTTGCCGATCCAGTGCCAATTCCTTTCCTTCGCTGTTGCCGTGGAAGAGGCTTTGAAGTAATTTCAGAAAAAATTGTGGCTCCTGCTGTCGCAGGAGCCACTTTTTCTGCTGTTTTATACAGTTTGCTCATGGAAGTATGTGTTGATTAATACGCCGTTTTCGTCGTATTCCTCTTCTTTAACAGGGATGCCGCTACCGTTATACCAAGTTTTTAGCATCAGTGTGCCGTCTGCGCGATAGCGGGTCATTGTTTCCAGATTATAGTTTTCATCGTAGGTACTCTCGTCGATATACAAAACGGTCCAATCGGATGCGCATTGCATTTCCTTGTAGGTGAGCTTGTGTGTGCAACCGTATGTATCGACTTCCTGTGATATCTGAATAGAGTAATAGGTGTACCATTTGTCTTCAAACTCGTCGTAATGTGTCCAGATCACATGTTCAGTCGTGATAGCGCCTTGTTCAACAGTATCCCGGGAATTATAATATAAAACCCTGTTGTCACTGCACTGGACTTCAGCGGTTTCCATGAAATAGAAGCTGCCTGGCTCTGTCTTATAGTCCAGTACAAAAATGTTTATAACATGGGCTGCATCGGAGTCCTTGGGTACGCTGTTGCGGTCCTTATCTGTAAACTGAATAATGAGGATATATTTTTCCGGAACAGAGTAGGCACTGCCGCTGTCAAGATAGATCTTTTCGCCGGTAACGGGATGAATGGCGTCACCGTAGCCAAAGCTGATAACGGAATATTCGGAGAACACATAGATGCCGTCAGAAGAGCATGGCGTTACGTCACCGCCTTGATGGGAAAGGGGATACATGGTGACGGAGTGATCCTCATTTGCGCTTGCGGTAGGTGTGTAGCCGCTGAAGCCGCTGGAAACCGATCGACCGATGGGAATCCGAACCACAACGCCGTCTTTGTCCGTCAGTTGATAGAAGGTTTTGTCCGGTGACAATCCGTCCGGATACACGATCTGCGCAGGGGCGGTAGGGGAGTCGGTATCTGCGTTTTGCGAGCAGGCGCAAAAGCTGAAAAGCAACAAAAGACAAAGCAAACCGGAAATATATTTTTTCATAGCCTTACTCCTTGTCAAAAATGTTTTCTAACAAATTGCTGCCTTCGGTGTCAAAGCTGTTGACCTCTTCATAGATTGCATGATAAAAATCCTCTGCCGCCTTTTTCCGTTGGAACGCAAGCCGTTTGCCTGTTTCGGTATAGAACCGGTCATAAAGCTTTGTGAGCTTAAAATGATACTCCCGGAAGAAAGAGGGGATGGTATCGCCCTCACCACCGGAAATGCTGCCGTCCTCGTTACGGGTGTACATAGGCGCGCCGACGGTGCCTTGGTATGCCAAAGTTCTTGCAATACCAACAGCGCCTACCACATCCAGCTTATCCGCGTCAAATAGGATCTTCGCCTCCAAACTCTGTGGCGGATCATTCTTGCGGAAGCGATGGGTTCGGATACAGTCCTGAACGGCCTGCGCAAATGGGATCGGGAAGCTGTTCTCAGCCAAGAACCGGTATGCCAGCTCACTGCCGTAGGCAGCGTGACAGATATTGGGGTCTTTCAGCTGCGCCGGTCTGCCAATATCATGAAGCAGGCATGCGGCAATGAGAATGTCATAATCCACAGCTTCTTCATCTTTTGCAATTACCAGCGCGTTGTTCAGCACCCGGTAGATATGCTCCTCGTCATGGGCACTATCATCCATACATGCGCGCATATAATCTTCAATTTTTTTGTAAGTTTCCTGCGTCATAAACGCACCCCTTTCCAATCATTGCACAGCCGATGACCACACAGGCTGCGGCAATTGCAAGGTCAATTTGATTTCAGTATATTTTCTTTCTTGCTTTGTGTCAAGTGACGGATAAAAAACGGTCAAAATCCGGTGGATTTTGTTTTTAATATTTGTGATAAATTCCTCTTGCACTATTGATGTGATAGTGGTATGATTAGCCACGGAAATAAGTAAAACCTTGGAAGAAGGGTACTAATATGGAAGTATATCTGATATGTTTGGCGGTCGCCATTCTGGCAGGTCTGC
>JAZKXW010000097.1:0-6271 GCA_045611825.1 Faecousia sp.
CCGACCTTTTATTTCTTTCGACACAAATGTGTCTGCCAATTCCTCCGTTTGCGGTGCCCGACATCTGTCTGCGTCGTCGGCGCTCCTTGACAGCTGTCGACCGCGGCACTCGCTTTTGCTCCGCTGCTTCTGCCACCGGCAGCGCGGAGCAACGCGGCCACGCCCGCATGTATTAAGTTAATTGCGATTTTTTCTTTTTCTCCCGACCTTTTATTTCTTTCGACACAAATGTGTCTGCCAATTCCTCCGTTTGCGGTGCCCGACATCTGTCTGCGTCGTCGGCGCTCCTTGACAGCTGTCGACCGGGGTGATCGCCGGATCGCAATGACAACCTGATGGGTCGGGGTTATTCTACCACGCAGGCAGGGGCTTTGTCAACGGTTGTGCATTGCCGTTGGGGGTAGAATTTTCTCTCCGCCACTCCTTCCTTTTTTATATTTTTCCTTGACTTTTCTTTTTCCGGAATGTAAAATAGATTCGGTATAGTGTACGCTGCGAGAGTATGGGCTTACATATCCCGGCGTTTCATTTTTATCTAATCCGGTATCGTCACCGGGGAAATGCGTTTTGCGCCTCATGGCGTTTTGTGTGTATATTATGAACAACTGAACAACATGGGACCATTGCGCCCACCCCTTTGACATACCTATTCTACAAAGGAGGTGCGCAAGAGAGTTATGGAACTGACATTAGCGATTATTTTGATCGTCGTTGGCACAGCTGCCGGCATCGGTACCGGTTTTGGCGTGGGTATCGCCTATCGGAAAAAGGTTGCCGAACGGGAAATCGGCTCTGCCGAGGCAGAAGCTACCCGTCTGATCAACGAAGCCATCCGCAGCGGTGAGAGCCGCAAAAAGGAAATGCTTCTGGAGGCCAAGGACGAGATCCATAAATCCCGCACAGAGTACGAACGCGAAGTAAAAGAGCGTCGCGCTGAGCTGAGCAAGCAGGAGCGCCGACTGCAACAGAAGGAAGAGACCCTCGATAAGAAGGCCGAAAACTTCGAACACAAGGAAGAAGAGCTGGCTCGCCGTATGGCTGAAGTCGCCGCGGCAAAGGAAGAGGCCGAACAGGTCAAGAAGGCCCATTTGGCAACCTTGGAAAAGCTCTCCGGCCTGACTCAGGAGCAGGCAAAGCAGACCCTTCTGCAGACCGTAGAGACCGAAATGCGTCACGAAACGGCCATGAAGATCAAGGAGATCGAGCAGCAGATGAAGGACGAGGCCGACGAAAAGGCCCGTGAGGTCATCTCTCTGGCGATCCAGCGCTGCGCTGCCGACCATGCCGCAGAAGCAACGGTTTCCGTTGTCCCCCTGCCCAACGATGAAATGAAGGGTCGCATCATCGGCCGTGAGGGTCGGAATATCCGCACGCTGGAGACCATCACCGGTGTTGACCTGATCATCGACGACACCCCCGAAGCCATCACGGTTTCCAGCTTTGATCCTGTCCGTCGGGAAATTGCCCGTCTGGCTTTGGAGAAGCTGATCGTAGACGGACGCATCCACCCCACCCGTATTGAGGACATGGTGGAAAAGGCCCGCAAGGATGTGGACCGCACCATCCGTGAGGAAGGCGAGCGTGCTTGCTACGAAACCGGCGTTCATGGCTTGAACCCCGAGCTTATAAAGATTCTGGGCCGTCAGAAGTACCGTACCTCTTACGGTCAGAATGTGCTGAACCACTCTATGGAAGTTGCTCACATTGCCGGTCTGATGGCTGCAGAGCTGGGCGTGGATGTGGCGCTGGCCAAGCGCGCAGGCTTGCTGCATGACTTGGGCAAGTCCATCGACCATGAGGTGGAAGGCAGCCACGTACAGCTGGGCGCAGATCTTGCCCGGAAGTACAAGGAGAATCCTGTGATCGTCAACGCCATTGAGGCGCATCACGGTGATGTGGAGCCCAAGACCATCATCGCCGTTCTGGTACAGGCCGCTGATGCAATTTCCGCTGCCCGTCCCGGTGCTCGCCGCGAGAATGTGGAGAACTACATTCGCCGTCTGCAGAAGCTGGAAGAGCTGACCGGCTCTTACCCCGGCGTTGAAAAGGCGTTCGCCATTCAGGCTGGTCGCGAGGTCCGCATTATGGTCAAGCCTGAGGAGGTTTCTGAGGACAATATGATCATTTTGGCAAGAGATGTTGCCAAGAAGATCGAGGCTGAGTTGGAATACCCCGGCCAGATCAAGGTCAATGTGATCCGGGAGACCAAGGCTGTTGATTACGCAAAATAAAATACCCAACCGGGAAGGAACGAAAATTCCTTCCCGGTTCTTTTTTGCTTTGCGCCACAAATTTACAATATAGTCACAAAATCCCTATTGACAATCGCGCGACCATGTGTTATTATCAATATACCACATAGGAAGGAGGGACAACACATGAACTGGACTGTACCCGGCACGGTTTTGGTAATGCCAAGAGGTGAAGCTGTCTATATTGAGGATCGGTTTTCTGCCATGTTCCTTGCCGGCGGCATTTCCCTGAGTCAGGTTTCCGGTATCACCGGACTGGAACCTTATGCCATACAGAACTGGGTCAAACGCGGATTTCTGACACCGCCGCAAAAAAAGCGGTATTCCCTGCAACAGCTTTGTCGGATCATCACCATCAACATGCTCAAAAGCGTCCTGCCTATGGAGCAGGTTTGCGGTCTGCTGAACTATATCAACGGCCAATTGGATGACAGCGCTGATGATATGATCGACGATGCCGCGTTGTATTTCCTGTTTGTCCGCTTGGCTGCCAGCGCAAAAGAGCTGTACCGTGCGGAAGACCGGGATGCGCTGCTGGACAATGCTCTGGCTGAATACGAAGAGCCTTCCCCCGGCGCAAAGGATCGGATCAAGCTGGCTCTGCGCATTATGCTGACCGCTTGGCTGGCTGCCCGGATGCGGCAGGAAACCGAGCGCATGTTAACCACCTTAAAAACCTGAATATTTTAACAAAGGAGTCATTCATTATGGAAAACAATGAAAACATTTCCTGGACGCCCAGACCGCCCAAGGAACCTGCCGGTTTCGGCAAGATCGGCAAGATCGTTGTTGCTGCGGTTGTGGCGCTGTTTTTGGTGATCGCCGTCGCAACCTGCATCTACACCGTAGACGACAAGCAGCAGGCTGTCATCACCACCTTCGGAAAAGTCACCGGCACAGCTGATCCCGGTCTGCACTTCAAGCTGCCCTTCGGCATTCAGCAGGCACACTGCGTGGACATCAATGTCTACCAAAAGATCGAGCTGGGCTATGCTACCCAAGCTGACGGCACCACCGTGTCCAACGCCGGCGAAAGCACGATGATCACCGGCGACTATAACATCGTCAATGTGGACTTCTTTGTGGAATACAAGATCTCCAACCCGGAAAAGTACCTGTTCTCCTCCAATGACCCGGAGCTGATCCTGCGAAATGTGATCCAGAGTCAGGTCCGTAATGTGGTAGGCTCTACTTCCGTGGATGCTGTGCTGACAGATGGCAAGGAAAGCATTCAGATGCAGGTCAAGGAACTGGTGACCCAGATCCTTGCGGAGTATGACATTGGTCTGACGCTGGTGGATGTAAGAATCCAAGACTCTGAACCGCCCACAAAGGAAGTCATTGAAGCCTTTAAGGCAGTGGAAACTGCCAAGCAGCAGGCGGAAACTGTGGTCAACGATGCCAAGGCTTACCAGAACGCCAAGCTGCCCGAGGCAGAGGCACAGGCTGACAAGCTGACCCAGAACGCTGCGTATCTGAAGCAGAAGCGTATTAACGAGGCCATTCAGCAGGTAGCGTTGTTTAACGCCATGTATGAAGAATACGCCCTGAACCCCGACATCACCCTTTCCCGTATGTACTACGAAGCCATTTCCCAGACACTCCCCGGCGTTAAGCTGTATATCAACACCGGCAACGGTGACAATGTGAATATGCTTCTGCCGTTGGATGATCTAATTGGACAAGGAGGTAAATAAGCAATGAAAAAAGGTATTATTATCAGCATTGTTGTTTTGTTGCTGGTCATTGTAGGAGCAAACTCCATCTATACCGTTAGAGAAGATCAGTATGCCTGCAAATTCCGGTTCTCCTCTGAGATCGTCGGCACCACCGGTGAGGCCGGTCTGCACTTCAAGATCCCCTTTGTGGATTCCGTAAAGTATTTCCCCAAGGCTGCCCAGCTGTATGACATTCCCCCTTCCGAGGTACTGACCTCCGATAAGCAGAACATGACTGTGGACTGCTATATCCTGTGGAACATCTCCAATCCCCAGCAGTTCTACCGGGCGCTGGGCTCCACCGCCAAGGCCGAAGAGCGGCTGAACGCCATCACCTACAACGCCCTCAAGACTGCCATGGGCACTTTGGCGCAGGCTGACATCATCAACATGAATGACGGCGCAGAGCGGAACGAGATCTACGAAAACATCACCACCGTTGTAGATCAGCAGGCTGCTTCCTACGGCATCCGGGTACAGGATGTAAAAATCAAGCAGTTTGATCTGCCGGAGTCCAACCTGAACGCCGTATACTCCCGTATGATCTCCGAGCGGAATCAGATGGCGGAAAAGTACACCGCTGACGGCAACTATGATGCCAGCATCATCCGCAACGATGTGGATAAGCAGGTAAACATCATGGTGTCCAACGCGCAAGCGGAAGCTGCCAAGTTGGAGGCAGAGGGCGAAGCGGAATATATGCGTCTGCTGGCAGAGGCATACGACACCGATGACAAGAAGAAATTCTACGAATTCACACTGGCTTTGGACGCTCTGAAGAGCAGCCTCACCGGAAGTGAAAAGACTGTGATCCTCAACGCAGATTCCGAACTGGCAAAGATCCTCATGGGTGCAAGATAAACCGCAAGCCGCACTTTCAAAAGAAAGTGCGGCTTTCTTTTTTATAAAAACTGTGCTATAGTAGGACAACCGCTTGCAAAAAGGACGGATGTACATGAACGTTCAACACGAAAATATTATACGCGGATATTCTTTGATGCGAACCGGCGCACTCATGGGTAACTATATTCATTGGCATCAGCGCACGGAATTTTTGTATATTCTGCAAGGGAAGCACCTAGTTACGATTAGCGACCGGCAGTATGTTTGTGAACCCGGCGATTTTATCGTCATTCACAGCGGAGAGATCCACAACATTCTCTCCCTTGAAGAAGGCGAACTATATATCTGCACGTTTGACCCTAACATTCTCTATGGGCTTCAACCGGAGATCCGCTTTATTCAAAGCCATATCTCCCGGGAGGAACTGAAAAATGCAGGTCTTACGGAAGAAGCAAATAAGTTCTTTCAGGAGTTTGCCGTCGAAAAAGTTTCCATGCGTTCCGGATACGAGATGCTGATTCAGGCAAGCATTATCCGGTTATACGCGCTGCTTGTTCGGTATTTTGAAAAAGATACCCCTGCCGACAATAAAAGTCTGGAAAAATTCCGGCAATTTCAAAAAGCCTTGACGTATATTTCCACAAATTATTCCGAAAACATTACTCTCCAAAATATCGCCAAGGAACTAAATTATAATCCCAATTATGTATCCACTCTGTTTGTCACCTACACCGGCGTGAATTTTAAGAATTATCTGGATACCTTCCGCATCCGTCAAGCCGTGAAATTGCTGAAATCCACCGATTTCACCGTAGCGGACATTGCCGCCAACTGCGGTTACGAAAATATCCGCACCTTTAATCACGCCTTCCGACGAATCACCGGAAAATCCCCCAGCGATTTGCGAAAAGCGAATATTTAAGAGGCTGTTGCATCAGCCTCTTTTTTATTTCCGAAATTTTTTCCATGATAGCAAAAGGACTTTCTTGTAACGCAAGTCCTTTCTTTTGCATAATAAAAACAGAATCTTTTACGGAGGGATGCTTCATGGATAAAAACTATAAAATTATTTTCAGCGAGAAAGGCAAAGTCGAACTTGTAGATTGGCCCATGCCGGAAGTCGGCGATGACGAACTGCTTTTAAAAGCAGAAATCACCCAAATCAGTACCGGCACAGAGCTGACCATGCTCCATGGCGGCTGGAACAATAATATCGCATTTCCCTGCTATGACGTAGGCTACAGCAACTGCGGCACAGTTGTTGCCGTGGGCAAAAACCTCCCTAAGGAATATATTGGCAAAAGAATGATGACCATTAACCCCCATCAAAAGTACTCCATTGTGAAAAACACCCCGGACCGGGCGTATCACGATATGGTTTTCGTTCCCGACGGCGTAGAACCGGAAGATGCGGTATTCGCCACCATTGCCGCCATTGCCAACGGCTCCATTCGCTGC
>JAZKXW010000098.1:0-51304 GCA_045611825.1 Faecousia sp.
TAGACAATGTTAAAGAGAATACTAAAAAATACCCGTGGTTCCGAAAAACCACGGGTATAATTGTTTTTTAGTAATCTCTCAAAACCCTTGTAAATACTGGGTTTTTAAGTGATTAATTATTTCCCACTTTCGCGGATAGCAGCCTGTGCGGCAGCCAGACGAGCGATGGGTACGCGGAAGGGGCTGCAGGACACATAGTCCAGACCGATCTTGTGGCAGAATTCCACAGACACGGGGTCGCCGCCGTGCTCACCGCAGATACCGTAGTGCAGATTCTTGCCGCTGGCCTTGCCCTTGGAAACAGCCATTTCCATCAGCGTGCCAACGCCGTTCTGATCCAGCTTAGCGAAGGGATCGTTCTCGTAGATCTTGTTCTCGTAGTAGGCGTTCAGGAACTTGCCTGCGTCATCACGGCTGAAGCCGAAGGTCATCTGAGTCAGGTCGTTGGTGCCGAAGCAGAAGAACTCTGCTTCCTTAGCCACCTCATCGGCGGTCAGGCAGGCTCTGGGGATCTCGATCATGGTACCGACCTCGTACTTCAGTTCGATGCCGGAAGCAGCGATCTCGGCGTCAGCGGTCTTGACCACCACATCCTTGACGAACTTCAGTTCCTTCACATCGCCCACCAGAGGGATCATGATCTCGGGAACCATGTTCCAGTCGGGATGGTTCTTCTTGGTAGCGATGGCTGCGCGGATAACAGCCTTGGTCTGCATAGCAGCGATCTCGGGATAGGTAACAGACAGGCGGCAGCCACGGTGACCCATCATGGGGTTGAACTCATGCAGAGAAGAGATGATCTCCTTGATTCTCTGGACGCTCTTGCCCTGCGTTGCAGCCAGCGCAGCGATATCTTCCTCAGCGGTGGGAACGAACTCATGCAGAGGGGGATCCAGGAAGCGGATGCAAACGGGCAGGCCCTCCATCGCCTCGTACAGGCCCTCGAAGTCAGCCTGCTGCATGGGCAGGATCTTAGCCAAAGCGGCCTCCCGCTCCTCCACGGTGTCGGAGCAGATCATTTCACGGAAAGGTCCGATACGGCCTTCCTCGAAGAACATGTGCTCGGTACGGCACAGACCGATACCCTCAGCGCCCAGTTCCCGAGCCTTCTTGGCATCACGGGGAGAGTCAGCATTGGTGCGGACCTTCAGACGGCGGTACTGGTCAGCCCAAGCCATGATGCGGCCGAACTCACCGGCGATCTCAGCGTCCTTGGTTGCGATCAGGCCGGCATAGATATTACCGGTAGAACCGTCCAGAGACAGCTCGTCACCCTCATGGAAGGTCTTGCCGTCCAGAGTGAACACCTTGTTTTCCTCGTCCATTGCGATCTCGGTACAGCCGGAAACACAGCAGGTACCCATACCACGGGCAACAACCGCTGCATGGGAGGTCATACCGCCGCGGACGGTCAGGATGCCCTGTGCGGCCATCATGCCTTCGATGTCCTCAGGAGAGGTCTCCAAACGAACCAGAACCACCTTTTCGCCGCGGGCAGCCCATGCCTTGGCATCCTCGGCGGTAAAGACGATCTTACCGGCAGCAGCGCCGGGGGAAGCAGGCAGAGCCTTGCCGATGGGCTTGGCAGCCTTCAGTGCCTTGGCATCGAACTGAGGATGCAGCAGGGTGTCCAGATTACGGGGATCGATCATGGCAACTGCCTTCTTCTCGTCGATCATGCCCTCATCCACCAGATCGCAGGCGATCTTCAGAGCGGCAGGAGCGGTACGCTTGCCGTTACGAGTCTGCAGCATGTAGAGCTTGCCGTTTTCCACGGTGAACTCCATATCCTGCATATCGCGGTAGTGGTTCTCCAGAATGGCGCAAACCTCCTGGAACTGCTTAAAGGCCTCGGGGAACTTCTCAGCCATCTCGGAGATGGGCATGGGAGTCCGGACACCGGCAACCACGTCCTCGCCCTGAGCGTTGGTCAGGAACTCGCCCATCAGGCCGCGCTTACCGGTAGCGGGGTCACGGGTGAAAGCAACGCCGGTACCGCAATCGTCGCCCATGTTGCCGAAGGCCATGGACTGCACGTTAACGGCAGTACCCCAAGAGTAGGGGATATCATTCTCACGGCGGTAAATGTTAGCACGGGGGTTGTCCCAAGAGCGGAACACAGCCTGAATTGCGCCCATGAGCTGCTCCTTGGGATCGCTGGGGAACTCTGCGCCCAGCTTGGACTTATACTCAGCCTTGAACTGCATAGCCAGTTCCTTCAGGTCCTCGGCAGTCAGCTCCACATCCTGCTTGACGCCCTTGCGCTCCTTCATCTCATCGATGAGGATCTCAAAGTACTTCTTGCCGACTTCCATAACCACGTCGGAGTACATCTGGATAAAGCGGCGGTAGCAGTCCCATGCCCAGCGGGGATTGCCGGACTTGGCAGCCATAACTTCCACAACATCCTCATTCAGACCCAGATTCAGGATGGTATCCATCATGCCGGGCATGGAGGCGCGGGCGCCGGAACGGACAGAGACCAGAAGAGGATTCTGCAGATCGCCGAACTTCTTGCCGGTGATAGCTTCCATCTTCTCTACGTATTCCATGATCTCGGCCTTAATGTCGTCATTGATGACGCGGCCATCCTCATAGTACTTGGTACAGGCTTCGGTGGAAATAGTAAAACCCTGGGGAACAGGCAGGCCGATCTTGGTCATTTCCGCCAAGTTAGCGCCCTTGCCGCCCAGGAGTTCGCGCATACTTCCGTCACCTTCGGTGAACAGATAAACATACTTGTGAGCCATAATAAACATTTCTCCTTTCAACTTCTTTTGACGATCCTTCGCCGCCAAAATTACTTCTTTTTTGTATTGTTCATAAAAACCGCTGATAGTATAGCATAATGCATACAAAAATGCAAATGTTTTTGCATATTTTAACGCAATTTTTTCCATTTTATCTTGTACAAATGCACTTTGCACAAAAAAGAAGACCGCCTTTTGTAGAAAAAGCGATCTTTCTTTTTGGTTAATATTCTCTTACAACCGCTTTCACAAGACCGATGATCTCCGCTTCCGAGCCGTCGATGGGATCGTAGGCAGGATTTTCCGGCAGCAGCCACACCTGTCCGTTCCGCCGGGACAGACGCTTGACGGTAGCTTCATCGCCAATGCGGGCCACGACGATCTGTCCGTCATTGGCGGTAGGCTGAGGACGGACAACCACCTTATCACCGCTAAAAATGCCGGCGTTTATCATGCTGTCACCCCGGACCCGGAGGGCAAAGCAGTTGGGATCGCCGTCCCACGCCATGGTGCCTTCCATATTCTCAAAGGCCAAAATCGGCACACCTGCCGTCACCACGCCGATGACAGGGATCTGCCCCGGCCGCTGGGTGGTCACGATGGCACGTTTCTTGCCCTTCCCTTCCGGGCTTTGTAAAAGGCCCTTTTCCTGCAGCTGCTGTAAATGGTATGTAACCGACGCGGTAGACCGCAGCTCCACCGCCGCGCCGATCTCCCGTACCGTAGGCGCATAGCCGTTTTCCTGCACGAACCGGTTTACAAACTCCAGAATCAGCTGGGCTTTATTGGTGGTTCTCGGCATAAAGGCACTCCCCTTTGTTCAGTCTTTCTTTTATATTAGCACATATGAACGAAAAAGGAAAGAAGAATTTTTTCTTTCGCCAAAAAAACCGAGGATTTTTATCGCCGTTTCGCTATACTGATAACAAAACCCTTTTTCAAGGAGTGATCCCATGGAAATCTACGATGCAGACAAAGCCTCCCGGGTCTGGCAGCGCGTACGGAGTGTATCCACCGATACCGCTGCTGTCACCGCAGTCGGTCATGGGCTGCAAGGCCTGATCGCCCAGTCCTTAAATCAGATCGATCTGTATCAGCAGCTTTGTCATCGGTTTTCCGGGCCGGAACACCGTCTGCTTCTGCGCATGGCACAGCAGGAACAAAGCCATTGCGCCTGCTTAAAAGGGATCGGTGTTCTGCTTCGGGGCGCACCGCCGGCTTCCCGCATCCCTCCCCAGCGCGTGGATTCCGTAGCTGCCGGTCTGCAAAAATGCTACCGTTTGGCTCTGCAGAGCATTGCCGAATACGAGGTCCGCAGCACCGACCCGGAATACGGGCAGGTCTTCTCCCAAATGCTACAATGCAAACGCGCCCACTGCCTCCACATTCTGGAGCTGTTGGGAAAGCAAAAATAACGCAGGGGTGATTAGCAAATCACCCCTGCGTTATTTTTTTGATCCGTCAGCAAAGCTTTGCGCCGGCAGGAATGGCATCATCCACCATCAGCAGATGCAGCTTCTCCTCGCCCTTTTCGGTATGAACAGCGGAGATCAGCATACCGCAGCTCTCCTTGCCCATCATCTTCCGGGGCGGCAGATTGGTGATCGCCACCAGCGTCTTGCCCACCAGCTCTTCCGGCTTGTAGTACTTGGCAATGCCGGAGAGGATCTGCCGATCTGTGCCGGTGCCGTCATCCAAAGTAAACTGCAGCAGCTTGTCGGACTTCTTCACATTTTCACAGGCCTTGACCTTCACAGCCCGGAAATCAGACTTGCAGAAGGTGTCAAAATCCACCTTCTCCTCGGTGTAAGGCTCGATCTCAATATCGGACTTAGGCTTACTCAGTTCTTCCAAAGCTGCCAGCTCCTTTTCCATATCGATTCTGGGGAACAGGGCAGGACCTGCCACAGCAGCCACCTCTTCCGGCAGCACGCCAAAGGTAGCAAGGCTGTCCCAGCACATGTCGGCATTCCCCAGCCGCTTGCCGATCTCTTCAGCGGTTGCAGGCATAAAGGGGATCAAGAGGCCTGCGCAGATACGCACCGTCTCCATCAGGTTATACAAAACCTTTGCCAAACGGGGCTTGTTCTCCTCGGACTTAGCCAGCACCCAAGGCGCATTCTCGTCAATATACTTATTGGCGCGGGAAATGACCTTGAAGATCTCTGCCAGCGCGTTCTGGAAGGCGTACTTTTCCATTTCGGCTTCGTACTTTGCCCGCAGACCGGAAACCATTGCCACCAGCTCGGCATCCATCTCCTCGTTTGCCACCTGACCGGCAGGCAGCTTTTCGCCAAAGTACTTCTGAGCCATGGCCACAGTACGGCTGACCAGATTGCCCAGATCGTTGGCAAGGTCGGTGTTGATAGTGGAGATCAGCAGCTCATTGCTGAAGTTGCCGTCAGAACCGAAGGGGAAGGAACGGAGCAGGAAGAACCGCAAAGCATCCACGCCGAAGCGCTCGGCAAGGATATAGGGATCTACCACATTGCCCTTGGACTTACTCATCTTGCCGCCATCCAACAACAGCCAGCCATGACCGAACACCTTCTTAGGCAGGGGCAGGTCCAGACTCATAAGCATAGCAGGCCAGATAATGGAGTGGAAACGGACGATCTCCTTGCCCACGAAGTGGACATCGGCAGGCCAGAAGTCCGCAACCTCCTGATACTTGTCGTTTTCAAAGCCCAGCGCAGTCATATAGTTAAACAGCGCGTCGATCCAAACATAGACCACATGCCCCTCGTCAAAGTCCACCGGCACGCCCCATGTAAAGCTGGTACGGGATACGCACAGATCCTCCAGACCGGGCTTAATGAAGTTGTTGACCATCTCATGGACACGGCTGCGAGGCTCTAAGAAATCGGTGTTTTCCAAAAGATCCTGAAGCCGGTCGGCGTACTTGCACAGGCGGAAGAAGTATGCCTCTTCCTCAGCGTAGTCGCACTCTCTGCCGCAGTCGGGGCACTTGCCGTCCACCAGCTGGCTCTCGGTCCAGAAGCTCTCGCAGGGCTTGCAGTACTTGCCTACATACTTGCCCTTGTAGATATCGCCGTTGTCATACATCTTCTTGAAGATCTTCTGAATCGCGGCTACATGGTAGTCGTCGGTGGTGCGGATAAACCGGTCGTAGGAAACATTCATCAGCTTCCACAGATCCAGAACGCCGCCCTCGCCCAGCACGATGTTATCCACAAACTGCTGGGGCGTTACGCCGGCTTCCTTTGCCTTATCCTCGATCTTCTGGCCGTGCTCGTCGGTACCGGTCAGGAACTTGACATTGTAACCGGTCAGCCGCTTATAGCGAGCCATGGCATCCGTTGCCACGGTGCAGTAGGTATGACCGATGTGCAGCTTGGCAGAGGGATAATAAATGGGTGTTGTGATGTAAAAATTACCTTTGCTCATAAAAAACCTCCAAAACAGAAAATCGCCCTTGCCTTTTGCAAGGGCGATAGAATTTACCGCGGTACCACCTTGTTTTGCAAAAACATGTCCTTGCGCACCGGTGCGGCAAGCTGACATATCCATGCCTCGATCACGCGTTAACGGGCGCACCCGGAAATGCCTAAATATCGACATTTCAGCTCCAAGACCATGTTCCCCAAGCTTCTGCGTACCTCTTTCCACCAACCGAGGCTCTCTGACCGTTTCTTCCCGGGTACTCTTCTTTTCCCAGCCGTTTTCATATCGCTGACAATTATAGCCGAAACCGCCACAATTTGTCAAGCAAATTCGTGTGCAGGCGCGGTCATTGACCGTCCCTGCTTCTTGTAAGGAACAGAGCAACCGCCACGGCGGTAATGCCGCCTACCAGTTTTCCCACAATCACTGCCGGCAGCATTTGGGGCGCGAAGCCGGCGGTAAAGCCCAAATGGTCACCGAATACGAATGCAGCAGACACCGCAAAGGCGATGTTGACCACCTTCCCCCGATGATCCATATCCTTGACCATACCGAAGGTGGCAATGGAATTGGCAAGGCTTGCCACCAGACCACCGGCTGCCACATCATTGATGCCCAAAAGCCTGCCCATTTTCAGCAAGGGTTTTCTCAGGACCTTCGTCACCATGAACACCAGCGGAAATGCGCCTGCCAGCACGATGGCGATGGCACCCACAGTCAAAAACCCGTCCTCCACCGGTGCCATGCCGGGAATGATGGCATAGCCTGTCAATGCCTCTATGATCGCCGATGCCAGACCTGCCGTGATCAGGGCGATAATACCCTTGCCGAAAAGTCCGAAGCCTTTGATCATAGCCTTTTCCGCTTTCCACAGACCCAAACAGATCACCGCTGCGATGAGCACCACCGGGATCAGATTCCGCAGCACCATTCCCACAGGAAAACCGGCTGTGATACCCCCGGAAAAAATCGCCAGCGGAATGGTGACGATACCCGATAAGATGCCCTTTGCCAAAGCCGGACTGTCCTCCGGAGACAAAATACCGATCGCCACCGGAATGGTAAAGACAATGGTTGCGCCCAAGGTTGCGCCGCCGATGAGTCCGCCTAACAGCGCCGCGTCGGGATTCTCCGTCAGCTCTGCGGCAAGGGCAGCGCCGCCCATATCGCAGGCTAAGATCGTACCGGCAAACATGGCAGGATCTGCGCCCAAAAATTCATACACCGGCACGATCACCGGCCGCAAAACCGATGCCAGCACCGGTGACAGGGCAATGATCCCCACCATGGCCATTGCCAGAGATCCCATGGCCAAGATGCCGTTTTCAAACTCCTGTCCTAAGCCGAAGCGGTTGCCGAAGATCCGATCCACCGCTCCCAGCAGAGCAAACCCTGCCATGATATAAATGAGTATCTCATGGGCTGACATGCTGTTCCTCCTTCTTTATTTCTCCGGGTCTAAAATCGCCACTACCGCCGCATCCACCGGCGCTTCCATGCAAAACCGGGACGCCGCCGTACCGGTGACCAAAAGCACCTTATCACCCGTCCCTGCGCCTACCTGATCCGCCGCCACCAGCTCTCCCTCCGGTGTGCTGACCACCAAAAAGGTCTGACCGGACAGGCAGGTGGCTTTTCTGCTGGACCACACCGACCCGGTTACTGTTCCAATTTTCATAACTGCTCCAATATCTCCTTCGCTAAAGGTGTTAAAACCGCGCCGGGTCCGGGCCGCTTGCCTGCAAGCAGCAGCTGCCGGGCTTCCTGCGCCGTTACCAGCCGCTTCTGTCCGCCGTCGGTAAAGATGATGCCCCAGCTTTTCAGTTCCCGGCGTTTGGATGCCAAGGCTGCGGACAAGCCCCGGTTTTTCGATGCCTCCGGCAAGCCCGGCGCATACAGCACCACATTTTTCCCCTCTGCCAGCGCCGACAGCACCTGTTCATTGCGAAAATGCAACAGCTGCCCCAAGGTCAGCGAACCGATGACCACCGCATCAAACGGCGCTTCTTTCACATAGGTATATCCCAAAGGGCATGCCGGCTCTTCCCCGATCAGCAACGCCCTCATGATAAGATCCTCCCCAAATCACCCGGCCGGAAGCCACAGGCATTGGCCTCATCATAATCCAAATGGACATAGGTGGCAAATTGGGGGCTGACCCGCACCACCACATCGTCAAAGATCACAGGCCGATCCGTATAGGTCTGCAGCCGCACCACCTGCTGATCCTTCACGCCGAAACGGGCAGCATCCTCCGGTGTCATGTGGATATGCCGCTGAGCGGCGATGACCCCTTGCTGCAGCGTGACGGTACCGTTGGGCCCTGTCAGGGTAATGCCGGGAGAGTCTTTCACAGAGCCCGACGGACGCACCGGCGGCTGTACCCCCAAGACCCGGGCATCGGTAAGAGACACCTCCACCTGCCCTTCCTTTCGTTCCGGTCCAAGCACCGCCACATTTTCAAACACGCCCTTCGGTCCTGTGACCGTTACCCGTTCTGCGGCCAGATACTGCCCCGGCTGGGACAGCGGTCGCTTGGGTGTCAAAGCATGCCCAAAGAGGGTCTGCGCCTGTTCTTTCGTCACATGCACATGCCGTCCGGAGGCTTCCAGTTCCACAAAGACCCGTCCCAGCACGACCTTCGCCAGTTCTTCTAATTCCATACTATCAGCTCCTGCTTTTTGCTTTCTCCCGGATCATCAAAATATAGAGCATACTGCTCAACCGGTTCAAAACCTGCAAAAGATCCGTCCGCGTAGGATTTCCCTCCCGGTCGGAAAAGGCCGCAACGGCCTGCAGTTCCGCCTGCCGGGCAGCACATCTGGCCCGGTTCAGCCGCAGAATGACTTCCCCATCCTCTGCCGACGGCATAAAATGGGGCTGTCCGTAATGGGCTTGGGGAAAATGGCTGTGCTGCCGGATCTGGGCATCGTCCATGCCGCAAAGCCGGACAGGCTCGGCTGTTTCCTCCAGCACATCCCATCTGACCACCTTTCTGGCAAGTTCCAGAATCTCCGAAAGCTGCTCTCTCAGCTCTCCTTGGGACACCGACTGGCACAGCAAAATCTCACTTTCCAGCGTATCCATCGCGCCCCGAAACGCGATCCGGGGATGGGTCTTGCTGACCAGCACCTCGGCATTGAGGTGGGTCATGTGCTCCGGCTTTTCTTCCGTGTAACCGCCTCCTGCCAACCGGTAACGGGCAGGCTTGGCTTCCCCGGCAGGCAAAATTTCGATCCGTTCCCGGGATAAATAATCCCGGGCGGAGGCGGTAAGCTGATCCCCTTTTCCCTGATAAAAGACCCGTTTCCCCTGCCGGTTACGGATATTGGCTTTTACCGCCGTCACATCGTAGAGCATTACTTATTGGCTGCAGGAGGATTCTGATTCAGCTTGCCGTGGGGCAGAATATTGTCCACCTCGGTATGGGGTCTGGCGATCACATGGACAGACACCAGCTCTCCAACCTTTTCCGCGGCAGCCGCGCCGGCATCGGTAGCGGCCTTAACTGCGCCCACATCGCCGCGCACCATAACGGTCACCAAACCGCCGCCTACCTGCTCCTTGCCCACCAGCTGTACATTGGCGGATTTGACCATGGCATCTGCAGCCTCAATGGCACCCACAAGGCCCTTTGTTTCGATCATACCTAAAGAATTTGTGTTCATAAATATACTTCCCTTCATTATTTCAATGTGTCATTGCGAAGCCGGTGCGCGCACCGGCTGTGGCAATCTTTTTATCCTAAGCGCTCCAAAATCTTAGCAGCGATCATATCCACCAGTGTTTCATCCACCGCCATCTGGGGCTTGTCCGCAGGCAGATCTCCTGTATCCCACGCCACCCGGCGAATGTTGATCAGATCCATGGGGGAAATATTGTTGGAGGTAGAGCTTCCGCCTACCGCGCCGCAGCCTAAGGTCAACGCCGGGAACAAGGCGGTGGTGGCGCCGATGCCCCCCAAGGCTGCCGGGGTATTCACAGGAAAACGGGATACAGGAATCTGCAGCGCGAATTTTCGCACCACCGCTTCATCCCGGGCATGCATGGCAAAGGTATGACCGCTGCCCTCATGCCGCAGCACCTCCACCGCCTTTTGCAGCACCGCATCCTCGCTATCCATGACAAAAAACGCCAGCACAGGACACAGCTTTTCCATGGAATACGGTCGGGTCGGACCGGCTTCCTGCTCCTTGGCAACCAGAATTTTCACACTTTCCGGCACAGAAAAGCCTGCCATTTGGGCAAGGGTCCGGGCGCTTTTTCCTACGATCTCCGGATTCAGCGCCCCGTTGGGCTTAAACAGCAGCTTGGCAAGCCGTCCTGCTTCCTCCGCGGTCATAAAGTAAAAGCCCTGTCGCGCCGCCTCTTTCCGGACGGCCTCTTCCATACATTTTTCCACAATGATACTCTGCTCCGAGGCGCAGACCGTGCCGTTATCAAAGGTTTTGGAACGCAAAATGCAGCCAATGGCGTGCGCCACATCCGCAGACCGGTGGATATAGGCAGGCCCGTTGCCTGCGCCCACGCCGATGGCAGGCTTACCGGAGGAATAGGCTGCCCGTACCATATTCGGTCCGCCGGTAGCCAGAATAAGCTGCACTTGGGGCGCTGCCATCAATTCCTGACAGCCAGCCATAGAAGGAATGGTCAAACAGCCCACACAGCCTGCCGGCGCCCCAGCCTTTTCCGCCGCCTCCGCCACGATTTTGGCAGCCTGCAAGGTACAGGCAAGCGCCTTGGGATGGGGAGAAAAGACGATACTGTTGCCGGATTTCAGGGCAATGATCGCCTTGTAGCAAACGGTAGATGTGGGGTTGGTGCTGGGCACGATGGCGGCGATGACACCCACCGGCACGCCGATCTCCCATAGCTTTTCCCGGGGCTTTTCATTTAATACGCCCACGCAGGTCATTCCCTGTACCGCTTCCAAAACGGTTTTGGATGCAAACCGGTTTTTGGTGGTCTTATCCTCCACATTACCAAAGCCGGTCTCCCGAACCGCCTGCTCCGCCAATTCCGAAGCTGCGCTGTAAAACGCCTTGCTGACAGCTTCCACAATGGTATCCAACCTGGATTGGGGCATCTGGGACAGCAGCTTTTGCGCCTGTTGTGCCTGCTGCGCCAACAGGCGCGCCTCCTGACGGGCTTGTAGATCCTTATCTAATTCCATAGTAATCTCCTCATTCTATCGGTCTTGCGGCTACCTCTGCCACAGCGGCGGCAAAAGCTTGGCAAGCCGCATGGCAGGCAGACTGAGTGCCCGTCAGCAGACCGCCGCCGAAATTGGTTTCGCTGGGTGGCGTATAAAGCTTACACAATCTCACATCCGCCGCTTTCAGCGCCGCATCCATGGCATACATGGCTTCCAACGGCGGCGCGATCAGATACGCCAGCGGTTCTCCCTCGTCAACACCTGCTTCCTTGGCTAAAAACGAACCGCACCGGCTGACGGTATAGGCAAGAAAAGGCACTTCCCCCACCTGTTCAAATCCAATATGCTGAAGGGCTGACAATGCTGCCTCCATACCGCTGCGCACGATTCCCGGCGTTGCCCCTGCCAAGATGCCAATGACCTCACCGGCATAGGGTGTGGAAGCATTGGCTGCACCGGCATAAAAGCTTCTGCCGTAGCAGACTCTCACATCGGCGGCTTTGGTCGCCTCATCCAAAGCAATATAGGTGGCATCGTCGCTGTCGGTGGTAAGCATAGCCAGCGCCGGATAGCCCTTGGGCGCGCCCAAGCTCTGCCGCAGACTTTCCGTGGCATTGGCAAGATACCGCACCGCTAACACTTTGACCGGTATCATACCCCTGCCTCCAAATGCAAGCCCACACCGGACACCTTCCGTTTGAGAATGGTGTCGATCAGCTCAGCCACATGGGCGCCTGCTTCCACCGCCGGCGTGCCTTGGGAATGGATATTGGATACCACCGTCCGGGCAGATTCGGAAACACCGGTATGAGGCTTGTAGGTGATATAGGCAGACATACTCTTATCCGTCACCAGACCCGGCCGTTCCCCTACCAGCACACAGACCGCATCACAGCCGGTCACATCTCCCACCGCATCTCCGGCGCCTACCCGGCAGTAACGAACAAATACCGCCTTGCCGGTTTCAATACCACGAACCTTTAAGCCGTCCCGAATGGCTGCCATGCAGTCCATGGCATTGGCCACAATGGCGGCAGAGGAAAGGCCGTCGCCGATGACGATCTGCACCTTGGGTGCGTTGGGAACGGCAGCTTTCAGCTTTTTCCGGTTTTCTTCATCAAAACACCGACCCTTGTCCGGCCGGGTCAAATACTCGTCTTTATCCTTGCAGCAGGTCTGCAAGGGAAGCAGGTCGTTTTTTTCGGCAAAATCCTCCGGCACTTGGGAGAACACCGCATCCTGCGCCGCCGCATGGTCTGCCCGAAAACGGAGCATAGTCAAGGTTTTATACCGGGGACCTGCCTTTCCGGAGCCCAAACGGGCAGGTGTCCGCTCCTTCAGCCGGCGGTAGCCGTCTGCGTTTTCAGGATTTTCCACCAGATACAGCTTCCGCAGATCCAGCGCCGAAATGTCCGGCACAAAATCCCCATCGGTGTAGCCGGTTTCTTTCTGCTCCGGACCGGGATCCCGGGGTTTGTAGTCACTGCCTTTCACCATAGGCTCCGGGCCCATGGTCTTTAAGATCTCCGCCACCATGGCGGACAGTTCTTGCTTATTCAAACATTCCACTCCTCTATCCATCTGTAGGGCGGGGGCTTGCTCCCGCCGAAATCCTGATAACGATTAAAACATAAGGCTCGAGCCGTCGCCGGCCTTGGCGGTAAGCTTGCCGTTTTCTGCAAAGCCCATCTTCTCCAGCCAGTTCTGGAACTCCGGAATGGCAGTCTTGCCGGTGAGCTCCCGTAAGGCGGCAGTTTCCCGGAAGCCGGTGGTCTGGTAGTTGAGCATAATATCATCGCCATGGGGAATGCCCATAAAATAATTGCAGCCTGCCACCGTCAGCAAGGTGGCCAGATTCTCAATGTCGTTCTGATCTGCCTTCATGTGGTTGGTATAACAGCAGTCGCAGCCCATGGAAATGCCCGTAAGCTTCCCCATAAAATGATCTTCCAAGCCGGCTCTGGTAACCTGACGGGCATCGTACAGATACTCCGGACCGATAAAGCCCACAACCGTATTGACCAAGAAAGGAGAAAACCGCTTGGCAAAGCCGTAGCAACGGGCTTCCATGGTCACCTGATCGGTGTTATGGTGGGCTTCCGAGGAGAGCTCCGAGCCCTGACCGGTCTCAAAATACATCACATTCGGACCTTCCGCCGTACCCTCATGGAGTAAAAGATCCCGGGCTTCCTGAATGGTAGCGGCGTTAAAACCAAAGGCTTCGTTGCCCTTTTGGCTGCCGGCAATGGACTGGAAGATCAGGTCGCAGGGCGCGCCGTCCCGGACCGCTTTCATCTGAGCCGTCACATGGGCAAGCACACAAATCTGGGTCGGGATCTGCCAATGCTCCTTGATCTGCTGAAACCGCCGCAGCACCTTGCCCACCTGCTCAGGGGAATCGGTGACTGGGTTCAGGCCGATGACCGCATCTCCTGCGCCAAAGGACAGACCCTCCAAAACCGAGGCAGTAATGCCATCGGGATCATCGGTGGTGTGGTTGGGCTGCAGTCTGCAGGACAGGGTTCCGGGCAGACCGATGGTGGTATTGCAATGGGCGGTGACCGTGATCTTATTGGCGGCGTAAATCAGATCCAGATTGCTCATGAGCTTTGCCACCGCCGCTACCATTTCCGAGGTCAGGCCACGGCTGAGCCGGCGAATATCCGCGCCGGTGGTGGCTTCTGATAAGATCCACTCCCGCAGCTCCGCCACCGTCCAGTTCCGGATCTTGGCATAAGTCGCTTCGTTCACATCGTCCTGAATGATCCGGGTCACCTCATCCTCTTCATAAGGAACTGCCGGGTTTTCCCGCAGGTCTGCCAGCGTCAGCGCCGACAGCACCACCTTGGCAGCTACCCGTTCCTGAGCTGTCTGTGCCGCCAAACCTGCCAGTTTGTCGCCGGTCTTTTCCTCATTGGACTTTGCCAACACCTCTTTGACATCCCCGAAACAATATGTTTTTCCCAATAGTGTGGTTTTTAATTTCATGTTGTCCTCCTTTTATCCAAGACAAGGGTCTTGATGACCACCGGCAGACACGGACCTACCGGCGCGCCAATATCCAAAAAGCTCTCCGGCGTCAGACGCAAAGAGTCAATACACAGACAGGGCGTTGTGTCCTGCAAATGCAGCTGTATAGCCTGCCCCAACGCTTTGGCCATATCCGTCTCCAGGCAGATCAGAACCGGCTTTCCTGCTGTGGCGGCAAGGATGGTCTGCGCCAGCTCCCTCACCTGCCGGTAACTGGGGGATCGGTAGCCCGGCATATACAACACCGCGGCATCGGCGTCCTTTTCCTGCAACCGTTGACCGATCAGTCGAACCAGCTGTTCAGATTCCTGCTCCTGCTTAGAGATCACCGCAACCGGCAGATTTTTCAGAGGCAAGGTCACATTGCGGTAAAAAACCGTACTGCCGGACAGCTGGGTGCTGTGACTGCCTGCGCCGATGACTGTTGCGCGAATGGTCTCTTCGCCCAGCATATATTCCCCTTTGCACAGGAAACTATCTGCAATTTTCCGTCCCAAAACCGGACCGATATCCCCAAAAGCAAAGTCCGGATACCGGTTTTGCATACACGCTGCCACGCCGCCGGAAAAGGAGATCACTGTGCCTTTCTCCGGGGGCTGCCACGGGGTCGTGGCTTCTTCTGTCATAAGCTTTTCCAGCAAAGCCGTCGGCGGCCGCAGACCGGCAGCCATTTCCAAGCATCGGGTCAGTAGCTCCGCCACCGCCTCGATCTGCTCCCGGCTTGGTGTGTCCCCCACCTGCAGCGGTGTCAGCTCCTTCAGCACCGGGGAAACATACGAAATTCTCCCCATCGTGTCCAGCTTCAGCAGCCGTCCGCCCACATTCAAGCAACCGGTACGCACCACGCGTCCCTCTTCGATCAGCGCCAAATTGCTGGTACCGCCGCCAATGTCGATATGCAGGACCGTTTTGCCGGTCTTTGCGGAATATTCTTCCGCACCTGCGCCCTTGGCCGCCAAAACACTTTCCAGATCCGGACCGGCAGTGGCCACCACAAACTCTCCGGCCAAATCAGACAGCGCCGACAGCACCTGCGCCGCATTTTCTTTCCGGGAGGTCTCTCCGGTGATGATCACTGCGCCGGTATCCACCGATTCCCGGCAGATCCCTGCCATGCGGTATTCTTCCTCCACCAGCTTCCGCAAAGCGTTGCCGTCCACAAGGCTGGCATTCACCAAAGGGGTAAAATGCACCTTGCTCCGATACAGCACCTGCCGCTTGGAAATGGTCATATCCGGCACCGCGAAGGCTGATGCCTGATTTTCCACCGTCAGCCGGGATACGATCATCTGGGTGGTGGTCGTTCCCACATCCAGCCCCACGGATGTCAAGGTTTCAGACACGCCCCGTCACCTCTTCTAATATTTGCGCCGCCCAAGCTCTGTCTACCGGGACAGGATTGGTGCTGCAGCAGGGGTCTGCCAGTACCGCATCCAGAATCTCCTTACTTTTCTGCCGTACCTGCCGGGGGTCAACGCCTGCCTGCGCCAAGGTCTCCGGCAAATCCAGTTCCCGGCGCAGGCGGATCAGGGTATTCCGCAGGTTCCGCACCGCAAGGGTATCCGCCAGACCGCCCAAGCCTGCCGCCCGGGCAATGGCCGCATACTTTTTCTGTGCCGCTGTGTTGTAGGAGATGACGACCGGCAGCAGCATGGCATTGAGCCGTCCGTGAGGAAGGTGGAACATGCCGCCCAAGCTGTGGGCAAAGGCATGACAAGCCCCCAAGCCTGCGCTGCTGAAGGCCATACCTGCCATAGTTGCCGCCTCATGGATCTTTCCGCGAACCGCCGTCACCCCCCGAAAGGAATCCAAAAGAAGCTCCAGTACCGTACAAAATGCTCCCTGTGCCAGCGCATCGGTCACAAGGCCTGCGCCCGTTGCCACATACGCCTCCAACGCATGGGTCAGCACATCAAACCCTGTGTCCGCGATTAGGCCTGCCGGCAGCTTATCTAACAGATCGCTGTCCAAAACAGCCACCTGCGGCTGCAGCTTCTCATCCACAAGGGGATGCTTCACCTGTCCATGGGTCAAAATGGAAAAATCCGTCACCTCAGATCCGGAGCCGGAGGTGGTGGGGATCGCCACCAAACGCACCGGCAGCTCAGCAAAGTACACCATCGCCTTAGCGCAGTCCATGGCGCTTCCACCACCCAGCGCCACCACCGTATCCGGCTGCGCCTGCTTTACCGCCGCCGTTCCCACCGCCGCCAGCTCCACGGAGGGGTCGGGTTGGATGCGGTCAAAAATCTCCACATGCTCCGCTTTTGCCGCGGCAGCTACCTGCTGGGCAATGCCGTTTTTCATAAAATAGGGATCTGTTACCACCAACAGCCGTCGGATTCCCATCTCTGACAGACTGCCGATGGCTCCGGCTCCGGATATAATTTTTGTCTTACAGAAAAATTGCTCCACAAACTTCCACCGCCTTTTCATGCTCTATTATTTCCCCACAATAGAAAAACATGTATATCTTCAAAAAAAGAATAGGCAAATCAAAACAAATGTGCTATGATAACAAGGAGGTGAACGCCATGGAACACGAACAGCAAGAAAATATCCTTCCTACCGAGGAAGCGCAGGAAGAAAAGCCGTATGTCCCCCGTCCTGTCTGGCAGGTTTGGGCAGCCCGATTAGGGCTGGTGGTTTTCCTTGCCTTTTTGGTTATGTACTATATTTTGATCGCCAGAGGTGGCTGATATGCGGATCTTAGGAATCGACCCCGGCTACGGCATCACCGGCTTCGGTCTTGTGGAGGCTGACCGCAGCAGCATGCAGCTTTTGAAATGCGGCGCCATCACCACCCCGGCCCATACGGATTTTTCTGCCCGGCTGGAAATGATCTACGAGGATATGCGGCAGCTTTTAGAGGTATCCAAGCCGGAAGCGGTCGCCATCGAAGAGCTGTTCTTCGGTCAGAATGTAACCACCGGCATCGGGGTTGCCCAAAGCCGCGGTGTGATTTTACTTGCCATCCGGCAGGCAGGCGTGCCGGTATTTTCCTATAAGCCTATGCAGGTAAAGCAGGCTGTGGTAGGCTACGGCAACGCCACCAAGCATCAGGTGCAGGATATGACCAAGCGGCTTTTGCGCTTGGATAAGCTGCCCAAGCCCGATGATGCGGCAGATGCCATCGCCATTGCCCTGTGCCATGCCCGTTCCAGCACTTCTCTGCTTGCGCAAGTGCAAAAATAACAATGTCATTGCGAACCGGCCCGCAGGCTGGTGCGGCAATCTGACAGGAGGTTTTTATGCTTTATTATGTTTCCGGTCCGGTGGCTGTTTTAGAGCCGGGTCTTGCCGTCATTGACTGCCACGGCGTTGGCTACGGCTGTCGGGTCACAGCGTATACTGCCGCGCAGTTAAAGCTGAATCAACCGGCAAAGCTGTATATTACCGAATCCATCCGGGAAGACGCCTTTGACCTTTACGGCTTCTCCAGCCGGGAGGAGCAGCGGTGCTATGAGCTGCTGACCACCGTCAACGGCGTTGGTCCCAAGGCCGCTATGGCAATTCTTTCCGCCGGTCCGCAGAATTTCACCTTGGCTGTCATGACCGGGGATGAAAAGCTGCTGACTGCCGCGCAAGGTGTGGGCAAAAAAACTGCCCAACGCATTATTTTGGAGCTGCGGGATAAAATGGGCGGCGCAGCAGAGCTGGACTTCTCCGGCGGCATTTCCGCCGCACCTGCACCTGCGGCAAATAATCATGCCGCTTTGGCAAACGCCGCCCTGCAGGAGCTTGGCTACTCCCCCTCGGAGATCGCCGCTGCCCTCAAGGGCGCTGATCCGAACGCTACCACGGAAGAACTTGTCCGCTATGCGCTCCGGGCAATGGTAATGAAAAATTGACAATTGACAATTGACAATAGACAATTGACAATTCAAATAAGGAGCATTTGCAAAATGGATCACACCGTGCAAGACAAAAGTTACCAATTTGCTGTCCGCATTGTAAAACTTTGCCGCTATTTACAAACAGAACATAAAGAGTATTTGCTGAGCAAGCAACTTATGCGCAGTGGAACAAGTATTGGAGCAAACATTGCTGAATCTCAACAAGCACAAAGTCGTTCAGATTTTATCAGCAAGTTGAACATTGCTCTCAAAGAATCTTATGAAACCAACTACTGGCTTCGTCTTTTGCACGATACACAATATTTAACAAAGGAACAATTTGATTCCGTCATCTCAGATTGTTGTGAGTTAGAGCGATTATTGATCGCAATTATTAAGACTTCAAAAGAATAATTGACAATTGTCCATTGTCAATTGTCAATTATCCCCGGAGGATATGTTATGAGCCTTGAATTTTCCGAGGAGCTGACTGCTCCTATCATTTCCCCTGCCTTTGCGCCTCAGGATGCCGGTGAGATCGGTCTGCGGCCCAAGCTGCTGTCGGACTATACCGGTCAGGAAAAGGCCAAGGGTAATCTGTCTGTCTATATTGAAGCGGCCCGTCTGCGCGGTGAGCCTTTGGATCACACCCTGCTCTACGGCCCTCCCGGACTGGGTAAAACTACCCTTGCCGGCGTGATTGCCAACGAGATGGGCGTCAACATCCGCATCACCTCCGGTCCTGCCATTGAAAAGCCCGGTGATCTTGCGGCGCTGCTGACCAATTTAAGCCCCGGCGATATTCTGTTTATCGACGAGATCCATCGGCTGAACCGGGTTGTGGAAGAAATTCTGTATCCTGCCATGGAGGACTTTGCCATCGACATCATCGTGGGAAAAGGTCCTTCTGCCAACTCGATCCGGCTGGATCTTCCCAAATTCACCCTTGTGGGCGCTACCACAAGAGCCGGTCAGCTGTCCGCACCCTTGCGCGACCGCTTTGGCGTCAGTCTGCGGCTGGAGCTGTATACCCCCGAGGAACTGGCCCGGATCGTCACTCGCTCTGCCACCATCTTAGGCATGGATATTGACCCTCAGGGCGCCATGGAGATCGCCTCCCGAAGCCGGGGCACGCCCCGTATCGCCAACCGGTTCCTGCGCCGCGTCCGGGACTTTGCCCAAATCATGGGCGACGGTGTCATTACCAAAGAGGCCGCCGATTTGGCCCTGTCCCGACTGGAAGTCGATCGCTTAGGTCTGGACACCATTGACCGCCGGATGCTGAACGCCATCATTAAAAATTACGGCGGCGGTCCGGTAGGTTTGGAAACGCTGGCAGCCACCATCGGCGAAGAGGCCATCACGCTGGAGGATGTATATGAGCCGTATCTGATGCAACTGGGATTTTTGACCCGAACGCCGCGCGGTCGCTGCGTCACACCCCTTGCTTATGACCATTTGCATATCCCCTACGAAGGCCAATCTCAGTTCCAAATCTAAGGATTTTTATTGTAATTTTGCACAAAAGCCTATTTTCAACAGAAAAAAGTTCATAAAGTATTGACAAAATATAACACTGTAGTATATAATTGGCGAAGTGGTGCAAAAGCACCCGTAAATTAGACCCTGGAGGGTTTCCGTTAATACAGGCTAGACTTTCACGGGGCATCAACAAACCGAAGAGAGGTAACATCCAATGTACGAAGACAAGACTTTAGTTTGCAAAGAGTGCGGCAACGAGTTCGTGTTCACCGCCGGTGAGCAGGAGTTCTACGCAGAGCGCGGCTTCCAGAACGAGCCCCAGCGCTGCAAGGCTTGCCGTGACGCTCGCAAGAACGCTGCCCGCGGTCCCCGTGAGTTCTTCACCGCTACCTGCGCCCGTTGCGGTGGTGAGGCAAAGGTTCCCTTCGAGCCCAAGTCTGACCGTCCCGTATTCTGCAGCGAGTGCTTCGCTCAGATGCGCGCAGAAGGCTAATATCTGCAAACAAAAATACCGCACCGGACGGTGGGGTATTTTTACCTGCAAACTGCGCAAAAATGACACACATTATACATACAACGCAAAAAAGCACCGCCCAAAGGCGGTGCTTTTTCTTACAGATTACAGAAACTTCTTAACTTCCTCGGAAGCCAGAGCGGGATCATCGGAGACGGTGACGGTGATGTTCATATCGTTGGCCTCTGCGAAAGCAGCGCACCACAGAATGAATGCTTCGCCGGCAGCGCGGTCGTTGCCGATGGTCTTGTACAGGTTGTCGATGTACACATTGGTAATATCAAAGTTACCGGCATGCAGGCCGCTCAGGAAACCCTTGAGCATATCCAGAGAGTTGATACCGTACTCTTCGGAGTCGACCAGACGGACGCGGTAATTAATATCATAGGTCAGCTTCTTGCCATACTCGATGCAGACCACATCGCCATGGGCGTTGGTAACAGCCTCGTTAATGGAATCGATCAGCTTCTTGGTTTTGCCGGAGCCCTTCAGGCCCATAATCACTTGAATCATCGGAAATTCCTCCTTTGCTTACACAGCTTGTTGCTGTACTATCATTTTAACAGTTCCCGACTCAGATTGCAACCATCTATTTGTGAAAATATTTGAATAATTTTTCAGTAATATTTCACAAAAATTCGCTTTTCTCTCAGGGAGAGATTTTGACGCAGGCGAAGGTTCCGTTGCTTCTATCATACTTTGTGTATGTGGAAGCGTTCAAAACGCACGGATGCGTCAAAAGATCCGCTGAGATTTAGTTTTCGTAGCCGGGCTTACCCAACAACTTAAACATATTACGCTTATAGAACTCCACACCGGGCTGATTGAAGGGGTTAACACCCAGCATGTAGGCGGAAACGCCGCAGGCCAGCTCGAAGAAGTAGAACAGCTCGCCCAGCTTTTCGTTGTTCAGTTCACCCATATCCACAGTGATAACAGGCACATTGCCGTCCACATGGGCAGCCAGCGTGCCAAGGAACGCCTTCTCGTCCACGAAGTCCATGGTCTTGCCTTCCAGATAGTTCAGACCGTCCAGATTCTTGCTGTCGCCGCCGATAACCAGCTTGGCCTCAGGCGCATCAAACCGAACCATGGTCTCGAAGATATTCCGCTCACCCTGCTGGATCATCTGACCCAGAGAGTGCAGATCGGCGGTAAACTCAGCGGTCACAGGGAAAATACCCTTGCCGTCCTTGCCCTCGGACTCGCCGAAGAGCTGCTGCCACCAGCCGCCCATCATCTTGAAGCCGGGCTCAAAGGACTCCAGAATCTCGATGCACTTACCGTTGCGGTACAGCAGGTTACGGGTCGCGGCATACAGCCACACAGGGTTCTCAAAGGAACGGATATCGTAGATCTTCTTGGCTTCCACAGCGCCGCGCATCACTTCCATGGGATCAATGCCGGCAACAGCCATGGGCAGCAGACCCACAGCGGTCAGCACAGAGTAACGGCCGCCCACATTGGGGGGGATCACAAAGGTCTCCCAGCCTTCCTCGGTAGCCATCTGGCGCAGCGCGCCCTTGCAGGGATCGGTGATGGCATAGGTACGCTTGTTGGCTTCCTCAGCGCCGTATTTGCTTACCAGCAGATCGCGGAGTGCGCGCGTTGCAATGGCAGGCTCGGTGGTGGTGCCGGACTTGGAGATGATGGCGATGGAGAAATCCTTGCCCTCCAGCAGACGCATCAGCTCATTCCATGCCCGGGTGGACAGGCCGTTGCCTGCGAAATAGATCTGGGGATTGCCCTTGCCTTTGCCGATGTTATGGTTTGCGCCCTGCATCAGTTCGATCGCGGCGCGGGGGCCTAAGTAGCTGCCGCCGATGCCGATGACGATAAACACATCGGAATCCTCACGGATCTGCTTCGCAGCAGCCCGGATACGACGGATCTCTTCGGTCTCCTCCTCTACGGGCAGGTTCAGCCAGCCGAGGAAATCGTTGCCTTCGCCGGTGCCTTCGGTCAGGGTCTTGTGGGCTTCAAAGACCTCTTTTTCGGTGGCCAGCAGATCCGGCAGGGACAGCCGACCCCAAACATTGGAAATATCAACTTTAATCATAATAACAGTACATCCTTTCCCTGTTTTATTCTTCCTATATGTTACAGCAAAACTTCTCCAAACGCAAGCCCCGATAAAAAAAGTTTACGATTATTTCCACATAGACCTTTTAATTTTTGCTCCGGTCATATATAATAAAGAAAAAACGCAGGAGGTTCGGCTTATGCAATACGGTTTTGGTGTGGATTTAGGCGGTACTACCGTCAAAATCGCCTGTTTTGACCAAGCCGGCGTTATGCTTTCCAAGTGGGAGATCCCCACCCGTACAGAGAACAAAGGCGCGTATATTCTGCCGGACATTGCCGAGGCGATCGCCGCATACCTGACCCGGGAGAACATTGCCCGGGAGGATGTTCTGGGCATCGGCATCGGTGTTCCTGGCGCGGTGGATGCCAACGGTGTGGTAGCAGGCTGCGACAACTTAGGCTGGGGCAGTTTCAATGTAGCCCAAACCTTTTCCGGGCTTACCGGCTTCCCTGTCCGGGCAGGCAACGATGCCTCTGTGGCAGCCTTGGGCGAATGCTGGAAAGGCAGCGGCGCAGGCTACCGCAGTATGCTTTTGGTGACCTTGGGCACCGGCGTCGGCGGCGGTATCGTCATTGACGGCAAGGTAATTTTAGGCGCTTCCGGCGCTGCCGGTGAGATCGGACACATGGTAATCAACAAAGAGGAAACAGAGCTGTGCGGCTGCGGCAAAACCGGCTGCGTGGAACAGTACTGCTCCGCCACCGGCATCGTCCGTTTGGCAAAGCGGTTTCTGTCCGCCTGTGATACCCCCTCTCCTCTTCGGGATTATCACATTCTGACCTGCAAGGACATCTTTGATGCCGCCAAGGCAGGTGACAAGGCCGCCAATGCTATTTTGGAGCAGGCTTACAGCTATATGGGCGAATTTATCGCCAATATCTGCAATGTGCTGAATCCGGAGGCTGTTGTCATCGGCGGCGGTGTCAGCAAAGCCGGTCAGCCCCTTCTGGACGGCATTCGCAAGTATTTTGACAAATATATTTACCACGCCAGCACCCATGTGACCTTTGCTCTGGCAGCTCTTGGAAACGATGCCGGCGCTTACGGCGCGGTAAAACTGATATTGGAGGCATAACCATGGATAAAAACGCAATCTTTAAGCTGTCCTACGGTCTGTTTGTGGTGACCGCCCGGGAAAACGGCAAGGACAACGGCTGTATCATCAACACCGCCCAGCAGCTCACCGACACCCCTTGCCGCATCAGCATCACAGTCAACAAAAGCAATTACACCCACGATATGATCCTGCGCACCGGCGCATTCAATCTTTCCGTTTTGGCCGAGGATGCGGTATTTTGGATCTTCCAGCACTACGGCTTCCAATCCGGTCGGGATGTGGATAAATTCGCTTCCATTCCCGAAGCCAGAACCGCCAACGGTCTGCGCTATGTGGAGGGCTGCTCCAATGCGGTAATCTCCGGCAAGGTGCTTTCCACCGTGGACTGCGGCAGCCACACCCTGTTTATTGCCGAGGTGACGGATGCCAAGCTTTTGTCCGACGCCCCCAGCATGACCTATCAGTATTATTTTGATCATGTCAAGCCCAAGCCCGAACCCACCGAACAGAAAAAGTGGGTCTGCAAGATCTGCAACTATGTCTACGACGGCGAAGAATTGCCCCCGGACTTCATCTGCCCTTGGTGCAAGCACGGCGTCGACGATTTCGAACAAAGATAAAGAAAATGCCGCGTCCGGAGGGCGGTACGCCATAGTGACAAAATGGTTTTGACCGATCCCTTTTCCGCTTAACTGCATAAAAAATTCCCGAAATGCGTCAGCATTCCGGGAATTTTGTTATTTGTTAATCGAAAAAGTTACCACTTCAAAACTGTGAAGCACCTATAAAGGGCGGAGATTTCTGTCAATCAAGGCAAAAAGCACAGAAATACTTGGTGTATTTCGAGCATTTTTAACGCAGATTGGCAGGAATAAACGCCTTTTATAGGCAATTTGTCACTATGGTGTACCGCCCAATGGGCGCGGCATTTATTTTACGGCTTCCAGACACTGGGGGTAAATACCCTCATGTGCCAGACTTTGTGATCATCCCGGATGACGTTCTCATCCAGCATTGGGATGGTGTCAATACGGCCTTCCACATAGTCAAGCAGGTATTCTGCCTGCCATTCCATTTGGGCAGCCACACCGCCTAAGCGGATATTGATAACCTCCAGACCGTTGGGCTTTTTGGTGCTGAGCCAATCTTTTTGGAACAGTTTGGTAAAGGTTTTTATATCTGCCACCACCTCGGGGATCCGCACCGTGGCGCAGAGGCGCAGGGCTTCCATATCCTTCTTCTCATAAGCGGCGCGAACGTCTTTGGTCAGAGCAAATTTGTTGTAAACGATTTTGTTGTAATAGTAATAGTATTCGTAGTAATCGGCGTGCTTACCGGGCTGTTTGCGGAATTCGTCCGCCTTCTTCAATGCAAATTCCATATCTCTGCGGACTTTATTTTCCTCGTAGGGAATGTTGGCAAGGTCGTAGAAAATGTCACCGTAAAGATATTTATTCGCAAGGAAGTAGTCGCTGTGGAAATCGGAATGGATTTTTCCCATATCAAACATACGCTGATAGGGCATTTTGGTCAAAAATTCACTGACGGCAAAAATCTCTTCCTCGGTGCAATCCAAGCCCCGGTAGCAATACTCAGAGAAGATGGGCAGGCTGCCGGCAGTATGCAGGTCGTTGCACTCGGAGCCGTGATCGTTCCACATAGCGACATAAAATGTTTGAATGCCCCGTTCAATGCAAGAGCGGACCATAGGCACAGATGTCTGCCATGTGAACACGGTGTCCTCGGTAAAGCCCTCCCATGTCCAGATGCTGCCGGTAACATGAATCTCCCGGTTGAAATTCAGGTGCTGGTCGATGTAGTAATCGTAAAGTTTTTTGTCAGTTTGGTAGTAGTCCCAGTAGTTCAGTACGATGTTCTCAGGGAAATCCGCCACCATCTGCTCGTTGATTATGACTTCCGGGTCATGATATACACCTTGTTTGGAGGCATCACGCCAGAACATATCGCTGTAGATGATGGGGGTAAAACCGTATTTTTCACATAACTGAAAAACCTTTTTTGCGTGGCGCATATAAATGTCGCGCCGCTGCTCCGCGCCGTGGATCGCTTTGAAGCGACCGGTTCCCAGATCGTGGGTCTCGTCCATACAGAGGTTGATGTATTTGCAGTCCGTCAAAGACCGCATCAGGGCGTAAGCCTGATCCAAAAGGGCGTAAGTTTCCGGCTCGTCCACCAGCATGCATTCGGCGGTGTCTTTTACCGGTGTGGCCTCACTCCACTGCAGGTACTGTCCCATGTGTCCCAAAGATTGGACGCAAGGTAAAAACTCGATGCCCACTTGCTTGCCGTAGGCGCAGATCTCCCGCAGTTCTTCCTCCGTGTATCGACCGCGCATATAGCCGAACCGCGGACGGCCCTTTAATTCAAACATATCCTCCATGTTAAAGGAGATGTGTGTGTAACCCAAAGCGGCCATTTTCAGCATATATTTTTTCAGCGCATCTACGGTAAATACACCGTTTCTTGCCACATCCAACATAGTTGCCAAAATTTTGAACCGGGCCTTTTGCCGGATTTCAAAAGGCTCTCCGTTGTTTTCCATTGCCAGCAGGAAAATACCCCGGGCAAAGGTAGATTTGCTTTTACAGCCGATCACCGCATTTTTTCCGTCGAATTTTACGGCTACGCCGTCAAATTCCTCCACAGAAATATCGCCGGAAAAACTGCTTTCTACCAGCTCCAGCACGCTGTCGCAAATAAACTGATATTCCTTTGTTAACACACAAATCCCTCCCGGATCTTAATCGGGTGCTTCTTCGGGTATCGTAGCATAAACACTCTTTTTTTGCAATTGCATTTTCCTTGAAAAGTTTTACTTTTTCTTTTAAAGCAAAACAGCCGCCACCCGATTGGGTGGCGGCTGAAACTTTTACTTTCGACTCTTCAATTACAGCAGAGTGGAGAAGTGCTTGATGGTGCGGACCATCTGAGAAACGTAGGAGTTCTCGTTGTCGTACCAGGAAACGACCTGAACCTGAACCTTGCCGTCGGGCAGAGCGCAGACCATGGTCTGAGTAGCATCGAACAGAGAACCGAAACGCATGCCGATAACATCGGAAGAAACGATCTCATCCTCGTTGTAGCCGTAGGACTCGGTAGCAGCAGCCTTCATAGCAGCGTTGATCTCGTCCTTGGTAACAGCCTTGGAGCAGACAGCGTTCAGGATGGTGGTAGAACCGGTGGGAGTGGGGATACGCTGTGCAGCGCCGATCAGCTTGCCGTTCAGCTCGGGGATAACCAGGCCGATAGCCTTAGCAGCACCGGTGGAGTTGGGAACGATGTTCACAGCGCCGGCGCGGGAACGACGCAGGTCGCCCTTTCTCTGGGGACCGTCCAGAATCATCTGGTCGCCGGTGTAAGCGTGGATGGTGCACATAATGCCGGACTCGATGGAAGCCAGGTCGTTCAGAGCCTTAGCCATGGGAGCCAAGCAGTTGGTGGTGCAGGAAGCAGCGGAGATGATGTGGTCGTCCTTGGTCAGGGTCTCGTGGTTAACATTGTAAACGATGGTGGGCAGATCGTTGCCTGCGGGAGCAGAGATAACGACCTTCTTAGCGCCGGCGTCGATGTGAGCCTGGGCCTTAGCCTTGGAAGTGTAGAAGCCGGTGCACTCCAGAACGACGTCAACACCCAGCTCGCCCCAGGGCAGCTCTGCTGCGCTAGCCTTAGCGTAGATGGTGATCTTCTTGCCGTCAACAGCGATGTTGTCCTCGCCAGCCTCAACGACGTGACCCATAGCAGCGTAATTGCCCTGAGTGGAGTCGTACTTCAGCAGGTGAGCCAGCATAGCGGGAGAGGTCAGGTCGTTGATAGCGACAACCTCGAAGCCCTCAGCGCCGAACATCTGACGGAAAGCCAGACGGCCGATACGGCCAAAACCATTGATAGCAACTTTTACGGACATGATAAATTCCTCCATTTTAAATACTTGCTGTTCTTCGACAGCTTTGTAGATATAAGTATCTTGGGGCAAGACCCCATACATCGCCATTATACTATAAGAAATTTCTATTGTAAAGTAGCGAATTTGTAAAAATCCATCTTTTTTTACCGATTAGAATTGACAAACCCGTCAAAAACCGGCTTTTCGGAAGAAATCCTCCACTTCTCGCCGGGTTGCCCGAACGCTGCCCTGAAAGAAGCCCGGCTTGCCGCCGCCCCGACCGTTCAGGGTCTGCGCAAGGCGGCTGCCCAGTTCTTTCACATCTGCGCCGGGACAGGCAAGACATACCTGATAATTCCCCTCTTCTCCGGAGAATACCGCGCCGATACCCCCTGCGGCTTCGGCGATTTTCTCTGCCAGTTCCCGGACGGCAGCCGGCGCTGCATCTGCCTCAAAGTGCAGCGTATTTCCTTTGCCTGCATAGCCGGCAGCGATACCAGCGAACAGTCTTTTTTCCAAGCTCACCGCCCGGTATTTCTCCTGAGCAAGGGCATCGTTCATCCGCTGCGCTGCCGCGCCGGTCTCCAGTATCTTGGCGGAAAAAGCTTGGGATACCAACCGGTTTTGCTCATATACCCGGCTGAGCATCTGAAGGGCTTTTCCGCCGCAGGCCATTTCGATCCGTACGCCCTGATGGAATTTCACGCAGGAAAACAGCTTGATAACACCGATCTGGCCGGTGCTTTTTACATGGACGCCGCAGCAGGCGCACTTATCAAACCCGGGAACTTCCACCACCCGTACCGGCCAAGGCAGCGCCTTTTTCGTGCGATAGCCTACGGTAGGCAATTTTTCCTCTGTGGGATACCAGCATTTCACCGGAAGGTTTTTCCACACCGCCTCGTTGGCTTCTTTTTCGATTTCCGCCAAGGCTTCTGCCGAAATCATACCGTCAAAATCGATGGTCACCACCTCTGCGCCCATGTGGAAGCCCACATTATGGTAGCCGTACATCCGATGGATGATACCGGAGACAATATGCTCACCGGTATGCTGCTGCATCCGGTCAAACCGGGCAGCGTAATCGATTTTACCGGCAACGGTGCTGCCCACAGAAAGCGCTTTGTCACACAGATGGAGAACCGTTCCCCCCTGTTCCTGCACATCCAGCACCCGGGCATCCCCTAAAAAGCCGGTATCACAGCCCTGACCGCCACCCTCGGGATAAAAGGCGGTGGCATCCAGCGTCACCTGAAAGCCTTTTTCCGTTTCTTCGCAGCCGGTGACCGTTGCAGTAAACGCCTGCAAATGACAATCCTCATAATATCGCTTCCGTGTTTCCATAGGAAAACCTCTTTTCATGCTTACATTCCGGTTTGTCGACCTGTTGGTTTGCAATTACAGGAGCGAGCATTGCTCTCCCCTACAGCGATAAACCGGAATTTGTCAATCTTCTTTGGTTATTGTAGCACAAGGCAAATGCATTTGCAATGTTAGGACATCCTGTCGATGGATTTTGTTTGTAAAACTTCCTTGTTCGTGGTTTTTCTATAGGAATCCAAAGTAAAATAATGGAAAAGCCAAGGAGGACAAGTTATGCAATGTCAGAAGCTGAAGACCTATATGGAAACGGGTCGTGTCATTTTTTTGCCCCCAAGAGCCATCTGTCCCAATCCCAACCAGCCCCGTAAGATCTTTCAGGAGGAGACCTTGGCAGAGTTGGCAGAGAGTATTCGGCAGCATGGCATTTTGCAGCCCCTGTCTGTCCGGCGTATCGGCACAGGCTATGAGCTGATCGCCGGGGAACGGCGTCTGCGCGCCGCCCAAAAGGCAGGGCTGACAGAGATCCCCTGCATCGTCATGAGCATGGATGCGCAAGAATCCGGCATGACTGCGCTGGTGGAAAACCTACAGCGGCAGGATCTGGATTTTATTGAAGAAGCCCAAGCCATCTCTCTGCTGATGAATCAGTTTGCCCTGAGTCAGGAGCAGGCGGCGCGGATCTTGGGAAAAAGTCAAAGTGCCCTATCCAACAAGCTGCGGCTGCTGCGCCACAGCGATGAAGTGCTGCTGGCTCTGCGGGAATGGGGCTTGACGGAACGCCATGCCCGGGCTTTATTAAAGATCCCCTCGGAGCAGGACAAGCTGATGGCCATTGCCGTCATTGGGAGAATGCACATGAGTGTTGCCCGAACGGAACAGTACATTGATTCCCTGCTGTCAGATCTGTCCCAAATCAAGGAAAACGCCCCCAAGGTCAGCGTGGGAGCGTTCTTAAAGCATATCAGCGTCAGCATTGCCCGGATCCAGCTTTCCGGCATCCCGGCGGTGTCCGAGCAAAGGGAAACTGACAGTCAGATCGTCCTGACCATCACCATTCCCAAATGAACCGGATTGCAGCACCTGCTTTCAGGCCGGTACGCAATGCAACGGGAATTGTATGTTTTCTATCATATATTGGTGTTCATTCGGGAATGCAGACGCATGGATTCCCCGGTAACAGGGTGGATAAATTCCAGTTCATAGGCACACAGCTGTTGGGTCCGCAGTCCCAAGGAAAGGGAAAAAGCCTTGGATGCCTCCGTACAGTATTGGGGATCTCCTAAAATGGGATATCCCATATAGGCGCAATGGACCCGGAGCTGGTGGGTCCGTCCCGTTACGGGACGCAGCGCAAGCTTGGTGATCGCCTCGCTTCTTTCCAGCACCGCAAACTCCGTTTGCGACGGTTTTCCCGAAGGATCCACATACCGCAAAAGACTTGGCAGCTCCCGACGGGCAATGGGCGCATCAATGGTTCCCCTGTCCGCCTCCGGGCCGCCAAACACCATGGCATGATAGGTCTTTTGTAGCATTCCTTCTGCATGCAGGTCATTGAACAGCGCGTGGATATGGGCGTTTTTTGCCAGCAGAACAATGCCGAAGGTATCCCGGTCCAGTCGGGTCACAGGATGAAATGCGCAGCTCTGCCCGGTGGAACGGTAGTAGTGCAGTACCCGGTTTGCCAGTGTGCCGGTCATGGTTGCCCGGGAGGGATGGATCAGCATACCTGCCGGTTTGTCCACCGCCAGAATATGGTCGTCCTCATAAAGTACCGTCAGATCTCCTGCCTCCGGCGGATAGTCGGGGGTAGGCTCGTCCAGCAGTGCGGTGATCACATCTCCCGGCTGTACCGCATAATCGTTGTGTTGGGGTACGCCGTTGACAAATATTCTGTTTTGCCATTTCAGCCGGTTGATAAGACCTGTAGACATGCCCATTTCCTCTTTCAAAAAAGAGGACAGGCGCCCGGACCGGATCGCTGTATGCGTTAATTCCATGTATTCACTTCCACTCGCATTCAATTGGTACAGGGGTGATTGCGGATCACCCGTCGGGCGCACAACCCACACCTGTGCAGTACCTATTAAAAAAGACTCTGCCGGAGCAGAGTCTTTTTTCAAACATCTCTTACAGAGCAGCCTTAGCCTTCTCCACGAGCGCTGCGAATGCAGCTGCGTCCTGGATTGCCATCTCGGACAGGCTCTTACGGTTCATCTCGATACCGGCCTTCTTGATACCGTTCATGAAGGTGGAGTAGTTCAGACCGTAGGGCTTAACAGCAGCGCTGATACGGGTGATCCACAGTCTGCGGTAGTCACGCTTCTTCAGCTTGCGGCCAACATAAGCGTAGTTGCCGGACTTCATGACCTGCTGCTTAGCCATCTTAAAGTGGCGGGACTTGGAACCCCAGTAACCCTTAGCCAGCTTCAGGGTAGCATTTCTTCTCTTGCGCGTCATCATTGCGCCTTTTACTCTTGCCATTTCTTACATCCTCCTTCTCTTATTTGTACGGGATCATCTTCTTGACAGCTGCTACGTTGGTCTGATCAGCGTAAGCAGTGGTGCGAAGACGGCGGGTACGCTTGGTGTCTTTCTTGGTGAGGATGTGGCTCTTGTAAGCGCGTGCTCTCTTAACCTTACCGCTCTTGGTCAGGTTGAATCTTTTCTTTGCACCGCTATGAGTTTTCAGCTTGGGCATAGTATCGTTCTCCTTCCATATCTTTGGTAGATTTACAAAATTTATTGCTTCTTGGGGGTGAGGAACATTGCCATGAACCGGCCTTCCAGCTTCGGATTCTTTTCCATGGCGGCAGTATCCGCGCAGGCATCGGCAAAGTCCATCAGCAGCTTCTCGCCCAGATTGGTATGCGCCATCCCACGGCCGCGGAAGCGGACGCTGACCTTGACCCGGTTGCCGTCGGCAAGGAACTTTTGCGCAGCCTTGACCTTGGTGTTCAGATCGTTGGTGTCGATGCTGGGGCTCATGCGGATCTCTTTGATCTCCACAACCTTCTGGTTCTTCTTGGCGTCCTTCTCCTTCTTCTTCTGATCGTAGCAGAACTTGGAGTAGTCCATGATCTTGCACACGGGAGGGACGGCGTTGGGAGAGATCTTTACCAGATCCAGACCCTGCTCCTCAGCCATAGCATTGGCTTCGTCGGCGGATATGATGCCCAGCTGGGCGCCGTCAGCACCGATCAGGCGGATCTCCTTGTCGCGGATCTCTTCATTGAGCTGATGATCTAACTTAGCGATGGTAAGCACCTCCATAAGACATACAAAATAAAAACGCAGATGGCAATCCATCCGCGCATACTCACAATCCTTCCCCATGGGAAAGGTGGGAATATTGACCGTTTTGCTGATTGCTTACGGTGAGGCGGATACAGAGCCTTCTTTATTGCCCACCTATAGTATCACGCAAAAGTCCCCTTGTCAAGCACTTTTTTCCGGTTTTTTTGGCGAAGTTGCGGCTTTTTTCTATTGCACTTATGTAAAAAGTGTTGTACAATTCCTAAAAAGATACATTTAGGAGGCGGTCTTATGCGGATCGTAATCAAGGTGGGTACTTCTACCCTTGCCCATGCAGGCGGACGGCTGAACATCCGTCGGGTAGAGCTGTTGTGCAAGGTCCTCAGCGACCTGAAAAACGCAGGCAATGAAATTCTGCTGGTTTCCTCCGGCGCCATCGGTATGGGCGTCGGCAAGCTGGGGCTGGCCGGCCGTCCCGGAGATATGCCCGGCAAGCAGGCCGCTGCCGCCGTGGGTCAGTGCGAGCTGATGTATACATACGATAAGCTTTTTGCCGAGCACAGCCACACCGTCGCCCAGATCCTGCTGACTGCCGAGGATATTCAGCACGAACGCCGCAGCATCCATGTCCACGACACGCTGGAGCGACTGCTACAATGGGGCGTTCTGCCGGTCATCAACGAAAACGACGCCGTTTCCACCGATGAGATCGGCATTCAGACCACCATCGGTGAAAACGATACCCTCTCTGCCATCGTGGCAAGACTTGTCAACGCAGACCTTTTGATCCTTTTGTCCGACATTGACGGTCTGTACACCGGCGATCCCAAGAAGAACGCCGACGCGCAGCTGATCCCCGTTGTAAAGGAGATCACCGAGGACATTCTCGCATTGGCCGGAGGCGCAGGCTCCTGTCTGGGTACTGGCGGCATGGCAACTAAGCTGAAAGCTGCCCGTCTGGTAATGGAGGCCGGCATTGACATGGTCATCACCAACGGCGAAGACCCCAATCTTTTGTACGATCTGTTTGACGGCAAGCCTGTCGGCACCCGTTTTATGGGAAGGAAATAATATGACAACTCAGGAAATTTTAGTGCTTGCCAAAGGCTGCGCTCCTGCCATGGCGCTGGCAGACACCGACACCAAGAACCGGGCGCTGCAGGAAATGGCGCAGGCTCTTTTGGACAATACCGACGCGATTTTGGCAGCCAACAAATCAGATATGGAAGCGGCAAAGGGCAGCATCTCCGATGTGATGCTGGATCGGCTGCAGCTGACCGCCGCCCGGATCGAGGGCATGGCAGAGGGCATCCGTCAGGTGGCGGCGTTGCCGGACCCGGTAGGTCGGATCCGCAGCCGGGTCACCCGGGAAAACGGCATCGTCATTGACCGTGTCGGCGTTCCCATGGGCGTAGTGGCCATTATCTACGAAAGCCGTCCCAATGTGACCTCCGATGCCGCCGCTTTGGCCTTGAAGGCCGGCAGTGCCTGTGTGCTTCGGGGCGGCAAGGAGGCTTTCCGCAGCGCCGATGCCATCGTAAAGGCCATGCAGGCAGGTCTTGTCAAGGCAGGTCTTGACCCCAACGCGGTACAGCTGGTACAGGACACTACCCGGCAAAGCGCTACAGAGCTGATGACCGCTGTGGGCTATGTGGACCTTTTGATCCCCAGAGGCGGCGCAGGTCTCATTCGCGCCTGTGTGGAAAACGCCAAAGTCCCCTGTATCCAAACCGGCACCGGTATCTGCCACATCTATGTGGACAAGGCCGCCGATCAGGACATGGCCCTTAACATTATCAACAACGCCAAGACCAGCCGTCCCTCCGTATGCAACGCGGCGGAGGTCTGTTTGGTCCATCAGGACATCGCTGCGGAATTTTTGCCCAAGCTGCAAAAGCATTTGGCTGACCGGGTAGAGCTGCGGCTGGATCCTGCTGCCGCCGCTGTCATTCCCGGCACGCCTGCAGGCGCTGCGGATTTCGACACAGAATTCTTGGATTATATTTTGGCTGTCAAGGTAGTAAAGGATGTTTCCGATGCCATCGACCACATTGCCAAGCACTCCACCGGTCACTCGGAAGCCATCATCACCGCAGACCAAGCCGCTTCTGCCCTGTTTACCGCCGCGGTGGACAGCGCCGCGGTGTATGTAAACTGCTCCACCCGGTTTACCGACGGCGGCGAATTCGGGTTAGGCTGTGAAATGGGCATTTCCACCCAAAAGCTGCACGCCCGGGGACCTATGGGCTTAGAGGAGCTTTGCTGTTACAAATATGTCATTCACGGAGAAGGGCAGGTTAGATAATATGAAAACATTCGGTTTTATCGGCGCCGGCAATATGGGCGGCGCATTGGCAAGAGCCGCTGTCAAGACCTTGGGCAGCGCCGTTGCGATTTCCGACAAGGCAGAGGATAAGGCAGCTGCGCTGGCGGCGGAGCTGGGCTGCAAGACTGCGCCGGTGGCGCAGGTGGCAGCGTCCTGCGAATATATTTTCTTAGGTGTAAAGCCCCAGGTCATGAGCAGTCTGTTTGAAGAGATCGCACCCATTCTGGCAAAGCGGACCGACCGGTTCGTGCTGGTATCCATGGCGGCAGGTTTGACCATCGACACCATCCGCAAAATGGCAGGCAAGGATTATCCCATGATCCGCATTATGCCCAACACACCTGCCTCCGTAGGCGAAGGTATGATCCTGTACGCGCCTGCAGATGTCACCGCCGACGAAGTGGATGCCTTCCTTGCCGGTATGGCAAAGGCAGGTAAATTCTGCCCCTTGGCAGAACACCTCATCGATGCCGGCAGCGCCGTATCCGGCTGCGGTCCTGCCTATGTTTGCCTGTTTATCGAAGCGCTGGCAGACGGTGGCGTTGCCTGCGGTCTGACCCGTCAGCAGGCCATGGAGCTGGCTGCGCAGACCCTCATCGGCACCGCCAAACTGGTGCTGGAATCCGGGCAGCATCCCGGCGCCCTGAAGGACGCGGTCTGCTCCCCCGGCGGCTCTACCATTGCCGGTGTGGCAGCGCTGGAAAACGGCGGCTTCCGCGGTACGGTGATGGAAGCGGTAGCCGAAGCTTACCGCCGCACCAAAGAATTGGGCAACCATTAAATATTAACCGCCCTCTGCGTTTGTTCGCAGAGGGCGGTTTTCTTGCAAATACGATCAATCCAATGCAATACCAAAATAGGTTGGCGCTGTCGGATGCGCTTCCAAAGGCAGGTACATGGCAAAGGGCGTATCTCCCGGAATGCGGACAGTCAGTTCCTTTGCACCCAAAGCAGCGGCAACACCGCCAAAATCGGGATATTCGCCCAGCAATTCCGGCAATATCCACTTGCCGTTTTCTTGGCTGACGGCAAACACAAAGCCGTCACCGGCGTAGAATTTCGCCAGCTTGGAGAAAAATGACAGCATATCTCCGCCAAGCTCCACGCCGCCGGCAGGCAGACAGCCTTGCCGCAGCGCGGCATATTCCTCCGGATCGATCGACCGGACAGCCACAGGCGTTGTTGCGGAAACGGTCATCTCCCTGATCCCGCCAAAATCCGCATACCCAAACCGGCGGTAATACTGCCGCAGGGATTCCTGCGCAGGAACTAACACACAGCCGGCATAGCCCTGTCCTTTCAGGTACCGGTGGGTATCCTCCATCAGGGCTTTGCACAGACCCTGTCCCCGAAGCTCCTTCCGGGTAGCAATGCCGTAAAGATAGGCAAGCTTCTTTCCCTGCCACAGACAGTCAAACCAGTAAAGGGCAGCCGCCGCGCCGTTGGCTTCCACGCATCGGCAGCGGTCAGGAGAAAACCCTGTGGAGAAAAAGGCAGAAATAAACCCGGCGTCATCCCCAAAGGCTTCCGCCCACAGTAACTGCAGCGGCGCCGTATCCCAAGGATGCTTAATAATCATAACCATCCTCCAGCAAGCAGACCCAGTTTTTCTCGATCATGCGGTGCGGGCAATAGGACATTTTCGCCTTCCGCAAGCCCTCCAAGCCCATGTCATCCTCCCGATCCAGCCACTTCAGCCGGGGATATTTCTCCCGCAGATATGAGGCAAAGCCCTGATTGATGGCGGCGTAAGAGCCGTCCTCGATATCCAGCGCCTTTTCAAAGTGGATATCAAAGGTATCTTCGGACAGAGAACTTCCCATGGTCATGGCAAGAGGTGTCTCCCCGTCCAGCAGCAACAGGCCCTCCATGCCCAATTCCGCAAAATGGGTCAGGGCTTTTTTCAGGGCCGCCTGCTCCATGAGATAATCCCCGTGAGGATCCGTTTGCTTCCGCAGCTCGTACCACTTGGCAGCCAGAGCTGCCGCCACAGGCAGATTATCTGCCGTAATCGGTATCAAGCGGCTGTCCGGGTGTGTCTGCCGGAAGCGGTTTAAGTGGTTGCGTTTTTTCTGAAATTTCTTTCCCTTCAGGTCCGCAAGGTCATGAATATCGTAAATATAGTCAAAGCTGTCCCGATCAAAATGATACCGGAATCTGCCGGGATAGGCCTGCTCCAGCCACGCGCAGTCGTCATGGGACAAGCCCACAAACCGGCACGGGATCCCCCGTTTGGCGGCATCCCGGATCACCGCATCCACCCCGGGGCGAAGATCCCCCTGTCCTGCCGGGAACAGGTACACACTTTTTCCGTTGAACTGGGAGAAAAAGGTCAGGGTCTCTCCCACAAAGGCGGCAGACTGCCGTCCCCACATATATAAATTGGCAAAGCTGTAGCCGCAGCCCCGATGGGCAAAGGGACGCAAAAGCGGGTCATATATCTCCTTTTGGGAAAGCTTTATGGGCTGAAAATCGATCATTTTCTCACATCCTTAAAAAGGTATTATCCCCAAATTACAGGTGTTTATCCAAGCGCCGCAGTTTGATCACATAGTACAGCGCCGTACCCAGGGTCAGCAGCACCGCCAGTTCTCCGACGGCAACATACAGGGCATTGAGCCAGAAGCCGCCGCCAAAGTACACCGAAAGCTCCCAGCCCACCAAAAGACCGTTCCACAGCGCCGGCATCAGCATAGCCATCAGCGGATAGCCCTTGATGCAGAGCTTTCGTGTCAGCCGCATGCTGCCGACAGCCAAAAAGGTTGCCAGCGAGCCTACCGGAACATCCAGCGGCAGCGCCCCGGCAAAGCTGATATTAAACAAGGCGCAGCCCATCGTCAGGCCGGACACCGCTGCCGGGGTAAATAACGCCAGCACACACATACACTCGCTGATCCGGAACTGGATCATGGCGCTGGCGGAACCGGGCAGCAGCATATTTTGCAGATAAGTAAGCACCGCATACAGCGCCGCTAAAATTGCGCCGTGGGTCAAAAGGCGGACATTTTTATTTCTCATATCATACTCCAAAAAGAAAAAACGGGCGCAATCCGCACCCATCCCATAAAAGTCCATAGTTTTGTTTACCGACAGGATGGTTGCGAACTGTCCTATAAAGTTTGATTTAGTATAGCCCTCCCCAAAGAAAATGTCAACCTTTCTCATGAAATTATTGACAAACCGTCACATTTATGATTAAATAGCATACAGATGAATGAGGGAGTAGCGACACAGATTTTGTGTAGTCCGCCAACAATCCGTCCGGGTATCCGGTCTGGCCGGCTTTGATCGCAAGACTCATGTAGAAGCAAGCGCTTATGCATGACTCTTTGTGTTTTCCGTGCATGATGCTTGCGTCATGGCGGTTTTTTTATTGCCAAATAACAAAAAAGGAGTTATCCACTATGCTCGAAATGCTGCTTTCCCTGTTTGGAAACGCCGGTCAGGTCTATCAGGATCTGTACAACAAGCTTCCCTTTGCACTGTTGTTTTTTGCCCTGGGCGCACTGCTGCTGATCAAAGGCGGCGACTGGTTCGTAGACAGCGCCTCTAACATCGCCAAGCGCTTCCGCGTGCCGGAGCTCATTATCGGCGCCACCGTAGTATCGATCGGCACCACGCTGCCGGAAGTCATGGTCTCTGCCACCGCTGCTGTAGGCGGTAACGGCGCCATTGCCTATGGCAACGCCATCGGCTCTATTATCTGCAACACCTCTCTGATTGCCGCGCTGACCATTGCCATCCGTCCTGCCCCCGTAAACCGGAATGCCATCACCATGCCGGTGCTGTTCTTCTTTGTCAGCGCCGCCATCTACATGGTTGCCGCTTATGTGTTCGGTGAGTTTGCCCGTTGGCTGGGCATTGTGATGCTGGCAGTTTTCGCCGCATATATGATCCTGACCGTCCGTCAGGGCTTCAAAAATCCCGAATCTGTGGAACACGGGGAAGAAACCGGCAACGGCGCGGAGGGTTCTCTTGCAAAGGAGCTGCTGGTTCTCATCGGCAGCGCCCTGCTGATCGCCATCGGTGCTGAGCTGCTGGAGGGTTCTTCCGTTTCTCTGGCTACCATGGCCGGTATCCCCACCGAGGTGGTAGGCGTTACCATCGTTGCTCTGTGCACCAGTCTGCCGGAGCTGGTCACCGCTGTCACCGCTCTTGCCAAGGGACATGGCGCTCTGTCCTTAGGCAACATCATCGGCGCGAACATCTTCAATCTGGTGCTGGTGTCCGGTATTTCCGTTACCATCGCGCCCTTTGCCGTTCCCGCAGGCAGCACCCTGTTCGGCATGAACACCTCTCTGCTGCTGGAGATCCCTCTGATGGTGGGTGTCATGGCGCTGATGACCTTGCCTGCTCTGGCATGCAAAAAGCTCTTCCGCTGGCAGGGCGCAACGCTGCTTTGCATCTATGCCGCCTTTGTCACCCTGCAGGTGCTGATCGCCCTGCACATTGTCTGATCCCGCATCCCGCCGTCACCGACGGCGGGATTTTTACAAACATTTCCAAAGATATCGATAAAAAAGTATTTACTTTTTGCTTTCTATCATGTATGATAGGGACGAACAGAGTAGGAAACCTCGCGTAAAGTGCTGTCAAAATGGGGAGTTGAGTGACAGACGAAGGGTTTATGCCCGCGATGAGGTATCCGCACCCGCTGACATATAGGATGACCTCCTTTATGCAAAGCGATACTCGGTTGGGTAAGCAGCCTGCCGTATGCCGCTGCCTGCCCTTTTGGGTGTTATCCGTGACTTTCTCCCCTTATGCCTTGGCATAGGGGGATTTTTTACGGAAATCCCGCAATTCAGGAGGTATGACTATGAAACATCAAAAGAATTTTATGGCTGTAAAGGTCTTGGTCTACAGCGCTTTGTTTGCTGCGCTGGCAATTATTTTGGGACGGGTCACAGCCGTGTATCCCGGTCCGGGCATGAAATATACGCTGGATAAATTCGTATTGTTCCTGTCCGGCATGTTTTTCGGCCCGATCGTCGGCGGTATGGTCGGCTTTGTGGCTGACTTTATCGGCGGTCACCTGTTTGGCATTGGCTGGACAGCGCCTCTGTGCGTTCCTGCCGTGCTTTACGGTGTGTTCGGCGGCGTGTTCCAAAAGATGCTGAAGAACAAATTCACCTTGCCCCGACTGACTTTTGCTTATCTGTTTCCCATTGTGATCGGCTCTATCCTGTACCAAAGCCCGGTGCTGGCGGCGCTGTACAGCCCTGCGACCTTTTGGCCTGCTACCTACGCCTATCTGATCTCCCGCAGCATCCAGTTTGCCATTATGCTGGTGCTGGAGGTTATTGTGATCTACGCATTGATCAAAACGAACATTTTCTGCCGCGTGTGTCTTTGGCCCCGGCAAAAAAGCAAATAAGGAGCATAGAAAATGACTGTTGAGCAAGCCATCGAATATATCCACAGTGTGTTCTGGAAGGGCAGTATCCCCGGCCTGGGCCGTACCCGGACCTTGCTGGAAAAGATCGGAAATCCGGAAAAGAAGCTGAAATTTGTCCACATTGCCGGCACCAACGGCAAGGGTTCTACCGCGGCTATGACCGCCTCCATCCTGCGCAAGGCCGGCTACAAGACCGGTCTGTACACCTCTCCTTATATCTACCGCTTCAACGAGCGGATGCAGATCGACGGCGAGCAGATCCCCGACGAGGAGCTGGCTCAGATCACCGCATGGATCAAGCCCTTTGCCGACTCCATGGAAGAATCTCCCACAGAATTTGAGCTGGTCAGCTGCATTGCCTTTGAATATTTCATGCGCAACGGCTGTGACATCGTGGTGCTGGAAGTGGGTATGGGCGGCGCTTTGGACTCCACCAATGTCATTGAAGTGCCGGAGGTGGCAGTCATTACCAACATCGGTCTGGATCATACCGACTACTTGGGCAGCACCGTAGAGGAGATCGCCTACACCAAGGCAGGTATTTTCAAGGAAGGCGGCAGCGCCGTCATTTACCGCAGCACCGACAGTGTGGAAAAGGTCTTTGAAGATGTATGCGCTGAGCGTCACCTGTCCCTGAAGAAGGCAAACTTCGCCGGTCTGAAGCTCCATAGCTGCGGCTTGGAGGGTCAGGTCTTTGACTGCGGCGACAGGAAAAATCTGGAGCTGCCTCTGCTGGGCGATCACCAGCTGCACAACGCCGCGGTGGTATTAGCCGTTGCCGACACGCTCATTGAAAAGGGCTGGCATATTACGGAAGAAAATATCCGGGAGGGTCTGCGGGATGTATCCTGGCCCGGTCGGTTTGATATTGTTTGGCGCGACCCCCTGTTTATCATCGACGGCGGTCACAACCCCCAGTGCATCGAAGCGCTGGTAAAGAACATTCAGGATTACCTGAAGGACCGCACGGTCATTGCCCTCACCGGCGTACTGGCGGACAAAGACTATGCGGATATGTACAAGCCGGTGATGCCCCTTGTGCAGGAATTTGTGTGTATCACCCCGCCCAATCCCCGGAAGCTGGAAGCGCCTCTGCTTGCCCGGTATCTCCGGGAAGCCGGCGCAGAGGCGACTCCCTGTGATACCATCATCGACGGTGTCCGCGCCGCGATGGAAAAGGCCGGCAAGGACGGCGTTGTCCTGTGCTTCGGTTCTTTGTATACTATCGGCGATATACGCAACGGACTTTACGAAATTGTAAAATAAAAATTTCGGCACGCTTCAAATGCGTGCCGAAATTGACATACAGCATATTTTTTAGTATAATACCCATAACATTATAGTAAGGAGAATTACTTATGCATCTTGATCACGATCACATTGCCGGCGGCCAGCACAGCCACGGCCATTCCCATACCCATGAGCATCCCCACACCCACGATGGTGTGGAGCATACCCATGCCCATTCCCACGAGCACGCGCATGACCATGTGCATCCCCATGAGCACGACCATCTCCACGGTCACGACCATGCCCATGACCACAGCCACGACTGCGGCGGTGACTGCCACAGCTGCGCCGGCAGCTGCCAGCACACCCCCATGGAGGAGCTGGTGGCTCTGATGAAATACATGGTGGGTCACAACGCCGCCCACGCCAAGGAGCTGGCAGATCTGGCCGTTCAGCTGGAAAAGGCCGGCAGCCATGCCGCCTATGAGCAGGTAATGGCAGCGGTGTCCGACTTTGAAAAGGGCAACATGCGTCTGTCCGTGGTACTTTCCAGCTTGGAGGTCAAGTAAGTATGTGCCTTTCTACTGTTTACAAAAACAGCAAAACCGAGGATGCCATTGTCATGAAAAATGTAATGAGCATCGAGTGTAAAGACGGCTGTGTGATCCTCACTGACCTGATGGACCGGCAGATCACCGTAGAGGGCGCGCTGGAAAGCGCCAATTTGGTGGAAGGCTTCGTCATTGTCAAAACAAACTAAACCCCGTTAGGAGTTTTCTATGTTTCATTATTTGATTATATTTCTGGTGTCCATGGTGCCCATCATTGAGCTCCGGGGCGCTATGATCTATGCCGCAGGCTTTGATCTGCCCTTTTTGTCCTCCCTGATCGTCTGCGTGATCGGCAATATGCTGCCTGTTCCCTTTATCTATTTCTTTGCCCGCAAGGTGTTGATTTGGGGAGCAGATAAAAAATATGTCGGTAAAGTCTTCCGTTTCTTTTTGGAAAAAGGAGAACGGGCCGGGCAAAAGCTGGTGAAAGCCACCGGCAGAGGCGGTCTGTTCTTTGCGCTTTTGCTGTTTGTGGGCATTCCCCTGCCCGGCACCGGCGCATGGACCGGCACATTAGGCGCCAGCTTCCTGAATATGGGCTTTAAGTCCACTGTCGTTTCTGTCAGCTTAGGTGTGATTCTTGCCGGCTTTATTATGGCCGCCGTCAGCAACGGCGTTTTCGCATTTATCGGATTATAAGGAGAATGATTATGGAAAACTGCATTTTTTGTAAGATCATCGCCGGGGACATTCCCTCCACCAAGGTATATGAGGATGAAACCATCTACGCCTTCCGGGACATCAACCCCCAAGCGCCTACCCACATTTTGGTGATCCCCAAGGCCCACATCGGCTCTGTGGCAGAGATCACCGCCGAAAACAGCGGTGTGGTGGCCCATATTTATGAAGTCATCGCCAAAATTGCCAAAGAAGAAGGGCTGGAGGGCGGCTACCGGGTGGTATCCAACTGCGGCGCCGATGCCGGTCAGACTGTGTTCCACCTGCATTTCCACATCTTAGGCGGCAAGGCGCTTTCCTTGGAAATGGCTTGACATTTGTAAAATTTGCGTTATAATAACCGCAGATCGCAGAACAATTCCATCTTCGGGGAGCCGGATGCATCCGGCTGAGATTAGGCTCGGTAGCCTTGACCCGCGAACCTGATACGGTCAATACCGTCGTAGGAAAAGATGCACAAATGAGATACTTTTGTGTCGCATTGCACCTAGACGGGGTTGCAATGCGACATATTTTTATTACGGAGGTATCTCTATGGAAAAACGAACAAAAGCAGTCATCAACTGGCACTACACCATCCGGTGCTTGTGCGAAGGCGCAATGCTGATCGCGCTGGCAGAAATTTTAAGCTTTCTGCCGTTGTACAAGTTCCCTTGGGGCGGCAGCATCGACCTTGCCATGCTGCCCATCATTCTCTACTGCGTCCGCTGGGGCTTCGGTCCGGGTATGGTAGCCAGCTGCGCCCATGCGATCCTGCAGACCCTGTTTGAGGGCGGTATTGCCATCGGCTGGCAGAGCATTTTAGGCGATTTTCTCATCGCTTACGCCATTTTAGGCATTGCCGGTCTGTTCAAAGGAAAATTCTGCCTTGCCGCCAGTGTTGCCTGCGCTGCCCGTTTCCTTGTCCATTATGTGGTAGGCGCTACCATCTGGGCGGAATACATGCCCGAAGCTTTCTTCGGCATGACTATGACCACCCCTTGGATCTACTCCGCTTTGTATAACGGCGCATATATGCTGCCGGATCTTCTGATGATCCTTGCCGCTTACCTGCTGCTGTGCAAGACCCCTCTTGTCCGTTACCTCAAAGGCGACGACCTGCGCTAAAAAACACCCCACAGAGGATATCTCCTCTGTGGGGTCAATTTTATTGCTGTGCGCGGAATACCGCCATACCGGGCGCATCCAGCGCCAGCTGGCTGACTGTATACAGCACCTGTGCCGCATCGCCGCGGTTCAGCACCGCATTTGCCTGCAGCTCCACGCCGTTCTGCTGCAGCGCTGTCAGGGAAATGGCTGTCCAAGTGGGAACCATAGACCCATCCTCCACCGCCGCAGTCTGAACGCTTTCCAATGCCTCCCGGGAGATAGCCAGATCCAGCGCATTCTGCAGCATCACTGCCGCTTCTGCGCCGGTAATGGGCTGATCTGCATCAAAGCTGCCGCTCTCCTCCTTGGGCCAACCTGCCACAAGACCGGAACGCAGTGCCGCCGCCAGATAGGGCTTCAGCCACTGGGGAGTATCTGCCGGAACGCCGGCGTAGCTGCTCTCCTCCACAGGGATCTGCAGGGTTTGCACCATCATGGCCAGAAACTCGCCCCGGCTGACGGTCTTATCGGGACGGAAATACTCCTGATTGCCGATCTTCTCTCCTACAAACAGACCGGTATTACGCATCCACTCCGCCGCGAAGCGGCAATCTCTGCCTACCGTATCGGTGTACTGCTTGGTGTCCGTAGGCTTCAGGATCTGAACGGTAACGGTTGCTTCCCGAGATACATTCCCTGCCGCGTCCACCGCCGTGTAGGTGAAAGAGTCTACCCCCACCTTATTCTTCTTGGGTGTATAAACAAAAGTACCGTCGCTGCGCAGCTCCACAGTCCCTCGCTTGGGCTGCCGGTGCAGGGTGTAGGTCAGCTGCGTACCCTCCGGGTCGGTGACCTTCAGTTTCCCCTCATTGGGCAGATTCTTGTAGGTCTCCACCGCGCTGTCCTCTGCCACAGGGGCATGATCCTCCTTGCCCCGAACTGCAATGGATACGGTGGTCGCTTTCTCTACCCGATCCTCATAAATGGGAAGATAGGTGACGATCGCCTCCCGATCCACCTCCGTACGCAGCGGAGAAAAGGTCATTTGGGCCAGCTGGTCAGCGGTCAGGATATCTCCCTCTTTGACCACCCGACAGCCCAGCATGACCGTACCGGTCTCAGCAGACGGCAAGCCGGTGATGCAGATACCGGTCAAGGAAGTATTCTCCGAAAAGTCGCCGGAACCAAAGCAATACACGCTGTCGCAGTCTACCTCCACAGCCTGTGCGCCCACGCCCATGCCCAGAATCAGGGCAGCCGCAAGAAGCAAACAGGCAAAACGAACACGGAACATATTTATCCCTCCTGTATTTGGTGTTCGGAGGTATTGTTTGCCGCCTGCGGAAGATTTATACAACAGAAAATCGCAACGGCGCATCCGTTTGCGCCGGCTGTGCCGGGCATGGGATAAAAAACATGTCATTACCGGATCACCGGTAATGACATGCTTATCTATTCCCTGTTTACGCCTCCGGGAAAAGCCAGCTTTCGGCAAGGGTCGTAAGCTCTTCCAGCACCTCGTTGCCAAGGCGTTTGCGGATCTTGGCAAGGGCTTCGCCCATGTTAGGGGCCCGGCGTTCCATATTGTGGCAATCGGTACCTAAGAAATGGACACCGCCGTGCCGCAGGCTGCTCATGGCGCGGTTGCCAAAGGTCTTTAAGAAGGCATCGGCATTATACTGGAAGAACACCTGTCCTGCCAGCTCCGACTCATAACGGGCAAACTGATCCTTCCGGTCGTACCGGTCCACATGGGCAAGCACCGGCATCAATCCCATGTGATGGGACAAGGTGCAAATTTCTTCCATCATTCTGTCTGTCCATGCGTTGAAGGGCATCTCGATCAGGATCAGATCGCTGTCGCCGATCCGCAGCAGCGGCAACGCTTCGCAACGGCTCATGCCGGCAAAGTAGGCAACCTCTGCGCCGGGCAGCACCCGGGGCAGCCCCTCTTCCACGGGCAGCTGAGCCACCGCCTGATTCCGCCGCACCAAAAATTCCTCCGGGGACTCCTTGAGCGCGCTGAAGTGGGGTGTCGCCGCTACTGTGGTAACACCCTGCTGTGCCAGCAGCCGCAGCATCTGCAATGACATCTCCGGACTTTTGCTGCCGTCATCGATTCCCGGTAATATGTGGGTATGAAGGTCGACCATATCCGTTCTCCCATACATTCATGATACATTCAGTATACCCATATTCGGGAGCAATGTCAAGATTGCAAGAAAAAGGATAGCAAAACCGGCTTTCTTGTGCTATAATGCTTTTTAGTTTGCATAGAAAAGAGATGAACCCCTTGTCTAAAGAATACCGCGACGGACTCAAAGCCGGCATGCCCGTATGTGTGGGCTATTTTTCCGTCAGCTTTGGCTTCGGCGCTATGGCGGTTGCCCAGGGACTGAACCTGTGGCAGGCGGTGCTGATCTCCGCCACCAATTTAACAAGTGCCGGGCAGTTTGCCGGTCTGAATGTGATCCTTGCCGGGGAAGCCATTTTGACCATGATCCTGACCCAGCTGGTCATTAACAGCCGTTACGCCCTGATGAGCATTACCCTGAGTCAGCGGCTGGGCCCGTCGGCAGGGGTCGGACCCCGGCTGGCGATGGCGTTTTTTAACACCGATGAGAACTTTGCCTTAGGCATGACAAGGCAAGGAAAGCTGACGCCCGCGTACTTCTTAGGCGTGGGAACGGTGGCGGCATTGGGCTGGACCGGCGGCACTGCCATGGGTGCTTTTGCCGGCAGTATCCTGCCTGCCTCCGTAGGCACTGCCTTGGGCGTTATGCTCTACGGCATGTTTATCGCCATTGTAGTCCCTCAGGCGCGGAAAGAAAAGCCCTTGCTGCTGTGTATGGCACTGGCATTGGTGCTTAGTTGTCTGTTTGCATGGATGCCTTTCCTGAACACCGTTTCTTCCGGTCTTGCCATCGTCATCTGCACCGTAGCGGCGGCTGCCATCTGCGCTGCTGTCTGCCCCGTTCCCGATGAGGAGGTGGCGCAGTGATCTATATCTACATTCTCGTCATGGCGGTGACCACATATCTGATCCGCGTCCTGCCCCTGACCGTATTCAAAAAGCCCATCCAAAGCCGATTCCTGCGGTCCTTCCTCCACTATGTACCGGTTGCCTGCCTGACAGCCATGACCTTCCCGGCTATTTTAACCGCTACCGGCTCGGTCATCAGCGGCATTGCCGGACTTGTGGCGGCGGTGATCCTTGCCTTCTTCGGCAAGAGCCTGATCGTGGTTGCCGTAACCGCCGGCGGCGCGGTATTCCTGACGGAACTTATTTTGAAGCTGCTGTAAAAAGAACCTTCCATTTCGGAAGGTTCTTTTTATTTTACTTTTGAGGGCGAGATGCCCATGTATTTCTTATATGTATGGGAAAAATACGCAATGCTCTCAAAGCCGCTTTTTTCCGCCGCCTCTGTAACCGACATCCCCTGCCGCAAAAAGATCTCTGCCTGCCTGCACCGCAGCGCGTTCAAATACTCCATAACCGTCTGATTGGTGCATGCCCGAAATCTGCGGCTCAGGTGGTACTTCGTAACGCCGCATAGCTGCGCCAAGGAATCCAGCGATATGGGCTCAGCGTAATGCTCGCTTAAATAACGGATGACGGTTTTTACATATTCTTCTGCCGGAGTAACGGCAGACTTTATATTTTCCGCAGGCTCGGTATGGAATTCGCACAGATGCACCAGCAGGCGCAGAAGCGCGATCCGCAGCCGCGCACTGTCTAAGGGCAGATCGGTTTCCTTGTACCGCAAAACCGCATCTGCCACCTGCTTATGGAGTTCAAAGCATTCCGGATCCCGAAATACCGGAGCAAAATGGATGTTGTCTGTATCAATACCGTTTTCCTTGCAGAAATCCGCATCCACCAAAAACGCGTGGAATTCGGGAAGCTCCTGCGCATACATCTGGTGCAGTGCATTGGTATTTACCACCGCCATATCCCCTGCATGAAGGGAATACTCCCGGTCACCGATGAGCAAGATGCAGTCCTTCTCAAAGCGGACAACCTCAATGTTCCGGTGCCAGTTGCATATAGAAGATTTGAGATTGCAGAAATGGATATAGTGTATGGGGCACAACTTATCCTGCTTCATTTCCAAATGGAGTTCGTAATGTGTCTTCATAAAATGCCTCAAAGTCAATATAGTGCAAATTTACAGCAATATATGAATTGTATTTGCCGTTAAAACCATTATATAATGAAAATGACGAAAGTCAATAAATAACAAACGGGGAGTTGTCTATGAAGATTCTGGCAATTGGCGCCCATCAGGATGACTGTGAATTCCGTGTAGGCGGCATGGCTCACAAGTGGGTGCAAAACGGTTATGAAGTACGGTTTTTAAGCATGTGCAACGGCTGTGGCGGTCACCACATTATGACCCCACAAGAAACATCCGCCCGTCGGGCAAAGGAATCTGCGGCAGTTGCAGCATACTTAGGCATTACCTATGATGTATGGGATATTGACGACTGTACCTTGATGGCTGATCTGCCCACCCGGGAGCGGCTGATTCGTTACATCCGAGAATTTTCTCCGGACCTGATCCTGGCTCATCGTCCCAACGACTACCACGCAGACCATCGGGCATCCGCCCAACTGGTGCAGGACGCCTCTTATATACTCACCGTTCCGCACACCTGCCCGGATGTGCCGGCAATGCGGTTTATGCCGGTGATCGTATACTATGAGGACCGCTTCACAACGCCGCCCTTTGAGGCAACTTATGTAGTATCCACAGACGAAGAAGTGGACGTCAAGCTCCATATCGCCCACCTGCACGAGAGTCAGGTTTACGAATGGCTTCCCTACACCTACGGAGAAACCGTTCCCGAAGGCGAGGCAGAAAGAAAAGAGTGGCTCAAAGGAATGAACATCACCCCGGAGACCACCGACGAAGAGATCCTGGCTGCGCCCAGAGGCTGGGCAGTTCGCTTTGCCAAGACGGCTGTTCGTTTCCGCCGGGAACTGATGGAAAAATATGGCGAAGAAAACGGTAAAAAGGTGCGCTATGCCGAAGCCTTCCAGCTTTGCGAGTATGGTGCACAGCCTACCCAGGAATGGGTCAATAAGGTGTTTAACATCTGATTAGGAGGATATGACAATGAAAGAATTAAAAGAAATTAAATTTGAAGACTTAACCCAGGAGCAGAAGATTTCCATGGTCACCTGCGCCCAGTTTGATCCCTGGAACCGGAACCCCGAGGGTGACGAGTTCATCTACAACTGTATCCGCAACCGTTGTTTGGGTATGGTTTGGGTATACCCCTCCACCCCCGACTTTGAGGACATTATGAAAAACCTCAAGGAACTGGCAGACTATCCTTTGCTGGTCATTACCGACGCAGAGTGCGGTATGGGCAAATATCTCATCGGCAACCACAACGCCGTTGGTATGACCGACAGCGAAGAACTGGCCTACGAATTCGGCAAGGTAACCGCAGTCACCGCCCATAACATGGGTTACAATGTGGTTTGTAATCCCTTGCTTGACATGGTCAAGGGCGCAACCATCTGCTCCGGCAATAAGCGCACCTTAGGCGCGGACAAGTACCGGGTTTCCAAGTTGGCTGCCGCCATCGCCCGGGGTATGCACGACAGCGGCGTTCTGACTGTCGGCAAGCATTATCCCGGCGCAGAGACAGAGGGTGTCATCGACTCCCATATGGCAGAGACCTGCTCTATGCTCACCGAGGAAGAGTTGGTGGACTACAATCTGTTCCCCTATTTTGAACTGATGAAAGAGAATCTGCTGGACGGCATTATGACCGGCCACTGCAGAATTCCCAATATTGACCCCGATTATCCCGCCAGCCTTTCCAAGAAAGTCATCGGTATTATTCGTGACCGGGGCTTTGACGGCTTTGCCATCACCGACGGTCTGTCTATGATGGGCATTGTTGCCAAGTTCGGCGATACCGACTCCAAGGGTCTTGCCATTGAGCAGGGCAATGATATTGCGCTGGTTGGCGGCCGTAACTACGAAAAGATGTGGAACTGCGTCTACGGCGCATACAAGAAAGGTATCCTCTCTGACGAGCGGTTGGATGCGGCTACCAAGAAGGTGCTGGAGGCTCAGCACAAGCTGATGGAAATGCAGATCAAGCACACCGAGTTGACCCCGGAGGATGAGGACGCCATCGAGCGCATCCACAAGGATTCTATCTTTGTAAGAAGAGATAAGGAAGATGGTCCTATCCTCTCCCGTGACGGCAAGCATCTGTTTGTTGTCCTTGTGCCCAACGAAGCCCAGGCTACGGAACAGCAGCTGGCCATTGATACTTTCTCTGTTGATTGGTATAAGCCGGAGAAGGTAATGGAACGAATCAAGGAATTGTTCCCCAATTCCGATGTACATCCCATTTGCCAGTTCCCCATTCCCACCGATATTAACAACACCCTCCACAGAGCCGTTACCTACGATGATGTGGTGTTCGTCACCTTTATGGAAGGCAAGGCCTATGCCGGCAGAGAGGAATTTACACCTCCCATCATCTCCCTGGTAGAGGCAATGCAGGTGTCCGGTATGATCACCGCATCGGTGCATTTCGGCAACCCCTTTGCCCTGGAAGGCTTCCCCCACATTCCCAATGTGCTGGTTACCACTGCCGCTGCAAAGGCAGTTATGGCAGGCTTGGAGGTTTTGGCAGGTGAGTATCCCGCAAAAGGTAAATTGACTGCTCAGGTAAACCTGAAATAATCAAACAGCTTTTCGCGAGGTGGGCAAGTAATGAAAGAATTGAGAGAAATCAAATTTGAAGACCTTACAGTGGAACAGAAGATCTCCATGGTCACCTGCGCCCAGTTTGACCCCTGGAATCGTAACCCCGAGGGCGATGAATTTATCTATAATTGCATCCGTAACCGTAGTTTAGGCTGTGTTTGGGTCTATCCCACCACGCCTGACTATGAGGAGATTATGAAGAACATCAAGGAACTGGCAGACTATCCTCTGCTGGTCTTTACAGATGCAGAAAACGGTATGGGTCACTCTGCCACCGGCGGACACAACACCATCGGTATGGCCGACAGCGAGGAACTGGCATACGAATTCGGTAAAGTCACAGCGATCACAGCCCGCAATATGGGCTACAGCGTTGTATGCAATCCGCTTCTTGATATGGTTAAAGGCGCTTCCATTGCTTCCGGCAACCGCCGCTCTATGGGCAGCAACAAATACCGGGTGGCTGCCTTAGCCGCTGCTGTAGCCCGTGGTATGCACGATGGTGGCGTTCTGACCGTTGGTAAGCATTATCCCAGCGCGGAAGAACATTCCGGTCGCCCCATCGATTCCCACATGGCGGAAGCTCACTCTCCCGTAACCAAAGAGGAGCTGGTAGACTACTGTCTGTATCCGTATCTGGAACTGATGAAAGAAGACCTTTTGGATGGCATTATGACCAGCCATACCCGTATTCCCAACATTGACCCCGATTATCCTGCCAGCCTTTCCAAAAAGGTCATCAGCATCATCCGGGAACTGGGCTTTGACGGCTTCGCCATTACCGACGGTCTTTCTATGATGGGCATTGTTGCCAAGTTTGGCGACTCCGATTCCAAGGGCCTTGCCATCGAGCAGGGCAATGACATTGCTCTGGTAGGCGGCCGTAACTACAAGAAAATGTACGATATGGTCCACGATTGCTACAAGAAGGGTATTCTCTCTTTGGAGCGCCTGGACGAGGCAACCAAGCACGTTTTGGCAGCGCAGCACAAAGTGTTTGAAATGCAGCCGAAATTTACCGAGGTCACCCAGGAAGACATCGAAGCAATGGAGACCTTGAGCAAAAACGCAGTCTTTGCCAAGACAGATGATGGCAAAGCGCCCACGGTTTCCCGTGACGGCAGACATCTTTTCATCGTTATGGCGGATATCGACGATCAGCTGAATGAAAAGCAGCTGCCCATCGACACCTTTACCCAGCGGTGGTACGAGCCTTCCTACTTTGTGGAACAGTTCAACGAATTGTTCCCCAACTCTGAGGTGGCGGTGGTTAAGGAATTCCCCACAGCCAATGTGGTCCAGCGCACCTTGCGCAAGGCTGTGGATTTCGAGGATGTTGTCTATGTGACCGTTACCCACGGCAGAGCCTACGGCGGCAGAGAGGAATTTGCGCCGCCTTTCATTTCTCTCATTGAGGCAATGCAGGTTTCCGACCAAG
>JAZKXW010000099.1:0-11298 GCA_045611825.1 Faecousia sp.
GCCTCCACGCCTTGTTTTTGTAAGTATCAGCATAGCACAAATTCCGATGCTTGTCTATTGGCATTCCCATATTGTGGAGAATTTATGCGTACAACAGCAAAAAGGAGACCCATTAAGAGTCTCCTTTTTTTAACTATATTACTGCATAGGAACCCATGTAAGCGCACCGTCGTAAGTTGGCATCACATCCGCTGTCCACTTTAGATTGTCTGCAGGATAATACACTGTTGCAGTAATCCCGCAAAGAGCATTCAGGCCGTACTCTGGCGGACTTCCTTCAAAGATCAGTTCGGTGATAGCAGAACCGTTAAATACATTCCCAATAAATGTCAAAGAAGCAGGCAGTGTCACCGAATTCAGTGATGGACAATGATGAGCGCCGCAATTCCATGTTGTTACCGAAGGTCTCAGAATAATGGTGCTCAGCACCGGACAACTGTTGAGCCTCGGCACATCGCTCTGATTACCGCCTACAATAACAGTCCTCAGATAGTTTTTGTTTGAAAAATCCCAAAACAACGGACTCGAATAGATCTCCAATATCTCCAGCTTATCGCATCCCTCATAAAAAGCATAATTGTTGGCTTCTGTGAGGGATTCTCCCAAGATGAGATGCTTAATCTTAAAGCATCGCCAAAACGATTTTGCAGCAATTTTTTCAACGCCGCCATCCAGAATCACTTTTTCCAATGCATAGCACTCTGCAAATGCTTTCGCTTCAATAGTACGCAGACTGGGAGGAGAGATAAACTCCTTTAAGGCGGTTTTCATGAATGCACCTTCTCCTATTGTTTCCAGTTTGCCATTTTCAGCAAAAATAAGCTCTTCCAAAGAGGAACATTCCGAAAATGCGCCCTTGCAGATTTTCTTCAAATTCTCAGTGAGTGTGAGAGATTGCAGAGATTTACAACGTGAAAAAGCATACTCCCCGATCTCCTGCAAATTTTCGGGAAGTGTAATGGACTGCAAGGAGGGACAGTTAGAGAACGCATTTTTGCCAATCGATACCAGTGCATTACAAAAATGTATTTGGCTAAGATTGGGCATATCCTGGAAGGCACGCTGTGGTATGGAGGTTATATTGCCCTCCAATATCAGCGTTGTAATTTGTTCACTGTATTGCCCCCATGGATATTGTAGGTTTATCCCTTGAATTTTACGGGGACCTTCAATCATTAATGTACCATCTGCGGTAAGTGTCCATGTAACCGGCACATCTCCGTACTTGCCGCTGGCAATCACTGTATCCTCTGACGGTGGCGGAGGCAGTGGCTCAGACGGTTCGGTTGGTTCAGACGGTTCGGTTGGTTCAGACGGTTCGGTTGGTTCAGACGGTTCGGTTGGCTCAGACGGTTCGGTTGGTTCAGACGGTTCGGTTGGTTCAGACGGTTCGGTTGGTTCAGACGGCTCTGTCGGTTGGGAGGGCTCCGTCGGATTCTTCTGTGCAGGGGGTATAGGGTCGGTGGTTTGCGCAGAAGGCGTTGTCCCCGGAGCAGGATCATCCTTTTCCGGTATCAGACCGGCTACAGAAAAGGTGGTGCAGCCGCAGCAACACAGCAGCAGGCAGATAATTAAACACAATATTACGGCCTTTTTCATACAATAACCTCCTGTTCTCTATTTTTACAACCTTTGACAAATTCCTTGTATAAGTATTTTATCATGGTTTAACCAGAGTAGCAAGGGAAAACCGTTGCAATGACCGGACAAACAGCAAATTTCTGCGTTATCACAAAAAAATGAAAAAAGAAATTGTGAAACCTCTACAAAAAGTCCCTTGGGTATTTCAATACCCAAGGGACTTTTGTAGAAAGCTTCTTACTCCTTCGCCATAAACTCAGGATTCTGCTCATGGATCACTTCAATCACATCGATGAGTTTTGCGATGTTCGCGGCAGTAACTGCCATAGGTTTTCCCTCAGCAAGGTGCCCGTAGACCATTTCATAGAACCGGGCGGTGGCCACCTGTGACGGAACGCCCTCAAAATCTCCGGATTCTTCATGGATGATCAGCTTTTCGGTGCAGTAAGAAGGCAGACCCTCTGCGTTGGTCAGGGGCTCGTTGATCTCCGGCTGTTCCGGATTTTCACCGTCTATGATGTACTTCATATCGTAGTGGCGGACGCCGGTCTTATAAGTACCTCTGGAGCCCAGCACCTTCAGCTTATAGTCACAGAAGGCGTCATTGCTGTTGATCTCAATATCCACCACGGGCTTGCCCGGAGCTGCCAGAATGATCTTGGCAACATCTTCCGCATCGCCGCTGGCAAGGACTCTGTCCAATTTGGAATAAACTACCTGCGCATCTTCGCTGAAATCCATCAGGTCCAGACCAAAGCCCACAGCATGAGGACCTGCATTATACACGCAGCCGCCCATGTGACTCAGCTGCGCCTGCCAGTCCCAACGGCGTTCAAAGCCGCTGTAGGCAATGTTTACCTGAGTGATTCTGCCCAGCTTACCGCTGGCGATGGTCTCCTTCAGCTTCCGGTAATACGGCATCAGGAAATACTGCTGGAACACGCCGAAGAATACATTGCGCTCTTTGGCAATGCGGATCAGATCCACCGCCTCTTCGTAGTTACGGGCCATGGGCTTTTCCACCAGCACCGGCAGGTCATGCTCCATAAGGTCTTTGGAAATGGAATAGTGCAGTTCGGAAAAAGCGGTATTCACCACCAGATCCAGCTCCTGACCGTATAACTGCGTATAATCTTCATAGACCTGACAACCGGGATATTCCTCCAGTGCCAGCTTTCTTCTCGCCTCGTCACAGTCCACTACCGCAACGACCTGATAATGCTGATTCTCTTCAGAACGGAAGTAGAAGCCGTGGATATTTCTGCCGCTTCTGCCCTGTCCGATGATGGCAACTTTCAGTTTTTCCATATTTGCACCTTCCTTTGCGGACTTTCTTAGCTCCATTATACCGGATTTATCGCCGGATAACAATGCACAATAGTATCGGAAATGTTACAAATATTGACATTCTTACTTTGACAGAACTTTTTTGACACCTACTGTTCTTTTTCAACATAATCTGCAATGGGAGGTGAAAAATATGTGCTTTGTTAACTGCAACTGCAAATGCGGCTGTACGCTGGCCGCCATTGTGTCCAGTCTGATTATCGGTGTTGTGGCAGCATTCCTGCAGATCACCGCAGCCATTACTGTGACTCCGGTATTTCTGTGGGTGGCATTGGGCATCGCCGTAGGTTTCTTGGCGATTCTGACGCTGTCGTCCACCGTAGCAGGTTGCCGTAATGTCTGCAATCTGTGCACCTGTGCTTCGCTGAACGCAGTTTTGGCAGGCATTGCCGGAACGATTCTGTTCTCCGTTCTGCTGCTGGCGGTGGGCATCACTGCCACCAGCGTGTTCAGTGCTGTGGTCATCGGTCTGCTGGCAGGCTTCCTTGCCCTGACCCTCACCGGTGCCATTTGCTACGTCAGAAGCCGCATTAATTGCGAAGAATAACACGCGCTGAAAAAGACCGCTGATCCCTGCAAAAGGATTTGGGATCGTACGGAAAAAAAGGTGTCCCCGACAGAGCAAATGCTCTGCCGGGGACTAAGGAAAAAGATATGAAAACTATTGTTAGTTACCGAGCATTATGCCTCAGGGTCGGCAGGTACTTCTTCCTCAGCTGCTTCCTCTGCTACAGGAGCGGCAGCCTTTTTCTTCTTCAGTACCAGAATCACTGCCACTGCGCCGCCGGCCAGTACCAGCACACCGCCTACAGCAATCAGGATAATTGCCCACACCGGGAAGATTCCGGCGTAGATCTCCTCTGCCTCTTCCAGCACTGCCAGCTTTGTCACATACTTTTGAGAGCCGGGAGTCAAGGCGTTAAAGGCATTTCTTGCCGCCTCGATGGCATCCTTAGAGCTGCGGTCAATGGTATCACCGATGGCAAGGATCAGCTCGTCAACCTTGGATGCCGCTTCCTTCTGCAGGCGGGTCAGTCTGCTGTTGGCATCCAGCAGCTTCTGGTAATCCACCTGCTGACGCTCATCCATGTGCAGCATCTCATAGATCTGCATGCCCTCTGTGATGGCAGGCTCATTGGCAAGGGTCACCGTATCTGTCAGACCGGAGATGATCTCCTTCAGTCTGTCGATGAACACCTGACGCAGTACCTTGATCTTTGCTTCCGCGTCAAACAGAAGCTGTGCATTCTTGACCAGTAATTTCTGGTCGGTGGACAAGGCATCGTAAACCTTCCGCAGTTCCCGGATGGCATCTTCGTCCTCCAGCGTGATTTCGCCCATGCCCTTGATGGACTCCAGCTGCTTCTCTACTTCTGCTGCAGCATTCTTATTGATGATGGTGTTGTATGCTTTCATGGCCTCTGTCAGCTTATTGTAATTCTTGACAAAGCGCTGCATGTTCGCTGTCATGTCATCATACTGTGCCTGCAGGCTGTAGAGATGATCTCTGGAGCTGAGGTCAATTGCACCGATGGCATCGATCTGTGCCTCCAGCAGGTCTACTTCTGCCAGCTCCAGCATTTCCAGCTTTTGCACAAGAGCCTTATTCTTCCAAGGCAGCGCATCGTAGGCCTTTCTTGCCTCTGCGATCACCTTGGTATGCTCCAGCGTGATCTTGCCTGTACCGATCAGGCTGATTGCGGTATCCACCGCTTCGGCTTTCTGCCAATCCGCCTCGGTCACATTCAAGGGATACATCATCAGCGCAGACACCTGCAGGTAGTAGATGTTGCCATCCTCGCCCAGCACATAGCGCATAGGCGTCACAGGCATAATGCGCTCGTTATCCTTTACATTGCTGGTGTTAATCTTCCGGAAGCCACCCTTGTTTTCAAATGCCACATAGAGGTAGCCTTCTTCATCAAAGATGAAGTTTCTGGGGAACCATGCGCGGTTGGCATCGGTGGTATAGGTCTTTTTGTCGAAGGACAGCTCTTCCTTTACGGAGAATGCACCGGTTTCGGTGTCATAGGTAAAGGTAAACAGCGTCTCGGAGACCATACCCCAGAACTTACCTTCCACATTGGGGTCAGCGGCAATGCCGGTGATGAAGGGTACGGGAGTGGTCAGGCCGCTGATGTAGTCAGCGATATCGCACTCAAATACCTTCTTCTTATTCTCTACATCGTAGATGAAGAGCTTTGCTTCTGCATCCTCTTTTACTATTGCGCCGGTGCCGGGGTCGGTAGAGCCGGTACCGTAGAGGAAGCCATCGCGGTAAACGATGCAGTTGATGGACAAGCCTTCTACCACATCACGCTCCACATGCTTTTCCAAAGTGTTCACATCCACCCAGCCGATACAGCCGCCGTATTCATAGCGGTCGGGGGTAGAGCCGAAGAACACCTTGCCGTCGCCGGCAGCCAAGGTGTGGATACGGGACTGCTCAGTGTCGCCGCCCTTCAGGCTCAGCAGCACTACATTACGGTCCGGGTTGTCCAGATTGACGCGGACCAGCGCGGCCTTGTTGTAAGTGCCGGCATAGAGAACGCCGTCGTACATGAGCAGAGAGTCGGTCTGTCCGTTTGTCTCAAACAGGTGGTTGATCTTGCCCTCGGAAACATCGTAAACGGAGCAGTTTTCCGTATTGTACGCGCCGATGTAAATGAGGTTGGAGCCGGAAACGCCGTTAATCACGGAACGCAGTGTGGTGGGGTTGCCGTAATCGTCATCCACCAAGTCATCCCATGTGCGGATATTGCCGGTCTCGATGTTGTAGATTCTGGGAATACCGTTGACAGAAGAATAAGTCACAAGGGACTTGCCGGGATAGACAGGATCGTCGATCTCGATGAAGCTGCGAACGCCGCAGCGCAGACCTACGGTGACCATATCTGTGTTAGGCACCTGCGTTACCAGCTTGGTCTTGCTGTCGTACTCACACAGGCCCTTGCCCATGACCACGAACCAAACCTTGCCGTCCACTTCCTCGGAAATGCAGAAGTTAATGGTGCCGTCAATGTCGCCAACGCTGATTTTCTCCATGGTGTTGATATCGATGGCGATCATGCCCATCTGGGTGCTGTCGCCGCCTAAGAAGAACACATCGCCGCACAGACCGCCGCCGCGGAACATGACCATGTCCTTGGGCATCTGGTCGGCCAAATCCAGCCGTCCCACGATCTCACCGGTGGTAGTATCGATCTTCACCGCCTCTGAGGTAAACTTGCCGTCACCGTTGTTATCGCCGTACAGACCGGTATACAGGTAGCCGTCCCGGACTGCCATACCGCAGACATAAACCGCATCTGTATGGGGGTACGCCAGCTTGGTATATTCGGCGGTGGAGGGGTCAAATTTCAGCACCATACCGCCCTTATATGTACCGAAGTACATGCAGCCGTCCTCGTCCTGCACCAGATCAAAGCCGCTGTAAGACCCGGGAGAAAGCTCTGCGGTATCAAAACGCTGAAAGGTCTGATCTGCGCCGGTCAGGGGATCATACTTGTAGATATAGGGAGAGTCACCTACCATCCAAACCATGCCGTCCTTGTCCACGGTCATGCCACGGGTAACGGTGAAGGGGATCTTTTTCTGCTTGACCATAACGCCGTCATCCAAATCGAAGATCAGCAGGGTCTTGCCCTCGATGGGCTGGAACAGATAATCGTGGCCGTTGACCTGGGCGGTAGTGCCGTAAAGCGTACCCTCGCAAAGCTTGATAGCGCCGGGATCTACCGTCACCGGGGTGATCACCCGTTCTGCAGTCTGGGTCTTTTCATAGGCGCCCTTGGCAAAGGACAGCTTGGAAATGTAGGTATAGGAGCGGGTGGCGTGGTACAGGGAGTGCTGATAGGACTCCACTACCAGAATATACTCTTCCGCGTCGCCAAATTCCCATGTGCCCACATTGATCCGCATACCGTCGGTAAAGTTAGGATCGCCGCTGCTGTTGGCAAAGTCGATCTTGCCGACCATATTGGTGGGATCGACCGCTTTTTGAATATCCTCAGTATCCGCAGGCAGAATGTAGAATGCGCCGATGCCGCCGTTGCCGGAGATGGCATACTCCACGTACAGGGTATGTACGCCCTGTCCGGGGGACTTGATCTTCAGGGAATAATAATCGCCCTCGTTGCCGTAGACAGTCAGGCCTGCGCTGACAAAGCAGAAGCTGTCGGAGTTGACCATACCGATATCCCGTACCATCCAGTTCCGGGTACCCTTTTCGTAGGCAGTCTTCAGTTCTTCCAGCTTGCTTGCAACAAGCTGCTTGCCGCTGTAGATGCCGGTTGCGGGGTCAGACAGGTCTACATCGTACTCCACGCTGCCATCAGGCACTTCCTCCGGCTCGGGTGCGCGATCGGGAAGGATATCTGCAGGGGTCTGCAGACCCTTTTTGGTCATAGTGAGCTTGGAGATATACATATAGGAGTTGGATCTGCCGATTTTTTCCGCTTGGAATACCAGCAAATACTCCTGACCTGCTTCCATTTTTACGAAATTGTCCAGCGTATCACGGCCGGGCTCTGCCGCAGAGGTACCGGAAGCAGCACCGTTGTCATAATTCAAAGAGCCGATGGCCTGTGCCTTAGCCAACGCACCGGCAATATCTGTAGTGTCACCGGGCAAAACATAGATGCTGCCCTTCTTTGCGCCGTACTTGTGAACCATGTAGTCCACTGTCACCTGATACTCGCCGGTACCGGGAGACTGGATCTTCATTGCCACATAATAGTCATGCTTATCCTTGGCATACATACGCAGACCGTTCCACAGGTAGGAAGACTGCTCGGAGGGGTCACCGAAGCCCAGCATCAGGTTAGCACCGGTAGGACCGCCTACAAATTTCCAGTCCAGCTCGCCCTTTCTGTAATACTGATCTACAGCAGCATTCACATTGGCGTGGGAGAGATTCTTGGTAGCAAAGCTTGCGCCGCCTACCTTCAAATCGGTAGCGCCCAAATCAAAATCATAGACCTTCTGATCCAGATCGTCGGGCAGTTCCACCACAGGAGCACCGGGGGTGACAGTCAGGTTCTTGACGCAGGCATAGGTGCTGTTCTGATCCGTTCTGTTGTTAATGCCGTAGAATACAACAATGTATTCCTTCCCTGCTGCAAACTCATAGCCCACATCCATGGTCACCGCGCAATCCACATAGCTGTCGCCGGTAGTATTGCAGTCAAAGTTGCCTAGAGCGGTGGCGTTGGCAAGGGCTGCCGCAATGTCTGTGGTATCACCGGGGAGAATGTAGAGCTTGGATACCGCGCCATAAGACTTATAGGACTGATAATTGACAGTAACGGTGTGCATGCCGTCGCCGGGAGATTGGATCTTCACCGCAAACCAGCCGTTACCGTTCTTGTTGGCGTAGCGAATGCCGTCCCATGCACGGCTGCCGCCGCCAATCATGGTGGCAGTCTGATTATATCTGCCGATGTACTTCCAGTTCAAATCGCCGGAAGCATAGAGTCCGTCCAAAACACTGTTGCTGGTGTCGGACAGAGAGGTGGCATGGATCTGAGTGACGCTGGAAAAATCGTACACCACCGGTGTTGCAGCCGTTTCTCCCGTGGCAAGGACCGGGGAGATCATGGGCAACATCAGGCACAGCGTTAACAGCCATACCATCGCACGTCTCATGTTCTTCATAAATTCTCCTCCTTAAATGAATACTGTATCCCACAAGGGGGCAATTTCACCTGTATCTATTATAAAATCCGAAGAAAAAAAGTTCAAGTAACTGGACGGACATGATTGGCGTATCGTGTCCGTATTTTAGATTTTTATCCATAGAGGCGATCTGCGGTCGCCCGGCAAGGCGGAGCAATCGCTTCCCCCGGGGGAAAGCTGTCGCGGCGCAAGCCGTGACTGATGAGGAATGCGGGCGGTCATGTGAAAATTACCGCATGGTATCAGGCTTCTGCCTGATTTTGAACATTTCGCCGTTCCTCACCCGCCCCTCCGGGGCACCCTCCCCCGGGGGAGGGTATATTGGGGGACTGTGCGTTAGATTGCCGCGCCAGTGTGATCACTGGCTCGCAATGACACCCTTCGGGTGTAGGGGCGATTCATGAATCGCCCGGCAAGGCGGAGCCTTGCGCGATGCGAAGCATCGCAGAGGGAACGGATTGCCACACCAGTGTGCGCACTGGTTCGCAATGACACCCTTCGGGTGTAGGAGCAAAAAGGTGTCCCCGGCAGGAAGATCCTGCCGGGGACGGGGTTAATATTTTATTGCGGTTTTACCGGCTGTCAGAAGCATTATGCCTCAGGTTCTGCAGGCGTTTCTTCCTCTGCTGCCTCTGCTTCTGCAGGTGCTGCAGCCTTTTTCTTCTTCAGAACCACCAGCACTGCAACAGCTGCGCCGGCCAGCACCACAACGGCAGCTGCCACGATGATAATGATCGTTGTGGGGCTCAGGCCCAGCTCTGCGTAGAGAGCCTCAGCGCCGGTCAGCAGATCCAGATTCTGGACATACTTCTGTGCGCCGGGTGTCAGAGCGTCGTAAGCCTTCCGGGCTGCCTCGATGGCATCCTTGGAGGAGTGATCGATGGTGTCGCCGATCTGATTGATCAGCTCGTCAACCTTGGCTGCGGCAGCCTTCTGCAAGGGAGTCAGCGCCTTGTTGGCGGACAACAGCGTAGCGTTGTCAACCAAAGCACGCTCATCCATACGCAGGAAATCTTCGTACAGCTCCATGGCCTCTTTGATAGTTGCCTCGTCTTCCAAAGTAACCTCACCGATGGCTGCGATCAGCTGCTTCAGGTACTCGATCTTCTCGTCACGCAGTTTGCGGATCTGCGCTTCTGCCTGCTCCAGCTTAGTGGCATTCACCAACAGACGCTGTGCAAAAGACAGAGCATTGTACTGTGCGCGAAGCTCGATCACCTTCGCTTCGTGTTCCAGCGTGATCGTATTGCCCAGCGCCTTCAGACCGTCGTCCAGAAGCTTCTGGACTCTGGTAGCCTCAGCCTTGTTGATGGTGTTCTGGATGGCAATATCCGCTGCATTCAGAACATCGTAATTCTTAACATAGCCCTTTTCCTTAGCGGGCAGTGCCTCGTAGATAGCAAGCAGCTCCTTGATCAGGGCTTCCTTCTCCAAGGTAACCTCACCGATGGCTGCGATCTTGCACTCCAGCAGGTCGGTCTCTGCCATGAGCAGCTTGTCATAGGACTGCGTCAAAGCTCTGCGGCCCAGATTCAGGGCATTGTAAGCCTCGCGGACTGCCTTGATTTCGGCTTCGGTCTCCAGAGAAGCGGGTCCCAAAGCGTTGATCTTAGCATCCACAGCTTCCGCTGCCAGCCAATCTTCTTCGGTGACATCCAAAGGCAGCATCTTCACTTCAGACAAGCCGGTTGCGTAGTAAAGGTTGCCGTCATTGCCCAGACAGAAGGTCTTGGGAACCTCGCAGTTCAGACGGGTGTTATCGGCAGGGTTCTCCATGTTGATCTTACGCATACCACCGGTGGTATGGAAGGCTACGTAGATGTAGCCCTCATCGTCGAAGTCGAAGGGAATGGCGTCCCAACCGCGGCTGATGTTGCCGGGCATGGTGTAACCGTAGGTTGCAACCTCTGTGACATCAAAGGTCTTGGTAGCCTTATCATAGGTGAAGTAGAACAGGATCTCACCGACCATGCCCCAGACTCTGCCGTTTTCAGTAATGTTGGGGTCAGCGGCAATGCCGTCGATGTAATCCAAGGTGGGGTTGACTTCTGCCAGCTCGGGGAAGATCTCACGCAGATCCAGCTGTGCCACCACTTCTCTTGTCTCCACATCAAAGGCAAAGATCACAGCGGAACGGTTATCCACTGCTTCCGGCCACTTCGCACTGGTACCGCCACCGCGGGAAGTGCCGCCGAAGAGGATGTTGGTCTCCGGGTTATATGCCAGACTGGTGACGATCTGATCAGGAATCAGGTTATGGTAGACATCGGACTTCAGGGTATTCAGGTCCACGACACCCAGGCAGCCGCCGAAGAGGAAGCTGTCAGGAATGGTACCGACAAAGAGCATATCGTCGCCGGCTTCCAGCGCATGGACACGAGCCTGATGGTACAGAGACTTGTAGCTCTGGAGGATCACGTTGCGTCGATAGTCTTCCAGATTGATACGAACTGCGTTACCGGCATTGTAGTTGCCGGCATACAGCGTACCATTATACCACAACAGGGCGTCTGTCTGGGAAGAGGTTGCCCGGAAATTGGTAGTAATACCGGTATCGGTGTTGATGATGGCGCAGTTGATGGTGTTATAACCGCCAACATAGATGTTATTGTCGCCTTCCTCACCGGCAACAACAACACGGACGATCTGGCCGGAGCCTTCCTTCTCCTCGTCGTACAGGTGAGGTGTGGTGAC
>JAZKXW010000100.1:0-4844 GCA_045611825.1 Faecousia sp.
AAAAGAAGGCGGCATTTGCCGCCTTCTTTTTTAATTTTCCTCAACGGCATCGGATTGCTCCGCATCTTCGTAGGAGAGGATCGGTGCAACATCCTGATGCTTGATTTTACGGGCAATGTAGTTTTTGGTGATTTTGATAACCAGAGGGGACAGCGCGACCACGCCGATCAGGTTGGGGAACATCATAAGGCCGTTGAAGGTATCAGAGATGTCCCAAGCCAGAGAGGAGGTCATCACGGCACCCAGCAGAATGGTGATCAGGTGAATGATCTTGAAAATAAAGGTAGTCTTGGTGCCAAACAAATATTCCCAAGCCTTGGAGCCGTAGTGGGACCAACCGAGGACGGTGGTGAAGGCAAAGAGGAACATAGCAATGGCAACAAAGCGGCTGCCCAGATTGCCCCAAGAGAAGACGGTATTGAAAGCGCCGCCTACCAAAGTTGCGTCAGTATAGCCGGTTAAGATCTCACCGGTAGAAAGATCATAAGCACCGCTGGTCAGAACCACCAGAGCGGTCATGGTGCAAACGATCATCGTGTCTGCGAACACCTCAAAGATACCCCACATACCTTGCTGCACGGGTTCTTTGATATTGGAGTTGGAGTGGACCATAACGGAAGAACCGAGACCGGCTTCGTTGGAGAATACGCCGCGCTTGAAGCCTTGGGTCATAACTTTGCTGATGATGACACCGATGCCACCGCCGATGGCAGCGATAGGCTGGAATGCGCACTTGAAAATGGCGCCGAAGGCAGGCAGGATCTGGGTATAGTTGGAGCCAATGACAGCCAAACTGCCAACAATAAAGAGGATCACCATAACGGGGACGATTTTTTCTGCGGCGTTGGCAATGCTCTTCAAACCGCCCAGGGTGATCAATGCTGCCAAGATCATAACGACGGCACCAAGAATCACATTGTACAGATTCAAACCACCCAGCACGGTAATGGAAGCCAACTGCTCAACAGGGAAAGCGGAAGCCACATTGGCCACGATCTTGTTGACCTGTCCCATAGAACCAATGCCGAAGGAGGCCAGAAGGGTGAAAATGCTGAACAGAACGGCTAAAATCTTGCCGGGGATCTTCATGCCCTTTTTGCTGCCCAGACCGTCGGCCAGATAGTACATGGCACCGCCGCTCCATTCGCCGTTTTTGTTCCGGCGACGGTAGAACAGACCCAAAACATTTTCAGAGAAATTGGTCATCATACCGAAGAAAGCGGCAACCCACATCCAGAACACAGCGCCTGCGCCGCCGATACAGATCGCAGCGGCAACACCGGCAATATTACCGGTACCAACCGTGGCTGCCAAAGCGGTGCAAAGTGCCTGGAAGGGGGAAATAGCACCCTTTTCCTTCGTGTGGCCGATGACTTTTTTGCTGAACAAACTGCCTAAGGTGTGCTTGAACCAGTGCTTGATGCGGGTAATCTGAAAGAAGCCGGTTGCTACAGTCATGAGAATACCGGTACCGATCAGAAGCACCAGACCAAACATGCCCCAGACGAAGCTGTTGATCGAGTCGTTTACTTGTGTGATGATTTCCATTGTGATTCCTCCTGTGTAATAAAAAAGAGACCGTGTCAAACACGATCTCGCAAACAAAAGACTTTTCCTGATAAAAGGGAAAGAAACTTTGTCCTTTTGCCTGAGAGATTAGCGAATGATCGCTTTGCACCTTCGGCACCCAACCTAATGGGTTTCTCCAAAGTTCTGTCGGCTTACAGTCGTTATCCTTTCGGACGCCTGAGAGTGTTACTCCTTGGGCAGCAAATGCATTTTCCTGCAAGCTTCATCCAGAAATATGAAATTTTTATTATCGTAACACTTTGCACACAAATATGCAAGGTTTTTTGTAAAATTCTAAAAAATACACAAAAATAGAAGAAAAAACCTTTCTTTTTTGGCTTTTCGTAACAGAAATATTTTGTGGTGTATTTTTTTGACAAAATGTGATATAGTGTTTGGGGGTGAAAACGATGTTTTTTCTGACGGACGATCACATCCCGGAAGGGGTGGGATTTCAAATCTTTGGGCTGACCCATATTCTTTGGCTTTTGGCAGGCACTCTTTTCTGTGTGGCTGCCTGCATGTTCTATCGCAAGCTTGCCGATGACAAGCGAAAGCTTGCGCTGCGCGTGCTGAGCATATACATATTTGCGCAGGAGATGGTAAAAGATCTGGTGCTGCTCATCTTAGGGGAATTCAGCTGGGGGTATTTGCCGTTCCACCTGTGCGGCATCAACATTCTGCTGATTGCTTTTGATACCGTAAAGCAAACGAAAATCGTGAGAAGCTTCCTGTATTATTTTGCGATCCCCGGCGCGTTGCTGGCGCTGCTGTTCCCCAATTGGACAGAAATGCCTGTTTGGAATTTCTTCCACCTGCACAGCTTTACGATCCATATTTTACTGGTGCTGTACCCGTTGCTGCCGGTAACCACCGGTCAGGTGGCAACGGATCTGAAATCAGCATGGAAGAGCGTCGCGCTTTTGGTCGCCATGGCAATTCCGGTGTACGGTCTAAACCTGCTTTGGAATACAAATTTTATGTTTTTAATGGAGCCGGATTCCGGCAACCCTTTGGAGATGTTTGAAAAGCTGTTAGGCTCTCACCTGTGGGGCTTTCCCATTCTGCTGCCGGTTGTGATTTTGGTGATGTATCTGCCAATGCGCCTGCTAAAGAAACAAAACAACCGCACCAAGGTCCAATGCTGATGTACTGAAATAAAAAAGAGGACGCCGACTGGCGTCCTCTTTTTTGTTATTTTTTATTCCCACTCATCGTCGGGCAGGACAATGCCGTTGTCAGGCAGGCCGGTACCGCCGGGAGAGGTGGTGGTGATCGCATCTTCCGCTGTGAAGCGGGTTTCGATGACCTCAGGGGCTTCACTTTGTCTCCTTGCTGATATAGTTCTTTGCGCTGTCGCCGTATTTCATCATGGCGATAACCAGATCGGCAAGATATGCCTCGGTGGTATCGTTTTCCTTGACAGCAGCGTAGGACTCAATGCTGTAGCGGACGGTGTTGCTGACCGCTACGCCGTCGCGATAAGCTGTCACATAGACTTCCTGACTCATCTGTCCGGCATGTAAGCCGTTAAAAAAGGCGTAGTGCGTGTTACCGTTGGTTGTGAAGTCGGTGATGGTCCAAGTCTTTCCGCCGCTTTCTACCTTAAAGGTCAAGCCTTCGGTATCGTCTGTTGCAAAATTGAAGCGCATAGTCACGGAATCTCGCAGCACCAGAGCACCGCCGGTCCAGCGGACAGTGGGGTTATCGATCACGGCATATTTGGTGTTCAGTACATTGTTATAGGTACGCTTATCGGCTGTTGCCCAGCTTTCCTGGGTGGCAGTCAGGTTAGCGTTTGCCAAATTGGCGGCGTTATAGTTGGTGTACAGCTGAGATACTGCGCCGTAGTTCAGAAGGTCTACCAGCAAGGTGCGGAACTTGGCATATTCGTCAGCAGCATATTTGTCCAGCTGAGCGTAGCAGTACTCTGCCACGCTGTAATCTCTGGGTGCGCCGGCGTATACCTTGTTGCCGAATGTGCCGTACAGCACAGCGGTCAGGGTATCGTTCATCTGGTTGGGCGCAATGTTGTAGAAGGTGAAGATGTACCGCGTGCCGTCCTCGCTGACGGTGTAGTCCCGGATCGTGGTCTCTTTCCCGTTGAAGGTCACAACCACATAGGGATCGGTGATGCCGTAGTTATCCAGACGGGTCTTGTTCACCTTGTAGCTCATTGCGATGTTGTTCTGCAGGGTGGGGGCAGCACCGGCAAACTTCAGGGTACCGGCAATGTCAAAGTCCGGCGCCTGTTGGGCAGTTTCCAGATTAAGCTTGAATTCGTCGGTGGGCAGTACGATGGGAGCTGCGCCGCTGACGGAGACATCGTCGATCTGGCAATCGCCGCCGTAGATGGCAATGGCGTTGAGCTTGTTTTCCACATCCTGAGCAGTGGCGGTGAAGGTCAAAGTCAGAACTTTGCTTTCGCCTGCGGCGATGCTCTGAGAAACTGCGGTTCCCTTTGTGCCGTTTGCGTAAGCAGGTGCCAGATAGTAGGTGACAGCGTTTGCCGTGGTGTTCTTGACCTTCACGGAAACGGTGTAGGTCTCACCGGCGGTTGCAATCTCGTTACTGCCGAAGGCATCTTCCACACGGATGCCTTCCGCACCGGTGATAGAGGCGACACCGTCTGCTACGGTAACATTACCGGTCAGATCTGCAATTTCAGCATCGAAATTCAGCTTTAGATACTGACAGCCGGAGGGATCGTCGCTGGCAATCATAAAGATGTACTTGTTGTTTTCTTTGCTGCAAACATAGTCAGTAACATCAATACTGTAGGTTTTTCCTGCAACCGCCTCCAGAGAAGCAATTTCAATACCGCCGGAGGGTGCGTTGTTCCAGTTCAGGTTTTCCGGCAGGCTGTCCGCAGACAGGGCATAGACCTTCATGGTTTGACCGGCAGCGGAGGAAACCTTGAATTGCAGCATTGCTCTTTGCACATTGGTGGACTGGGTGGCGGGAGCAAACATCATATAGGTTTTCTGAACGCCATTGACTTGGGTAGATTTCTCGGGAGCCTTGACGATCAGACCGCTGACAGAATTGCTTACGCCGCTGACGCTGACACTTTCCTCGATCGGAACATTTACCGTGGTGGCTTTGCTGGTGTCATAGGTCTTGAAGTTATCCACCTGAATGACCGGAGCGGGATTGTAAACGCGGTCAGAACCGGACTCGATGTTGCCGTCAAAGCCGCGGAAGTACAGACCCAACAGGCTGACACCGGCATATTCGGTGGTAGAGCCGTTTACCAAGGAGGGCAGCATTTTTTC
>JAZKXW010000101.1:0-7034 GCA_045611825.1 Faecousia sp.
AGACCTCCTCATTATTGTAGTTGTGTGGTCGGCAAACCACTTCTACTATAATGGGGAGCTTTTTTCTTGTCTACTTTACTCCTCGCTAGAAGCTATTATTTTCCCCCCGGCATAGCCGGGGGTTGTCTTTGGTACAACCAATCCAAAACGGGCTGACAAACTTGTCAGCCCGTTATTCTTATCGTTTTAATGTGCGCTCCCAAGCGGCAAACCGGGCAGTCGGTTCAAAAAACCGGTCGATCAGCTTGCCCATCAACGCGATCAGCGGAGAATTGATCAGCGTGGTAACGATCGTGCCTAAACCGATACTGTGGAAGGAGGCATAGCCGATGGTGGACCAATCAAAGGTTGCCACATCCCCAAACAGCGTCACCGCCAGCACCACAGACAACACCAAAAGGGTGATATCAAAGGCGCACTTGACCTTTGTGATCGGGATCCGGAAACGATCTGCCAGCTCTGCCACAAACAGCTCATAAACCTGCAAGGGCATATAGGTTCGGAAAAAGCTGGCAACACCAAACGCCGTCACCATATCGCCAACCAACAGCATGACCCACCGCTGCCAAACCGCAGTCAGCGTCACATCCTGCATCAGCCACAGGAAGAAATCCAACACATAGCCGTACAGCACCGCCACCGCAAAAGCCAGCAGATAGCGCCAATTCCATCTGCCCACCACCAAACACATAATAACAAGCAGAATGCCCTGAATGATATACTCTGTCACGCCCACTGTCAGCACAGGACTTAGAAATACAATTGCCTCCTGCACCACAAATGCCGGCGCGGCGATCATGGAAACGCCCAGATCCGCCTTACTGCAAATGGCAACACCTAAAGCAACAAACACAATGCCAAAAACCCACAAAAGCTCCGAAGCTTTTCCTATCCGCTTCATTTCATATCCCCTCTCTTTTCAATTCTCGGGAATTATAGCACATCAGGATCGAATAATCAACTTGATTCTTTGTAAATTTATGGTACAATATTTTCAAAGATAAAAACAGGAGGACATTGATTATGGATTACAAAAAGCTGCAAAATGGCAGTGATATTCGCGGTGTTGCTCTCGAGGGTATCGAGGGACAGCCCATCACCCTGACAGAACCGGTTTGCCGGGACATTGGTCGCGGCTTTGCCCTGTGGCTGATGCAGAAGACCGGTAAGACCGACGGCCTGCGTGTAGCTGTGGGCCGGGACTCCCGTCTGTCCGGTGAAATGCTGTGTGGCTGGATCTGCGAGGCAATGGTCGCTCAGGGTCTGCATGTCACCGATTTTGGTATGGCCAGCACGCCGGCTATGTTTATGGCTACGGTCACCGACGGCTACAACTATGACGGCACGGTGATGATTACCGCCAGCCACCTGCCCTTTAACCGCAACGGCTTCAAATTCTTTACCCCTGCCGGCGGTCTGGAAAAGGGTGACATCAAGGAGATCCTCACCTACGCTGAAGGCGATCAGGTTTCCGGCATTGCAGCAGGCACTTTGCAGAAGGGCGCATTTATGGACACCTACGCTGCCATTCTGGCTGACAAGATCCGGGCTGCTTCCGGTGAAGAGAAGCCTTTGGAGGGCTTCCGCATTGTAGTCGATGCCGGTAACGGCGCAGGCGGCTTCTATGCCGACAAGGTTCTGAAGCCCTTGGGCGCCAACACCGATGGCAGCCGCTACTTAGATCCTGACGGCAGCTTCCCCAACCACATCCCCAACCCCGAGGACAAGGAAGCCATGGCAAGCATTACCGCAGCTGTGAAAGAGACCGGAGCTGATCTCGGCATCATCTTTGACACCGATGTAGACCGGGCAGGCGCTGTTCTGTCCGACGGCAGTGAATTGAACCGTAACCGCATCATTGCTATGCTGGCAGCCATTCTGCTCCGGGAGCATCCCGGCACTACCATCGTCACCGACTCCATCACCTCTACCGGTCTTGCCAAGTTTATTGAGGAAAATGGCGGCGTACACCACCGCTTTAAGCGTGGTTACCGCAATGTGATCAATGAGTCTATCCGTCTGAACAACCTTGGACAGGACAGCCAGCTGGCCATCGAGACCTCTGGTCACGGCGCACTGAAGGAAAATTACTTCCTGGATGATGGCGCATACCTTGTTACCAAGCTGCTGATCGAATTGGCGCGGGGCAAGAAGATGGGCTACACCTTGGAGTCCCTTATCGCCTCTTTGGAAGAGCCTGCCGAGAGCATTGAGTTCCGTATGAACATCCTGCTGGAGGACTTTAAGCCCTACGGTCAGCAGGTCATTGATGATTTGACCGCCTATGCCGAAAAGCAGGCAGGCTGGTCTTTAGCACCCAGCAATTACGAGGGTGTCCGCGTCAATTTGGACGAAGCCCACGGCAATGGCTGGTTCCTGCTGCGGCTGTCTCTCCATGATCCTCTGCTGCCCCTGAACATTGAGAGCAACGACGCAGGCGGCGCTAAAAAGATCGCAAAGGAGCTTGCCGCCTTCATTGCAAATTACGATAAGTTGGATGCCGCCAAGCTTCTGGACTTTGCTAAATAACAAAACAACTCGCCCTCTGCGAATATTCGCAGAGGGCAGTTCTTATTTCTTTTTCGCCAGTTCCAGCACCTTTTCCATGTGCTTGCAGATAGAATCATAATTCTCCCGGCAGTGGGGTCGCAGACATTTGGTGCAATCCTTCAGGCCGTCAGCGGTGTAAGTAAAGTTACCGCCGCATTGATCTCCCAACGGATACAACGGACAGTAGCAAAACAGGCAGCTGAAGGTTTCCGGATCTGCATCCGGGTGGCATGGAAAATATTCGCACTGTTTATGCTGAAAAAAATCGTAATTTGCCATAAATAACGCTCCTCTTTACGATTGCAATTTATCCCAAGTTTGTTATAATGGACATCGTGGAGGTGTTGCCATGAAGGTATTGATCGACGCTGACGGCTGTCCTGTTGTGGATATTGCCATCTGTCTTTGCAAGCAGCACCAAACCCCCTGCTTATTATTATGCGATACCGCCCACATGTTCCATCGGGACGGTGCGGAAACCCTTGTATTTGATAAAGGGGCAGACAGCGTAGATTTTGCTTTGGTCAATCGTGTCACCCCCGGTGATATCGTCATCACTCAGGACTACGGACTTGCTTCCATGTGTCTTTCCCGGCAGGCCGTTGTTTTACATCAGGACGGCTGGCGCTACACCCAAGACAACATTGACGCTCTGCTGTTTCAGCGACACACCGCCCGAAAGCATCGGGCAGCCGGCGGCCGGTTCAAAGGCCCAGCCAAGCGGACTGATAAACAGGATCAATCTTTTTATCAGGCATTGGATCTGCTGCTTCAGTAGACTGTCCACGGGTAAATTTCCGGCGGTTCTAACGCAAATTCCACCCGTTCCTTTGTGGTTGGGTGAACAAATGCCAACCGATATGACCACAAAGCGATCTCACAGGGGTCCTCCAAGGTGCTGTACTTTCGCTCTCCCACAAGGGGCAGTCCCCGGGAAGCAAACTGCACCCGAATCTGGTGAGTTCGACCTGTTTCCAACTGAATACGGACACGGCTTAACCCTTCCGCCTGTTTCAGCAGCTGATAACACAAGGCAGCAGGCTGCACATCTTTGCCCGGTGCATCCGCTACCATAGTCATTTTTCTGGCTTTATCCCGGACAAGCAAATCGCAAAGTCTGCCGCTTGGCGCTTCCGGAACACCGTGGAGCACCGCCATGTATTCTTTTTCAAATTGGTCTTCCCGGATCTGCCGGGACAGCTCCGATGCGGCGAACGCATTTCTGGCTAAGACCATCAATCCGCTGACTACCCTGTCAAGTCGGTGGACTGTCCGCACATCCGCCTTTTCATTTCCCAGTTCCTGCCGCACCAAGTCAGGTACACCGCCGGGCTCATCGGTGGACAGCACTCTTGGTGGTTTCACACAAACCACAATATCTTCATCCACATACAAAAGTCGCATAACTCTCTCCCAAGACTTTTTTCTTATGGTAACAAAAAAATATCTGTAATGCAAGGAGTAGCTTTATGAAAATTGTAATTTTGGAAGGCCATGCCGTCAATCCCGGAGATTTGAGCTGGGATGTTCTGAATTCGTTCGGTGAAGTGACGGTCTATCCCCGGACGCCCTATGAACAGGCTGCGGAACGGATCGGCGATGCAGAGATCGTACTGATCAACAAAACCAATTTTGACGCCACCCTGATGGACAAGTGTCCTAACCTGAAGCTGATCTGCGTCCTTGCCACCGGCTACAATGTGGTGGATTGCAATGCCGCTAAGGAAAGAGGTATCCTTGTTTGCAATGTACCTGCCTACAGTACCAACTCGGTAGCCCAATTCACCTTTGCTCTGCTTTTGGAGCTTTGCCATCAGGTTGGCGCTCACTCACAGGCTGTCCATCGCGGTGACTGGAGTAACTGTCCCGACTTCTGCTTCTGGTACACCCCTCAGGCTGAACTCAACGGCAAAACCATTGGCATTATCGGCTTTGGCAGCATTGGTCAAACTGTAGGCAAAATCGCCAAGACCTTTGGTTTGAATGTGCTTGCCTATAGCCGCACTATCCGGGAAGAGGGAAAAGCCATTGCTGAATATGTTTCTTTGGATGAACTGTTGGCAAAATCTGACATTATCTCCCTCCATTGCCCCATGACCCCGGAAACCGATAAGATCATCAATGCCGCCACCATTGAAAAGATGAAAGACGGCGTCATTCTCCTGAACACCGCTCGCGGCGGTGTCATTGATGAAGATGCCGTAGCCTTTGCTTTGGGCACCGGCAAGATCGGCGGCTACGCCGCAGATGTTGTTTCCGCAGAGCCCATCTCCCCCCTGAATCCCCTGCTCACCGCCCCCAACGCTATCCTGACGCCCCACATGGCATGGGCGCCTACGGAAGCCCGTCAGCGGATCATCAATATCACCACCAAGAGTGTGGAAGGGTATCTGAACGGCTGTCCGGTAAATGTCGTCAACAAATAAGTTTAGCCGTAAAAATTTAATCGGGACACGAATGTGTCCCGATTTTCTTATCTGATGGTTTCAAAGGCCTTGATCCACTCTCGCTTAATGAGGGTATGTCCAAACGCAGTGGGATGTACACCGTCCTTGAGCCAATAGCCTTCATAGGGGGCATCCGCCTGTACCTTTTCGAACATTTCCTGCAAAGGCACAAAGGTCAGATCGTACTTTTCTGCGATCCGCTTTGCTGCCGCAGCGCGCAGGCGCACTTCTTTGTCAAAAACTTCAAAGTTGCGGCCGGGTCTTTCAGGGTTCGGCACTGTTCCGGAACCGTGCAGCACAAAAGGCTCCATGAGGATGATCTTAATATCCGGCAGCGCAGTCTTGACCTCGTCAATGATCATGTCCAAAATCACTTCATACTTCTCTGCACTGACACCGTTTTGGAAATCAAGTTCATGCCAAACATCATTGACACCGATCATAATGCTCAAATAATCCGGCTTCAGATTGATGACATCCGACTTGATACGGGCAAGCAGATCTACACTCCGGTTGCCGCTGATGCCGCGGTTCAGGAACTGGTACTGGTAGGGGTAATTGGCACCCACCTCACCGGAAATCATCGTTACATAACCCTGACCTCTTCCGTCATCATATTCTCTGTGACGGGAAGAATCGGTAATAGAGTCACCCTGAAACAAAATAAGTTTTTCCATGGCTTGCACACTCCTATATTTTTGACTATTATGCAACTATCTGATGGTTTCAAAGGCTTTGAGCCATTCCTGTTTGATCAGGTTATGACCGAATGCGGTGGGATGGATACCATCCTTGACCCAGTAGCCAACATAAGGCGCATCAGCCTCCGCAGCAGTAAAGATCTCCTGCAGCGGCACAAAGACCGCATTATATTTCTCTGCAAGCCGCTTTACCGCTGCAGAACGCAGTCCGACTTCCTTTGTGTATTTCTCAAAACTGCGATTGGGGAATTCAGGTGAATAGTCCGTACGGGCATTGTAAACGACAAAGGGTTCCAGCAGCATGATCCGGATTTCCGGCTGCGCCGTTTTGACCTCAGAAAGGATCATATCCAGTATCACTTCATATTGCTCCGCGCTGACACCGTTCTGAATGTCAATATCAGCCGAAACATCGTTGATGCCCACCAGCAGGCTCAAATAGTCAGGCTTCAAATTGATAACATCCGACTTAACACGAGCAAGCAGATCCACGCTGCGGTTGCCGGCAATACCGCGGTTGATAAACTGATACTGATAGGGGTACTTTGTGCCCAACTCGCCGGTTACCATCGTTACATAGCCATAGCCTCTGGCATTATCAAACTCCCTGCTGCGGGCGCAGTCAGTAATTGAGTCGCCAAAAAACACAATTTTCTTTTCCATTGCTGTCACCTCAAGTTTTTTCTTTTATTATAATACTCGTTATATTCTTGTCAAGGATTTTACATGTTAAAAATCGGCAAAAATTGTGCAAAAACAGACCCACACCAAAATTGGTGGGGGTATATAATGTGTTGGCATTGCCTATTTTTCCCGGGTAGGGCAAGTGTTGTCATGCCGTCCGCAAGTGTCCGGTGGACACTTGCAGGCATAAAAAACCTCACTACCGAAGTAGTGAGGTCTGTGTTCGCGTTACCTATTTTCCCGGGCAGTCACCCGCCAAGTATCGTCGGCGCACATGAGCTTAACTTCTGTGTTCGGGATGGGGAGCGATGGGAGCGCCGCCGGTGGCGGAAGCAAGCGACCTGAGCGAGGGGCAGCGGTCTGTGTGCAACGCTGTCGCTCCGCCGGCAAGGCGCACACAGGGCACCGCAACAGGAAACAGGTGGACCGGTCCACCTTGTTCCCAATATAAAAAAGAGCCAGGATTTCTCCTGACTCTTTGTGTTCGCGTTACCTATCTTCCCGGGTAGGCCAAGTGTTGTCATGCCGTCCGCAAGTGTCCGGTGGACACTTGCAGGCACAAAAAAACCTCACTACCGAAGTAGCGAGGTCTGTGTTCGCGTTACCTATTTTCCCGGGCAGTCACCCGCCAAGTATCGTCGGCGCACATGAG
>JAZKXW010000102.1:0-17911 GCA_045611825.1 Faecousia sp.
GCCGGTAAAGTCCCAAGTACCCAGCGTAACAGTAAGACCATCTGTGGTGCCGGCTACGCCGGTATCATTGTAGAAAGCGACTTTCTTGATGCGGTTGCTGTGGTCCATAGCAAAGGCCACATCCTCGGTATCACCGGGCAGGATATACACTGCGCCCAACGCACCGTTGGCAGAAACGCCGTAGTTCATGGTCAGGGTATAAACGCCGTCGCCGGGGGCCTTGCACCGGTACGCCATCCAATCGTCCTCGTAGGAGTAAGCGGTCATACCGATATAGTTAGGGAAGGTCACGTCGTAGATCATGGTGGCAGCCTTCGCTTCGTACTTCCAGGCAATCTTGCCATTGGCATAGCGATCTGCAATATCCGCCTTGATGTTTTCCAGGTCCACCTTGCCATCGGTGTAGATACCGGTGGATCTGTCGGTGACGTCAAAATCATACGTGACCACATTGGGGCCGGGATCGGGCAGGGTCTTTTCGCTATAAAGAATAAATTGATTCAGGTAAAGGTAGGCAAACTCACCCTTCGTTTTCATACCCGGCTCATCAGCGGTGAATACCAGAATATACTCTTCACCGGCCTTCAGATTCAAAGGCGCATTGCGGAAAATCGTGCTTGCTGCCACGGGATCTTTGTTAATGCGGTTATCATAGCTAACCTCGGCAATGGCTTTTCCGGAAGCAATTGCAGCAACAACATCCGCTGTATCACCGGGGAACAGATAGATCTTACCTACAGATGCGCCGAGGGCATTCTTCATATAGTTCAGCGCAGGATAGTAAGTACCGGTGCCGGGGGATTGAATGGTAAATGCCTGCCACATCGGTGTCGGCACAGTCATGGCGTAGAACCGCAGGCCGTTCCAGGCATAGGTCTTATCGCCGACCGTACCGCCGAACATAGAACCACTGCTGGTAGCGCCCTCTGGAATGTAGCCGGAGTGGTACTTCCAGTTCAGATCGCCGGATTTATAATAACTATTGATAGCAGACTGGACTGCCGTATTGGTAAACACTGCAGCATCGAAGCTATTTTTGCCACTGTAGACAAGATCGGTATCTTCCAGAACGAAATCGTAGATAGCGGTATCCAGCTGTGGAGGCGGAGGAGGCGCAGGAAGCTTGCTCTCGTGGAGGGCAGTGAGTTTGCTGATAAAGCAATACGCACCGGCAGCAGAACCTTGCGTTGCCTTGCACACCAGGGTGTACTCCCCTGCTTCCATTGCCACCATACCCAATTCTACCTGGCTATCTTCAAGGGTCCAGGAACCGCTCTTGAAGCTGATGGTCTGGAGCAATGTTTCCTGCGTCATGGCTGCGTCAATAGCTTCCGGGCTATCGTACCGGCCCTTGAGCAGGTAAACCTCACCGGCAGCGGTGCCGTCGGCACGGGTTTGATAATGCAGGTCCAATTGGTATTTGCCCTCACCGGGAGACTGAATGGTGAAGGCCGTCCAATGGCCGGGAGGAATAGAACCGGCGCCGTTATCACTGATGCTCACACCAAGGCGAATACCCTGCCACGGATAGGCAGAACCACCGAATATAGAATTATCTTTAACGGAGTTGGTTTCCGTCTTCAGAAGGTCATGGTTATTGGCAGCGAACTTCCAATTCAATGTACCTGCTTCATAATAAGCATCGATAGCGTTTTTCACCAGAGGATCTGTCAGTGTACTATCAGACAAGGGGCGATTGTTGGTATTCACCAACCCGGTATTCCTGACCGCAAAATCATAGACAACATCTGCCGTAGTTGTATCCTGCTGAGTCGCCAACGCTACCGTAGGCAGCAGCGACAACACCGTGCACAGCGCCAGCAGCAATGCCAGCATTCGATTTACCTTCTTTTTCATTTTGCACCTCCGTATTGATTGGGGGTTTCGTATTCTGCCATAAATTCGTCAACGCTTACCACAGAACCGGATCGCCGGGAAGCCTCTGCCGCAAATACGATCATGTGGTTGTTGACAGAGGTCCGGATATCCGCAGCGCAGCAGCCTTGGTAGTTTCCGTTGAAATAATCGTACATTTCCCAAATAATACCGGCATCACCGCCGCCGTGTCCTCCTAAGATGCTTTCCTCGGTCTTTCGGATGGAAACGGTGGTTCTTTTGCGGTCGGCAAAGGTGAACACCGTGATTTCCTCATCACCGGCATTGGCATAAAGTTCGCCTTTCGTACCGAAAATGCGGATATAGCGGCCGCCTTCGTTAAAGCAGTTCATAGTGAAACTGACTGTTGCGCCGCCCTCAAACTCCATATTTACCACCTGATGATCCACCACATCGTTGTTAGCGTGGAAGACGCACAGGCCGTAATCCCGGGTTTTCAGCGCCTCCATCACCTCTTCGTCGGTGGGGATCTCCCCGGCGGTCATTCCCCGGGTGGCCGCTCCGCGGAACCAAAGGCTTTCCTTATTGTCGTAATACAATTTGATGCAGTTATATTCGCAGGTATCCGCTGCCGGGCAAGTGCCGTCCGCACAGCGGACCGGCGCACCGGCTGGGGCATTCTCCGGACGGAAATAAGTCAGATCGCCAAAGGATTGGACTCGCTTACAGGGCTTGTCTATGAGCCACTGAACAATATCCATATCATGACAGCTTTTTTGCAGCAGCATCGGCGTTGTTTCCTTTTCGCTGTGCCAATTGCCGCGGACAAAGCTGTGGCTTTGATGGAGATTGCCTACCGCCTCCACTTGGATCATGGACATTACTGTGCCGATGGTGCCGCTAAGCAGCAATTCTTTCACCTTTTTATAAAAGGGTGTGTACCGAAGTACATGGCACACCAGAACGCTGACGCCTTTCTTCTCTGCCGCCTTCGCGATCTGCTCGCATTCCCAAGCGGTTTGCGCCACCGGCTTCTCCAAAAGCAAATGATAGCCCCGTTCGATCGCCAACAGCGCACTCTCGTAATGCTGGTCATCCATGGTGGCGATCACCGCTATGTCCGCCATTTTCGGCTGCTCCAGAATCTCTTTCCAGCCGCTGTAGCAGGCGCTGTCCGGGAAACCGTGGCGGTTTTGGATCCGCTTCCGCCGCATCTCTACCGGATCGGCAACGGCCACCACCTCATAACGATCAGCCATCTCTGCCATGTGCTTTGAGTAGGAATTGCCCCGATCACCGGCGCCGACAATAATTACGGATAATTTCTTCATACATATCCTCCGTTCCGCGCTATTCTACATCAATTATACATTGACAGTCGGTCTTGCGGAATGATATAATGTTGAAACATTATTTATCAATTTGTTGGATCGGGTGATCGTATGCAACACAATGTTCTGGTGATCGACAAGCAGTTCAGCGCCTTAAGCCCTATGCAATTCGGTCGGCATATCTGCCAACCCACGCAGTCCTTCGGACCGGCAATTCGCAGTTATTGGTTGCTGCACTATGTGATCTCCGGGCAAGGCTATTTCAGCATCGGAGAGAACAAATATCCTGTAAAAGCAGGCGATATTTTTGTAATTCCGCCCTATATTGAGACCCACTACTGGGCAAACAAGCAAGATCCCTGGACATATACTTGGATCGGCTTCACGGTCAAAGGGAAGCTGCCGGTTCGATTGGACGACATTGTCCATTGCGCTCAGGCCGGTCGGATCTTCCGGGAAATGGCGGATTGCGAATCCTTTGAAAACGGCCGCAGCGCGTTTCTTGCTGGCAAATTGTGGGAATTGTTTGCCTATTTAGCCGAACAGCAGCCCCGGGAGATCGATCCCATTGATGCGGCACTTTACTGCATCCACACGGAATTTACCCATCCGCTGACCATTCAGCAGCTGGCCCAGCGCGTCAATTTGGACCGCAGTTATCTGACTACGCTGTTTACCCAGCGGTTCGGCATCTCCCCCGGAAGATACCTGCTGGTCCACCGGATGAAATTTGCTGCCACATTGCTGACCACCAACGGCAAAAATGTATCCGTTACCGCCAGTTCTGTGGGATACAATGACATTTTTTCTTTTTCCCGGGCATTTAAGCAGTATTACGGCGTTTCCCCTCAGGAATATGTCAAGCAAAAAAAGGACGCTTCTCCGGCAGAACAAACGCCCCTTTTTACAAAGTAACAGACCGGCAGAGATCAAAAAAGGCCGTCACTGTGTGACGGTCTTTTCCTGTTTATTTGGACATCATGGCGGCGCGCCAAGGTTTGATCTCATTTTCCAAAGGTTCGTCCTTCATCAGGCGTTCCAGATCCTGAATGGTCAGCAGCGCGCAGTAGTAACGGTAATCCGTAGTGGGGCCTGCCATGTGGGGATACAGCTGCACATTGTCACGCAGTTTTCGGAAAGGACTGGTAACGGCAATGGGTTCCGGTCCTTCGTAAACATCCAAGGCTGCCCGGATAAATCCTTTTTGCAGCAGAGGGATCAGAGCCTCTTCGTCGATAACATCACCCCGGGAGGTGTTTATGAGCAGCGCGCCCTCCTGCATGCGATTCAGCAGATCGGCATTGATCAGGTGGTAGTTGGCTGCGCTTCTTGCACAGTGGAGTGACACGATATCACAGGTAGAAAAGATCTCTTCCAAAGATGCCTTTTGAACGCCCAGCTCTTTTGCCTGTTCCTCGGTGGTGTGGTTGGAAAACAGCTTAATCTTTACATGGAAAGGCTTCAAAAGCCGCAGCAAATGACGGGAGATCGCACCGTAGCCTACAATGCCAACCGTCTTATCCAGCAGACGCTCCCCCTGCCAAGGATTGGGCAGCCACAAAAGGTTATTCCGCAGATCATACTCTCTCAGGTGCCGCAGATTTGCCAGCATATACGCTATTGTACCCTCAGCCACAGACTCTGCAAAGCCTTCGTTGCCGCAGGAAATACGGATTCCCTTTTCGTACATTTCATCGGAGACCACACCGTTGACCGAGCCTGCCACATAGGCAATAAACTTCAGCCGGTTGGCCTTTTCCAGTACAACGCCCTCAAACTTGGGAATACCCCAGCCGCAGACGCAAACATCCATATCCACCAGCGCATCCCGTAAAAGTTCCGGGGTAATGCGGCCGTCGCCGCAATCGATCCAAGTAACCGTGCCGAGAGTTTCCAGCAGCTTCAGGTTGCTCTCGGGCAAAAAAGAATCCGTTGTTGCGTTTTTGGGCATAGCGATGAGAATATTCATAGCAATTCCTCCGTTTATTCAAGGGTAAACACCCTGTTTTAGGCCATTATAACAAGCCTTTTCGGGGATTGCAATATCCTATCTTCCCTCGTTATTGCACTTTTGTCGCAGAAAAAACCGGATCGGCAAGTAAGCCGATCCGGTTTGATAATTAGTGGGTCATCATGGCTGCGCGCCAAGGCTTGATCTCGTTCTGCAGATCTTCACCCTTCTGCATGCGCTCGATATCCTCGATACACAGCTGTGCGCAGTAGTAGCGGTAATCCTCGGTGGGACCTGCCATGTGGGGATACACATTGACATTCAGACCCATCTTGCGGAAGGGGCTGGTAACGGCAAGGGGCTCAGGTCCTTCGTAAACATCCAACGCCGCACGGATCTTGCCGGCCTGCAGCAGAGGTATCATAGCCTCTTCTTCAATGATGTTGCCACGGGCGGTGTTGACGATCAGCGCGCCCTCACGCATGCTCTCCAAATGCTCTTTCTTGACCATGTGGTAGGTTGCAGGTGTCTTGGCGCTGTGAATAGAAATGATGTCACAGGTAGAGAAGATCTCTTCCAAGGATGCCTTCTGGACGCCCATTTCCTTAGCCTGCTCCTCGGTGGTGTGTCTGGAGAACAGCTTGATCTTCACATGGAAGGGCTTCAGCATCCGGATCAGATGACGGGCAATGGCGCCATAACCCACGATGCCGACAGTCTTATCCAGCAGACGCTCGGAACGCCAGGGTTCCGGTCTCCACAGATTATTATTGCGCAGATCATACTCTCTCAGGCGGCGCAGGTTTGCCAGCATATAGGTTAAAGCGCCCTCAGCCACAGACTCGGCAAAGCCTTCGTTGCCGCAGACAATGCGTATGCCTTTCTCATACATGGCATCGGAAACCACATTGGCAACACTGCCGGCGGTATATGCCACCAGCTTCAGCTTGTCAGCCTTCTCCAAAACGAAAGCATCAAACTTAGGGATACCCCATGTGCAAACGCAAACATCCTGATCCACCAGTGCATCCCGCAGTTCCTCAGGGGTGATCTTTGCGCCGGCGCATTCGATCCAGCTAACTTCACCCAGCTCTGCCAGCTTGGCAAGGTTGCCCTCAGTCATAAAGGTTTCCGTTTTGTGGTCCTTTACCATAGCGATCAAAATTTTCATATGTATCGTAACCTCCGTTATGTTTAATTCGCAGTTTACCTTTCTGGATTATAACATCATTGTCTTGGAATTGCAATGTTTTTTGTGCCCTCTATGTTAAAAATATTGCTTTTCCCCATAAAAAAACAGGTATGAAACAATTCCCTCTTTGCAAACGCTCCTTGACATGTTATAATTGCTTTATATCGTTATACGGAGGCTGCGATATGGAAGTTGTCCTTCTCACCGCGCTGGGTGTCGGCGGCGCTACGGTTGTCGGCGCTGTGCTTGGTTTTATCTTCAAAAAAATCTCTCATAAATTCAGCGATATCGTGCTGGCTTTTGCCGCTGGCGTTATGCTCTGCGCAGCGGTGATCGGTTTGATCCTGCCGTCTATGGAATACGGCTCCGGTCACTGGGCGCTGATCGTGACGATCCTTGGCATTTTCTGTGGCGCAGTTTGTCTGAACCTGTTAGACAAGCTGGTACCCCATCTGCACCGCCTTTCCGGGGCAGATCAGGAGGATCACCCTACCAACACCGCCCAACTGAACAAGGTTCTTCTGTTTGTTTCTGCCATTGCCATTCATAACCTGCCGGAGGGCATTGCCGCAGGCGTGGGCTTCGGTACGGGCAACACCGGAGAAGCCATCACCATTGCCGCCGGCATCGCGCTGCAGAACATTCCCGAAGGTATGGTCATTATCGCGCCTATGCTGGCAGCCGGCATGAAGCCGGGCAGAACCTTCCTCATTGCCAGCATCACCGGCTTGGTAGAGGTGCTGGGTACGCTGCTGGGCTACTTTGCCGTCAGCGTCTCCACCGCCATTTTGCCCTTTGCATTGGCATTTGCCGGCGGTACCATGCTGTATGTCATCAGCGACGAAATGATTCCCGAGACCCATCACAACGATGCCCGGGGTGTTACCTATTCGCTGCTTGCAGGCTTCTGCCTGATGCTGATTATGAGTTACTACTTAGGATAAGGAGAGACTATATGAAAATTACAAAAGACATTCGTTATGTTGGTGTAAACGACCATCAGGTAGACCTGTTTGAAGGGCAGTATGTTGTTCCCAACGGCATGGCCTACAACTCCTATGTGATCGCAGACGAAAAAATCGCCGTCATGGACACCGTGGATAAGAATTTTATCGCCCTGTGGCTGGAAAATGTCAAAGCCGAATTGGATGGCAAGGCGCCGGACTATCTGGTGGTGCAGCACATGGAACCGGATCATTCCTCCGGTATCATGGCATTCTTGCAGGCATATCCCCATGCCACAGTGGTCTCCTCTGCCAAAGCCTTTGCTATGATGAAGAATTTCTTTGGCGAGGAGTTTACGGACCGCCGGATCGTTGTGGGTGAGGGCGATACCCTCTCCTTGGGCAAACATACCCTGACCTTTGTGACTGCGCCCATGGTCCACTGGCCGGAAGTGATCGTTACTTACGATTCCTGCGACAAGGTGCTGTTCTCTGCCGACGGCTTCGGCAAGTTCGGCGCGCTGGATGCAGATGAGGACTGGGCCTGTGAAGCCCGGCGCTACTACATCGGCATTGTAGGCAAGTACGGCGCACAGGTACAGGCGCTGCTGAAAAAAGCGGCCGCTCTGGATATTCAGACCATCTGCCCTCTCCACGGACCGGTGCTGACGGAAAACTTGGGTTATTATCTGAATCTTTACGACATTTGGTCCTCCTACGATGTGGAAAGTGAAGGTGTGGTCATCGCCTATACCTCTGTTTACGGACACACCAAAGCCGCTGTGGAACTGCTGGCAGAAAAGCTGGAAGCCAAGGGTGTCAAAGTCACCGTTAACGACCTTGCCCGTTGTGATATGGCCGAGGCTGTAGAGGACGCCTTCCGCTACGGCAAGCTGGTGCTGGCTACCACCACCTACAACGCAGACATTTTCCCCTTCATGCGAGAGTTTATCCACCACCTAACAGAGCGAGGCTACAAGAACCGCACCATCGGTATGATGGAAAACGGCTCTTGGGCGCCTACCGCCGTAAAGGTGATGACCAAAATGCTGGAGGGAAGCAAGGATCTGACGATTCTTGATCCCGTTGTCACCATCCGCTCTGCCCTGAACGAAGAAAGCCGGGCTGCTGTGGAAGCATTGGCTGACGCACTTTGCAAGTAATCAAAAAGACGGAAACGCTGCGCGTTTCCGTCTTTTTTATCCGTGTTTTGTGATGCGCTCCGGGTGGGACGCGCCAAGTTCATTGTAGATCAGGAAGCCCAGCAGCAGCACGCCGCCCAAAATTTGTATGCCGTTCAAGGTTTCCCCCATCCACAGCAGCGATACGCAAATCGCAGTTAAGGGGTCAATATAGGTCAGCAGAGCACCCTCCTGTCCCGGTAGTTTGGGCAGCGCAGAAAGGCTCAGGTAATAGGCAAGTCCCGTATGGACTGCGCCGATCACGAATAAATGCAGCCAGCCCGACAACTCCATTTGGGAAAAGTCCGGCTTTTCTCCAAAGGGAAGCATTGCTGCCAGCACCAGAGCCGCTACACCGAACTGCAGGAATGTACGCTCCAAGGAACCGACATCCTCAATAATCTTATTGATGATTAAAACCGGCACATAGAACAACATGCCAATCAAACCGATGGCAACACCCGCCGAATCCAGATGTCCGACTCCACCCACGCCCACCAGTAAAATCAGACCGACGGTACACATAAAGCAGCAGCCCATCTGCCGGAAGGTCATCTTTTCCCGGTAGACCAAGGGCGCAAGGGCCATGATCACCACCGGTGCAAAATAGTCACACAGGCTGGCAATGGAATACGGAATTCGCTTATACGCTTCGAAAAGAAACAGGAAATTCATAGCCATACAGGCGCCGGACAAGAGCAGCAAACAGACGGATTTCTTGGAACGGGGAAGGCGGAGCCTCTGCTTTCTCAGCAACAGAAATATCCCCATCACCGATGTCGCGACCACGGCGCGAATGAAAACCGTCAAATGGGCTGACAGCGGAATATATTTCACAAACAAGCCCAATGTGCCTAAGATCAGCATAGCCGCAATCAACTTGATTCTTGCCATAGATGCTCCTCCTTTCCGCAGCGGTACAGATATAAACTCTAATCATTATAGAGAAAACCAACCGTTTTACAATATCAATTTTCATTCCATAAAATTCTCTAAATTTTTACTTCTGTCATTATACAGCAACAAGTATTCCGCAGCAAAGGCAAAATCTTCCCGTTTTACCCCATTATTTTCCTGTTTTTGGTATCGGACATTGCCTGAGCTTATATCCATTTGACGGCAGCGGTTTGCAGTGGTATACTAACCATACACTGAGCGTGAAGAAAAGGAGAGTTTCCCATGCTTCGTTACGGAATTTTAAGTACATCCTCCATTGCGCCCCGATTTATTGCTGCCCTTCGGGCCTCCAACACCGGAGAAGCGGTGGCGCTGTCCTCCCGGACCTTGGAAAAAGCAAAAGAAAAAGCCGCGGCTTGGGACATTCCCAAAGCCTATGGCTCTCATACGGAATTACTGGAAGATAACGATGTGGACATCGTTTATATCTCTACGGTCAACGCCCGGCATTATCCTTGGGCAAAGGCAGCGCTGGAGGCAGGCAAGCATGTGGGCTGCGAAAAGCCCTGCACCACCTCGGCAGAAGAGACAAAAGAACTCTTTGCCCTTGCCCGTCAAAAGGGGCTTTTCCTGATGGAAGCGGAGAAAATGCTGTTTTTGCCGGCAGTTTTGGCGGCGAAGGAGAAGCTCACATCCGGGGCTTTGGGAGATATTTACATGGCAGACCTGAGCCACAGCTTCCCTGCCGCCTACAACGGCTGGATGTTTGATCGAGATGCCGGCGGCGGTCCGCTTCTTTCCAGTGGCATCTACGCGGTGCAGCTGATGCTGTGGCTGTTCGGAGAAATTACCGAGATCTCCGGCGCAAAAAGCGCCATGGAAAACGGCGTGGAATGGCAGTATATCCTTACCGGCAAAACGGAAAGCGGCGTCCAGTTCACCGCAAAAAACTCCACCCGGGCGATTTTGGACAATACCTGCCGCATTTTCGGCACAAAAGGCTATTTGGAGCTGCCTAACTACTGGAAAGCCCAAAAAGTCATTTTCCGCATAGACGGGAAAGAAGAAACCTTAGACTTCCCCTGTCAGCATGAGCTGATGTACGAGGCGCAGCACATTGCCGAATGTATGGAAAAAGGCTTGCTCACCAGCCCCGTAGTCACAGAAAAACTCTCCGTAGACGGCATCACCGCCTTGGAGAAAATAAAAAAATCTTGGTAAAAAGAGGCACCTTGCGACAAAATCGCAAGGTGCTGTTTATTAATCCCTGAAATCAAACAATTCTTTTGGGGAGACATCCAAAACTTCGCATAGCTTGAAAATCACATCAAAGGAAACACCAACATTCCCGAGTTCAATAGCGCTGATATGACTGCGGTCAATGTCGACCAATTCCGCTAACTTCATTTGTGTTAACCGTTTGCGCTTTCTGTAGTACACAACATTTAAACCGAATTTTTCATAAAATGATTTATATTCCTGCTTCATTTTAATCACCCTATACTATTGTAGGGTGATTATGGCATATCATAAACCTTGTGTGAGTATCATTATGTTGTTGACACAAGTCATTTTATGATTTATAATCTTTTTTGTTGCACAAACGTGCTACAAAATTACAGAAAGAGGTCATACTATGAAAGAAGAACTTATCCGCAGCGAACTCTACAGCCCTCAGGAATGCTCAACACCTGTTCGTATTGTCATCTGGATATTAACAGGAGTCCTTGCTTTTTTTCAATTAATAATTCTCAATCTCGGTGGTCTTATTGCTACTCTTGTGATTGGCGTTATTGTGAATTTGATTATTTCTCTGCTTTTTAAGTTAATCTATCGTTTGTGGATTGAAAAATACGAAATAGTAGTTACTGAAAACAGTGTCTGCTGGTTTGGTCCTCTCGGTGTCGAGTGCTACCTTCCCTTTCACAAAATCACAGGTGTCCAAACGCAGAAATTCTTATGGATCAATTTGATCTCCGTATCGACACCTTCTAAACGAGTTTCCTTTAGTATGTTCAGAAATTCCCACGAGATTTATGACACCATTACAACCAAATTACATGGCTGATTAAAAATCCGCAGACAGGCAACGCTGTCTGCGGATTATCTCTTTCATTTTTTGTGGACCCCACCCCTACGAGGGGATTTTAGATTGTACCGGGAGATTGCCACGGGCAACTTTCGTTGCCCTCGCAATGACACTTTTTCTTTTCTTTGCTTAACTTTGCATTTTGACGATCGTCGTTTCTCGTGTACGCCGAGGAGGGCAGGAGGAGCGACGAGGCAAGCAACTCGTTCCCGAAGTGTATCTGGATACTCGAGAGGGACGAGTTGCGCAGCAAGTCAAAATGCCTTGCGTAAGCAAGCCTTTTCTGCTTGCTTAAAACTGCCACGGGCAACGAAAGTTGCCCGTGGCAGTGGACTCTTCACTTTTTTCTTTGATGAAATTGCATTTTGACGATCGTCGGTTCTCATGTTCTCCGATCAATCAAGGTATCTGCAGGCGGCCATGGCTGCGATATTTTTTACCTTTTCTGCCAGCAAAGGCCGGTCATACCGCCGCCTACAATCACCACATCATAAGTTATTGCAATGGTTTTCATAACATACGTCTCTTGTTAGTTCAGTTCAAAATTAAATACGCGGAATTCCTCGCAGCCGTGGGTGGCAAGGGGAATAAAACGGATTTCTTTTACCTGCCAATCCACATCATGCAGAACGAACCGCTGGTGGTTGTCGCAGACAGCCAGTTCTATCTTTGCGCCATCTTCGGAAATGCCCTCGATACGGTACTCCTTTATAAGTGTCTGGGGCAATTTGATAATTTTCTCTTCCAAAGGATAATTGCAGGGCATATTCCGATAGTCACGATTTAAGTGGCTGTCAAATACCAGACGGATCTGTTTAACAGGCGTATCTTTTTCAAAGCGATAAGTGATACTGTCCCCTTCCTTACCGATCCAGCAGTTTTCCTCTCTGCGCTCTACGCCGTTTCGCGCCACCTCTGCAGAGCACCAGGCAGACTTGCTTAAGTCGCTGACCCGGCGCTGATGCCAGGGCAGGTAGCAATCTTCATCCATCAAGGCATTTTGCAGCTTGGAAATATCCACATTACGAATGTCCACATCGTCCTTCACCGCCTGGGCCACAGCCACACCCAACGCCTGCCCCAAAATAGCGCAGGTGGCCATTACCCGGCTGGAGCTGAGGGCTGCATGGGTAACGCTGATATTTCTGCCGGCAAAGGTCAGATTGCGGATATTTTTGGAGATCATACACCGCAGCGGCAGCCCCCATGGAGCAGGAGCAGGGTGGAAGATAGTGGAAAGGCTGGTGGTGTGGTAGAAGCCTGCGGGGAAATGGTCATCCATCCGCCAACCGGCATAGGCTACCATATCCTCAAAACGGCCTTCCGCCTCCACATCGTTCTGTGTGACGATATACTCGCCCACATACCGGCGGCTCTCCCGCTTGCCGGGAAGGAAGCCGATCCATTCCAGTTCCCAGTTTTCCACGCCGTGATCGCCCTGATTTTTCATATGATCCCACACGCCGTAAGCGATCTTCAGCAGTTCATCCCGGCATTTATCCGCATCGTGAATGCAGTCCCATTCGCCGCCCACCTCGATCCACCAAAAGTTGCAGACCTCGCTGTTTTTGTGATTTTTGTAGGGAAGATCCTCGTCGGTTTTGTAGGTATACGCCCACTCCGGTTTGATAAACTCCACCGGATGATTCGTTTCCCGGATCTGGAACAGGCAGCTCATGCCCATGGTCTTTTTATCCGCTGTATCCGGAGGGATCGTTTCGTCAAACTCCGATTTTGCCTCTCTGCCGTAGCGGTATTCCGCGCCGGACAAGGGCGCTAAAATGCTGTCGCCGGAACAATCGGCAAAGTAGGCAGCTTCTACGATGTGGAAGGTTTCCGCGTTGGATTGCCAGGCTTTTATGCTCTTTATCCTATTGCCCTCCATCACAGCATCCAGGCAGGATGTGTTAAGCAAAAGGGTCAAATTGGGTTCTGCCTTTGCTTTTTCGTAAAGAATGCTGTCCCAAATCGGGAATTTCAGGCCCTTATTCTTATAAAAATTTTCCAGAACGATCTCTTCGATGATGCCTGTCTCCCGGTTGTTGTCTTCCTTGCAGCCGCAGATCCACATACGGATCTCGCTGGAAGCATTGCCGCCCAGCACCGGACGGTCGTGGACAAGGACGGTTTGGATGCCGTGGCGAGCTGCGGCGATGGCGCAGCAAAGGCCTGCCATACCGCCGCCGACTACGCAAAGGTCGGTTTTATAATGCAGTGTTCTCATATGCTTTCCTTTCTGTTGCTTTTTGTTATTTTATATTATATGATATAGAAAAGCATATTGAAATAAGGGAAATTATAAGTTTTTTATAAAATATTAAAGGGTGATGTTTATGCTGGTCCGCTGCGGGATCGAACACAGAGAACGATTTGAAATAGAACGGGGGATCCACGGATTTTCCAGTTTGTTTATCACGCTGCGTGGCGAATATACATATTCTGCGGAGAATATCACAAAAACAGTACTGCCCTATGAGCCCATCGTTTTCAAAGAGGGGTCATCCTTTGTCAAAAAAGTCATTTCGCCCATAGATTTTATCATCGTCACGCCCAGGTATTTCTCCCATCATGCGGGCAGTTGGCTTACCTATGAACAAGAAGACCTTCCCCGGCTGAAAAGCTCCATAGACCACCTGAAAAACGCGATCAAAGAGGATTCTCCGGAACATATCAAGGAACACTTTTATAACGACATCATTTTGACAGCCAAAGCCTCTGCCGAAAAGATCCGTCACCACCGGGCGCAACCGGCTTATGACTATATCCGGGATCATTTAGGTGAAAAATTTTCTCTGTCCCAATTATCCCAAATGAACAACTGCTCTGTTCAGACGCTCATCGGCGAATTTAAGAAGCATTACGGAAAAACACCCAACCGGGTCATCACCGACCTGCGGATACAAAAGGCAAAGGAGCTTTTGTCCGCCACCGACTGCTCTATCAGCCAAATCGCGGAAGATTGCGGCTTTGACAATGTTTATTATTTCAGCAACGCTTTCAAAAAAGAAACGGGCATTTCCCCTCTGCATTTCCGGCAAAATACCATTCTGTAACAAACAACCGCTCCATAGAAAAACCCTATGGGGCGGTTGTTAACAGAACGGATTGCCACAGGCGGCAAAGCCGCCTTCACAATGACACCCTTTGGGTGTAGGGGCAACCAATGGTCGCCCGCGGGCGGGTCAAGACCCGCCCGACGATGAAAATCCGTCTGGGTCGCAGACACCGCAATTGTCCATTGTCAATTGTCCATTAAGCGAACAAATTGCCACAGCCAGTCTGCGGACTGGCTTCGCAATGACAGTAAAAAGGCTGTGGGTTTTTATGCGCCGAGGAGGGCAGGAGGGCCCCAAAGACAAGCAAACCGAAGGCGTCGGCGTACATTGGTACGGTAGTCCTTCGGTTTGCGCAGTAAGTCAAACGCCTTGCATAGCAAGCATTTTTGCTGCAGTCAAATTGATGATTGCAGACATTTTTGAACCATTTTCATAACAACAAAAACCCCAAATTATCAAAAATGCGTTTGACGGTTTGGGGTTCTCGTGCACTCCGATCAATCGAGATATCTGCATGCTGCCATAGCGGCAATAGCGCCGTCGGCGGAAGCAGTGACCACCTGACGGATCCGCTTGCTGCGGCAGTCGCCGGCTACAAAGACACCGGGGGTCTTGGTGCAGCAGTCCTCGCCGCAATCAAAGTAGCCCCAGTCGTTGAGCTGGGCAAAGTCGGCAAAGGGCTCATTCTCAGGCTGCAGGCCCACAGCCAGAAACACACCATCCACAGGGATCGTCTGCAATGCGCCGGTCTCCTCGTTGCGTACTTCCATGCCGGAAACAGCGCCGTCCTTGGTCAGGTAGTTATTGACCACGGTGCTGTAGATGATCTCCACATTTTCCTTGGTTGCCAAAGCCTCTGCCAGCTTCTTTTCACCTGTAAGGAATGCCAGATTCTGCACGATGGTGACCTTGTTGCACACCTCGCTCAAAAGCAGCGCTTCCTGCAATGCGGAGTTGCCGCCGCCGATCATGGCCACATCCTGACCGGCATAGAATGCGCCGTCGCAGACCGCGCAGAAGGAGATGCCGTTGCCGATGAGCTCTTCCTCACCGGGCAGACCCAAGGTGCGGTGCTTGACACCCAGCGCCAAAATGACGGTCTTGCCTTCAAAAGCGCTTCCCTCTTCGGTGAGCACCTTGAACACATCGCCGTCTTTTTCTACAGCGGTAACGGTTTCCAGTTCCACATCTGCTCCCAGAGCCATTGCCTGATCGATGAGCTTTTCCGCAAACTCTGCGCCGCTGATGACCTTAGTGCCGGGGATATTCTCCACCTTGGGAGAAAAGGCGATCTGTCCGCCGAAGCCGGCCTTTTCAATGACCAGCACAGACTTGCCTGCCCGGAGGCCATAAACTGCAGCGGTCAGTCCTGCAGGACCACCGCCGACAATGAGAATATCATAAACCATAATAATCGTCCTTTCATAACGAATGGACAATGGATAATGGACAATGGACAATGAAGGTATCGCTTCGCGATAATATTAAAACTATTTTAATTCGTCGGCATTTGCCGACACCATAATTGTCAATTGTCAATTGTCAATTGTCAATTAAACATTATTTGCTTATATAAAAGGGTCGGGCGATGCCCGACCCTTTTTGGTTGCGTTCATTACAGAGAAGCCAGATACTTCTTGATCTCGGGGACGCTGTAGTAGTTCACATGGTTCTCACCGTCGGTGATGACCAGCGTGGGAGCGCCCTTGACGCCGTACTTCAGGCACAGATCCTTGTTGTCGTCAGCGATCAGCTTCTCGTAGGCGACATTTGCCTTGCCCAGCAGACCCTCTGCCACACGGCAGTTGGGGCAGGTCACACGGGAGAACAGGATCGCCTTTGCGCCCTCTGCGGCAACCTCTGCCTTGGGAGCCTCACAAACACAGGCTTCCTCCGCCTGCTTCTCAGCCAAAGGCTTCAGCACGGAATTGCCGATGTCGTAAACCTTACGGTCCTTGTACTCCTGAGTCTTGCCGTCGTTCCAGTTCTGGACAGGGCGGTAGTAGCCGGTAATACGGCTGTAAACCTCGGTCTTCTTGCCACAGGTGGGGCAGGTGTACTGCTCGCCGGTGATGTAGCCGTGGTCCGCGCAGACGGAGTAAGTGGGGCTCATGGTGTAGTAGGGCAGCTTGTGATTCTCAGCGATCTTACGAACCAAGTCAGCCGCGGCCTTCCAGTCAGGCAGCTTCTCGCCCAAGAAGGCGTGGAAGACAGTACCGGAGGTGTAACGGGTCTGCAGCTCGTCCTGAATCTCCAGAGCGGTGAAGATATCCTCGGTGTAGCCCACAGGCAGGTGGGAGGAGTTGGTGTAGTAGGGAGTGCCGTTCTCGTTGGCAGTGATGATGTCGGGGTACTTTGCCTTGTCGTGCTTTGCGAAGCGGTAGGTGGTGGACTCAGCAGGAGTGGCTTCCAGATTGTACAGGTCGCCGTACAGCTCCTGATAATCGGACAGGCGCTCACGCATGTGATCCAAAACCTGCTTTGCAAACTCCTGCGTCTTTGCGTTGGTCAGGTCCGCACGGAGCCACTTTGCGTTCAGACCCACTTCGTTCATACCGATCAGACCGATGGTGGAGAAGTGGTTGGCAAAGGTGCCCAGATAACGCTTGGTGTAGGGATACAGGCCGTTCTCCATCAGCTGGGTGATAACTTCACGCTTGGTCTTCAGGGAACGGGCTGCAATATCCATCAGCTTATCCAAACGGGCGTAGAAGTCAGCCTCGTTCTCTGCCAGATATGCGATCCGGGGCAGGTTGATGGTAACAACGCCGATAGAACCGGTGGACTCACCGGAGCCGAAGAAGCCGCCGGACTTCTTACGCAGCTCGCGCAGGTCCAGACGCAGACGGCAGCACATAGAGCGGACATCGGAAGGCTCCATATCGGAGTTGATGTAGTTGGAGAAGTAGGGAGTGCCGTACTTGGCGGTCATCTCGAACAGGAGCTTGTTGTTCTCGGTCTCGCTCCAGTCGAAGTTCCGGGTGATGGAGTAGGTGGGGATGGGATACTGGAAGCCACGGCCATTGGCGTCGCCCTCGATCATGATCTCGATGAAGGCCTTGTTGACCATGTCCATTTCCTTCTTACAGTCGCCGTAGGTGAAGTCCATCTCCTTGCCGCCGACGATGGCAGGCAGGTCAGCCAGGTCAGGCGGGCAGACCCAGTCCAAAGTGATGTTGGAGAAGGGAGCCTGTGTACCCCAACGGGAGGGGGTATTGACGCCGTAGATGAAGGACTGCACGCACTGCTTGACTTCCTTCTGGGTCAGGTTGTCCACCTTAACGAAGGGAGCAAGGTAGGTATCGAAGGAGGAGAAGGCCTGTGCGCCTGCCCACTCGTTCTGCATAATGCCCAGGAAGTTGACCATCTGGTTACACAGTGTGGAGAGGTGGCCTGCAGGAGAGGAAGTGATCTTGCCGGGAACGCCGCCCAGA
>JAZKXW010000103.1:0-10975 GCA_045611825.1 Faecousia sp.
GGCCTGACGCAGCTGCATACCCAGCCGCAGACCTGTCCACGCATTGTCTCCGCCGCCAAATGCGTACAAATTGGTGGCGTTGATCTTGGTGTTTGTAAAGGTGCTAATGTTGTCTGCTGCATACTTCCAGCTCACAGAACCAGCTGCGTATGCTGCATTGAGCGCATTCAGGTTCTTGCTGTCCGTCAGAGCGCCGGCGGCAAAGCTCTTGCCATCGGTGTTCTTCAGGTCGGAATATGCTACCTCGAAGCTGTCAGCAGTGAAAGCGCCGGGGGTATAGGAAGGACCGATCTGATCGGTGGTAGGACCGTTGACGGTCGCACCGCTGGGATCCTTCTCCAGCATCGTTGCGGTCAGACCACGCAGGTAGAAATAGCAGCCGCCTGCGCCTTCGCGCTTTTCTGCTGCCTTAAAGACGATGGTATACTGACCGATCTTCAGGTCCACATTGCCCAAGTCTGTGGTAACCTGTGCAAATGCGCTGGACTTGGAAGAGCAGTCAGTCACGTTGACCAAGGTAGACTCGTTCAGCTTGGCATCGATGGTGACTGCATCGTTGTAGCCGCCCTCAATGAGGTGCACTTCGCCCTTGGAAGTACCGTCGCCACGGGTCATATGATCCAGAGACAGGTTGTACTTACCGGCAAAGGGTACGCGGATATTCAGGGCGACCCACAAGCCGGCAGGATAGTCCTTGCCGTTCCGCAGACCTGCGCGGAAACCGGACCATTTGTAGGTGGAAGTGCCACCAAAATACATCATGGGAGCAGCTTCATCAAAGCCCTGCTCTTGCAGGATTGCCGCATTGTTGGTTGCGTACTTCCAATCAACTTCTGCGTTGTTATACAGTTCCTCAATGGCAGAAACAACATACTTGCCATCAAGGGACAGACCGGCAAATTTCTTGTCGTTTGTTGTCAAGAAGTCTGTCTTTTCCAATTCGAAATCATACTCAATGACTTCAGAACCGGAGGCCGATGCGCTGATACCGCCCAAGTCCTGTGCCGTTGCCATCATGGGAACGACGGACAGAAGCATCAGAAGCGCAAGCAGCATAGAGAGTGTGCGTTTCAAGTTCTTCATATCTTCTCCTCCTGATATTTTTTCGATTATGCTCGCACATAAACAAAAACGAACTGTTTTCCCCGACCCGGGGATGGGTACAACAGTATTATAGCACAACCACGCCCCTTTGCACATGGATAAAACGACCAAAATACATGGACTTTTCAGCCATTTTTCATGTCAACGGGTAATTACAGCCTATGCAACAGGCTGCAGACCGTATAACTTCCACAAAAATCCGGCCTGTTAGGCGTGCTATTTCGACATTTATACAAATCGATTTTACCATATCGATATTTAGGCTGTCAATCAATTTGGCCTGATTTTAGAAAAAATAAATTGAATCGTTTTACTTATTTCCGGATTTGTTATTTACATTTTGTCCCCACTTCCCTGTTCGGTGACAGCCCAACAGATGCTCTTCGGTTGCAGGCGTAGTAAAAAGCATCCCCGACAGAGCATTGCTCTGCCGGGGACTCAGGGGAAAGATAGGAAGTTTATTGTTGGTTATCGGGCATTATGCCTCAGGTTCTGCAGGTGTTTCTTCCTCTGCTGCCTCTGCTTCTGCAGGTGCCGCAGCCTTTTTCTTCTTCAGAACCAGCAGCACAGCCACAGCTGCGCCGGCCAGCACCACCACGGCAACTGCCACGATGATAATGAGGGCTGTGGGACTCAGGCCCAGCTCTGCATAAATGGCTTCCGCATCGGTCAGGATGCTCAGGTTCTTCACATACTGCTTGGAGCCGGTGCTCAGGGTATCGTATGCCTTCCGGGCTGCCTCGATAGCATCCTTAGAGGAATGGTCGATGGTGTCACCGATCTGATTGATCAGCGCATCCACAGCAGCAGCAGCATCCTTCTGCAACTGGGTCATCTGCTTGTTCGCAGCATTCAGAGTGGCATAGTCCACGCGCTCACGCTCGCTTCTGTCCATCCAATCCCAAAGCTTCATTGCTTCCGTAATGGCAGCCTCATCCTCCAAGGTTACCTCGCCGATACCGGCAATAAGCTTCTTCAGATATTCGATCTTCTCATCACGGAGCGCACGGATTTTGGCTTCTACATCCACCAGCTTGGAGACATCCACCTTGGATTTCTGCAGGAAGGTCAGGGCATCATATTCCGCACGAAGCGTCTTGATGGCCTCTTCATCCTCCAGCGTGATCTCGCCCAAGGCAGCAAGACCGGTGTTGATCGTATTCTGAACACGGTTTGCCTCGCTGACATTGATGATATCCTGCAGCTTCAGGTCTGCTGCGTTCAGGGTCTGATAGTTCTTCACATAGCGCTTCTGCTTCAGAGGCAGCGCGTCATAGGTTGCATTCAGCTCATCGAGGATTGCCTTCTTATCCTGGGTCACTTCGCCGATGGTATCAATGCGTGCTTCCAGCAGATCGATCAGGGCGATCTCCAGCAACTCGTAATTCTGAATCAGCGCTCTGTGCTTCCAAGACAGGTTCTCGTAGGCTGCCTTTGCCTCCTCGATCTTGGCTCTGTCCGCAAGAGGATCTGTGATGTTCTTCAACGCCAACAGCATTGCATCTACAGGCTCAGCTGCCTTCCAGTCCGCCTCGGTGACATCCAAGGGGAACATCTTCATCTCGTAGGAGTTCAAAGCATAGTACAGGTTGCCATCCTCACCGATAACGAAGTTTCTGGGTGTTTCGCAGTTCAGGCGCACATTGTCGGTAGGATCGTTGATATTGATCTTCCGGAAGCCGCCCTTGCTGCCCAAAGCCACATACATGTAGCCGTCCTTATAATCCACATCCGCCATCTTCCAGCTTCTACCTTCTGCAGTAAAGCCGGTTTTGCTGTAAGACACGATCTCTTTGACTGTGAACTTTTCGGTAGTCGGGTTAAAGTCAAACTGGAAGATGGTCTCATCGATGACGCCCCACAGCTGACCGTTGGGGTCAACAGTGATCAGGTCAATATAGGGAAGCTGATCCGGCAGGCCTTCGATATGCTCACGCAGATCCAGCTCGCCAACCTTTTTCTTGCCCTCTACATCGTAGACAAAGATCTTGGCAGAAACGGTGTCATTGTAGGGCTTGTCAGCTGCCGTACCGCCGGCAAGGGCTGTGGTGCCGAATACATAGCCGTCCCGATATACCAGACCGGTAATCGACTGATGCTCTACCATCTGCTCGATCATCACACGGTCATCCAGCTGGTTCAGGTTCATGGCAATAAAGGTGCCGCCGTAGCTGTACCAATCCGGAATTGTACCGGCAAAGATTATGCCGTCTGCTGCTGCCAATGCGTGGACACGGGCCTGTCCGTAGTATTTGCTCAAGCTCAACAGAATAACATTGCGCTTGGCGTCATCCAAATTCACGCGGGTGATATAAGCACCGGGATAGTTACCGGCATACAGAACGCCTTCATACCACATGAGGATATCCGTCTGTCCTGCGGTGTCGAAGAGCTTGGTGACCTTGCCCTGATTGATGTCATAAACCGCAGAAGTGTCGGTGTTGAAGCCGCCGATGTACAGCGTGTTGGTGCCCTCAGGTCCGCGAATGATGGTACGGATAACCTGACCGGCGCCGTCCTTCTCGTCATCGATCAGCGGAGGCGTATAGACCAGACCGGTTTCTATATTATAGATCTTAATACCGGTGCCGGAGTAAGTCACATAAGAAACGCCGGGGAACAGAGGATCGTGATCCAAAGTGACTGCGTTGGTTTCGCCGCAGCGGAAACCGACTGTGGCAGTTTCCATCTTCTTGGGAACTGTGATCTGGTCTGTAGCAGAGTCATACATATGGATGCCCTGACCGGAGACCACGAAGTAAACCTTGCCGTCGATCTCCTCGGTAGTGGCAATATGGATCTGCTTATGGATATCAAAATCCGTTCTCAGGGTCATGGTATTGATATCGATGGCAACGAAGCCCTCCATTTCAATACCGCCGGCAAACAGAACATCGCCGCAGATGCCTACGCCGCGGATCATAACTTCATTCTGACCGAACAGTTCGGTAATGTCAGTTCTGCCAACGATCTTATCGGTAGCCAGATCGATCTTGACATATTCTGCGGTGACCTTGCCGTCGGCATTCCGGTCGCCGTTGATACCGGCATACAGGTAGCCGTCACGCTCGATCAAGCCGGAAGCATAGGAGCTGTCCTCATTGATAAGGCCGCCGGTGACCTTGCTGAATTTCTCAGTCTTGGTATCAAAACGGACCACATAGCCCTTGGTGTATGTACCAAAGTAGATATTGCCGTCGGATGCGGCAGTACAGTACAAACCGGTAGAGCTGTCCTCAATGCCATAGGTAGTCTTATAGTTGGCGCTGGTCCAGCCGGTGTTGGTATAGGGGTCATAACGCCACAGAACCTGCGCGTCGCCTACCATCCAAAGCATACCGTCATCATCCACGCACATGCCCTTGGGGGATGTGAAGGGAGTTGCCACCTTGCGGACTCTGGACATATCGTCCAGATTGAAGATCAGCATCTGGCTGCCCTCGGTGGGGAAGTAGAAATAATCCTGACCGTAGACCTGAGAAACCGCGCCGTACATACCCATACCGAACTGGGTAACAGGCGTTTCGCTGACTACGATGGAGTTGATCTTCCGATCCTGCTCCTGCTCTACCCTGTGGTCACCCTCTTCCGCGATGATCTGAGAGATCCACATGTAGCTGTTTCTTGCCTTGTAGGGAGAGTTGTCCAGCGCTTCCATGACCACGATGTACTCTTCCCCGGCGGTGAAGTCCCATGTACCAAGCTGGGTCACATAGCCGTCGGTAACCTGCGGTTCACCGGTCTCATTGTAGAAAATAACCTTATTGAGCCGGTTGGAGAAGTCCATTGCGGCAGGAATATCGGTAGTATCGCCGGGCAGGATGTAGACTGCGCCGGTACCGCCGTTGCCGCCACGGGCATGGTTCAGGGTCAGGGTGTAGGTGCCCTGTCCGGGAGATTTGATCTTAAATGCCATCCACTGGCCTTCCAAGGCAAACATATACATGCCGTAGGAGGATGCAAAGCAATGGCCGGTGTCTGCCATGGTGTTGTCTTTGGTGAAGTAGTTCCACTTGAGCTTACCCTTTTCGTAACGCTTGGCCAAATCATCCAAGCAGTCCTTCAGGTCAGTTCTCTTGTTGTACACACCGTTCTCGCGGTCGTTCAGGTCAAAGTCATAGACCACCTTGTTAGGACCGGGAGGCGGCATAATGGACTCATGCTTTGCAGTCAGCTTGTTCAGGTACATGAATGCGCCGCCGGCAGATTCCTGCATAGCCTTGAATACCAATGTGTATTCGCCCTGCTCCATATTAACAGCGCCCAAGTCAAAGGTCTTTACAAACATGGTGCTGTTCTTACAGTTCAGCTCGTCTGCCAGCATATTCTTCTCAGTCATGGCTGCTTCGATCTGCTGAGGATCGGTGAGCTTGCCCTTGATGAGGTATACCTGACACTCGGCGGTGGCATCACCGCGGGTCTGGGTGTCCAGCGTTAAGTAATACTTGCCCTTGCCGGGAGATTCGATGGTCAGCGCTGTCCACCAGCCGGCATAGTAGTGGGTCTTGAGTCCGCCGTTGTCATCGGTATCCGGACCTTCGGTCTTCAGGCCCAAACGCAGGCCGTCCCACTTATAATTGTTGCCGTTGCCGATATAGTACATATCGGAGATCTTAACGCCATCCTTCTGGAGCAGGCTGGAATTGTCCGCCGCAAACTGCCAGTAAACGGCACGGTCGTCGTAGTACTCTGCCAGTGCCTCCTGCACCTTCTGCTCCGTCAGCTTTCTGCCGCCGAAGGTCTTGCCCAAAGCGTCCACCAAGGTTTCCTTGTGCAGGACGAAGTCATACTCCAGCTGATTGACCTGCAGAGGCTCCTTGGGAGCTTCCGGCTGGGTCTCGGTAAACTGAAGGGATTTGATGTAGCAATATGCGCCGGCTGCGCCCTTCTTGATCTCCTGCGCGCGGAATACCATTGTGTACTCCCCTGCTTCCAGCTGTACTGTGCCCAACTCCTTCTTCAGGGTAGGCATATCGGTATAGCTGTTGTGGGAGAAGTCCACATTCTTCAGGAGGTTTTCCGTCTTCAGCTGTGCTTCGATGGCGGCAGGATCGGTCAAAGCGCCCTTAATCAGGTACACTTCACCCTTGGGGGTGCCGTCAGCCCGGATCTGATGCTCCAGTGTCAGGATATAATAGCCTGCGCTGGGTGCCTTTACCGTAAATGCTGACCAAAAACCGGTAGGATACGCATAACTATCCGTGCCCTCTTCCTGCGTACGGGAGCCGATTCGGAGACTCTCCCATTTGTAATTGGCAGAACCGCCGCCGAAGCTGTAGATACTCTCGGCATTACAGGTAGCGGTCTTGAAAGCTTCGATGTTATCAGCCGCATATTTCCAGCCCAGCGTGCCGGCAGCGTAGTACTGCGCAATGGCATCCCGGACAGGCGCGCTGTTCAAGGATGCACCGCCCATAGGCTGACCGGTGGTTGTCTTCAGGTCTGTGGCCCGCAGATCAAAATTATAAGTGATCGGCTGAGCAGCGGTCTGCGCAGTCGCCATTGCTACTGTGGGGACATAAGTCAACAGCGCGCACAAAACCAAAATCACAGAAAGCGTTCGTCTGAAATTCTTTTTCATGTTTTTCCTCCATTCCCTATATGGATGCTCACGAGTCTATCATACCATTATCGGGAAAAAAAGCAATATTAAAATCATTACCCAAAAATTCCTTAAAAATTAGCAGCACCTTGCCTGCGCCGCAAATACGCCTTTCACCGTGCCCTTGTCACATTGGGTGCTGCGCATTGCCTTGCGCGTTTTTCGCGGACCTCGATCCAAGCAAGAGGTACTTGGCTTTTGCGGTGGAAAAATATATCCCCGGCAGAGCATTTGCTCTGCCGGGGACTAAGGGAAAAAATCAGAAGATCATCATTGGTTATCAGGCATTATGCCTCGGGCTCCGCAGGCGTTTCTTCCTCTGCTGCCTCTGCTTCTGCAGGTGCTGCAGCCTTTTTCTTCTTCAGAACCACCAGCACTGCCACAGCTGCGCCGGCCAGCACCACAACGGCTGCTGCCACGATGATAATGATTGCTGTGGGGCTCAGGCCCAGTTCTGCGTAGAGAGCCTCAGCACCGGTCAGCAGATCCAGATTCTGGACATACTTCTGTGCGCCGGGCGTCAGGGCATCATATGCCTTCCGGGCTGCCTCGATGGCATCCTTGGAGGAATGATCGATGGTGTCGCCGATCTGATTGATCAGCTCGTCAACCTTGGCTGCGGCTGCCTTCTGCAAGGGAGTCAGCGCCTTTTTGGCTGCTAACAGCGTAGCATTGTCAACCTGTGCGCGCTCATCCATCCGCAGGAAATCTTCGTACAGCTCCATGGCCTCGGTAATGACAGCCTCGTCCTCCAAGGTCACCTCGCCGATGGAGGCGATCAGCTGCTTCAGGTACACGATCTTCTCATCGCGAAGCTTACGGATCACAGCCTCGGCCTTCTCCAACTTCTCGGTGTTCACCAGCAGGCGCTGTGCAAAGAACAGAGCATCGTACTCTGCACGCAGAGCGATCAGCTTCTCCTCATGCTCCAGCGTGACGGTATCGCCGATGGCCTTCAGACCGTCATTCAGAAGCTTCTGGACTCTGGCAGCCTCTGCCTTGTTAACAATGTTCTGGATGGCAATATCCGCCGCGTTCAAAACACTGTAATTCTTTACATAGCCCTTTTCCTTGGTGGGCATCGCTTCGTAGATTGCAAGCAGTTCCTTGATCAAGGCTTCCTTCTCCAGCGTCACCTCGCCGATTGTGGCAATCTTGCACTCCAGCAGGTCAGTCTCTGCCATCAGCAGCTCACTGTACCGCTGTACCAACGCTCTGTGACCCAGATTCAGGGCATTATATGCTTCGCGGACCGCCTTGATTTCTGCCTCGGTCTCCAAAGAAGCAGGTCCCAAGGCTTGGATCTTGGCATCTACCGCCTCGGCTGCCAACCAGTCTTCCTCTGTAACATTCAACGGCAGCATCTTCACTTCGGAGGTGGTCATCGCATAATAGAGGTTGCCGTCGTTGCCCAAGCAGAAGGTTCTGGGAACTTCACAGTTCAGGCGGACATTGTCGGAAGGATTCTCCATATTGACCTTCCGCATACCACCGGTGGTATGGAATGCCACATAGATATAGCCCTCATCATCAAAGTCGAAGCATGCCGCATCCCAGCCACGCTGGATATTGGTAGGCATGGAGTAGCCCAGTTCCAAAGCGGTTTCGACATGGAAGGTTTTGGTTTCCTTATCGAAAGTGAAGTTAAACAGGATCTCGGCAACCATACCCCAGATCTTGCCTTCTTCATTGGGATCTGCCGCAATACCGTCCACATAATCCAGCATCTCCGGCAGTTCGGGATACTTCTCCCGCAAATCCAGCGTTCCCAGCAGCTGGCGATTTGCTACATCGTAAGCAAAGATCACCGCAGAAACTTCCTCACCCTCCGGGCGAATCGAGCTGGTACCGCCGGAAGCAGAGGTTGTGCCGTAAAGGATACCGTCGCTGTATGCCAAGCTGGTAATTACCTGACTGGGAATCAGATTGCGATATACCTCCGATTCCATGGTCTCCAAATTGATAATGCCTAAGCAGCCGCCGAAGAGGTAGCTGTCGGGAATGGTGCCGACAAACAGCATGCCGTCACCGGCTTCCAGTGCATGGACACGGGACTGCTCATGGATGGACTTATAGCTCTGCAAAATAACATTGCGGCGGTGGTCTTCCAAATTGATACGCACCGCGTTACCGGCATTGTAGTTACCGGCATAGAGAACACCGTTGTACCACAGCAAAACGTCCGTCTGAGAAGAGGTTGCCTTGAAGTGGGTTGTTTCGCCGGTGTCTATATTGATCTTTGCACAGTTGACAGTATTAAAGCCGCCAACATAGATGCTGTTATCCCCTTCTTCACCGCTGATGACCACACGAACAGACTGGCCGGAGCCTTCCTTCTCTTCATCGTACAGGTTAGGCGTGGTAACTTGCTTGGTTTCAAAGTTATAGTACTTGATACCGGTTCCGGTATAAGTGACATAAGAAACACCGGGGAACAAAGGATTGTTGCTCAGGGTGATGGCGCTGTAGCCCAGACTGCGGAAGCCGACATTGGCTGTTTCCATGCCGTTGATCCGGGTGAATGTATCCGTTGCGGAGTCATACATGTGCATAACGCCGCCTACGGTCATATAGCACTTGCCGTCAATCACCTTACTGGGAGAAGAGCCGATTTGACCGTAAAGATTGTCATACGTCTTGAGTGTGAAGGTGGTCAGATCCACCGCCACATAGGACTTCATGCTGATACCGCCGAAGAACAGCATATTGCCGCAAATCGCGCCGCCACGGACCATGACCTCGTCCTGACCGTACTGCTCGGTGATGTTAATGCGGTCTACGATCTCATCCTTGGCCATGTCGATCTTCACGACCCATGCAGTCTGCTTGCCGTCGCCGTTCTTGTCACCGGCAACGGTTGCATACAGGAAGCCGTCTTTGATCAGAGGAACATTGGCATAAGCGCCGTCCTCCTCATCCAAGCCGCAGTTAGCAACCTTGGAGAATCTATCCAGCTGCGGCTCGTACTTAACGATAAAGCCGAAAGACGCAGAACCGAAATAAATGTTACCGGCATCATCCACCGTCATGGCATAAGCCGTACCCACATTGATGCCGTCGCTAAGCTTATAGTTGCGGGTAACGAGAGATGTATTGGATCTAAGGTCGTAACGCCATACCACCTGAGAACTGCCGACAACCCAGACCATACCCTCCTGATCCACCGCCATACCGCGGCAAACATTGAACGGAATACCGGTGATCTTACGCACCATGGTGCTGTCTTCCAAATTGAACACATACATAGCGCGGCCTTCCACCGGCACAAACAGATAGTCGACACCGTCGATCTCAGCAGCTGCCATCGTGTTGGTAAATTCCATAGTCACGCAAGGCTCTGCGTCAACAACAACAGACTGAACTCTGCGCGTGGTCTCTGTTTCTACCGTGTGGTCACCCTTTTCCAGAATCATCTGCGAAATCCAAATGTATCCGTTGTTGCGGTAGTAGGGAGAATCCGTATAGGCTTCCACCACGATAATATATTCTTGATCGGCCTCAAAATTGTAGGCATCCAAAACGGTGGTGTAGGAGCCGGAGACCTGTACATTGCCATCGTCATTATAGAAATTTATCTTGCCCACGCGGTTGCTGTGGTCCATGGCCGCCGCAATGTCGGTGGTGTTGCCGGGCAGGATATAGATCGCGCCCAAAGCGCCGCGGCCGCCTCTGCTATGATTCAGGGTCAAGGTGTACAGGCCCTCACCGGGGGACTGGATCTTAAAGGCCATCCACTGGTCGCGCATGGTATAAATGGCCATACCGTAGGCCCGGTTGAAAACATGGGTAGCATCGCCCAAGGAGATATCCTTCTCCAGATAGCACCAGTTCAGCAGACCACGCTCATAGCGCTTCTGCAGATCATCAGCCATTTCAATGATCTTACTGCCGTTCTGATAAATGCCGCCGTCCTTCTTGGACAGATTAAAATCGTAAACCACTTTGCTGGGTGCAGGGGGTGCTTCATTCTCAAAACGCAATGCGTTCAGGTAGACATAGGCTGCATCGTTGCCGCTGTCATCCACAGCCTTGACCACCAAGGTATACTCACCGGCGGCAAAATTCACCTTGCCGATGTAGCTGCTCTTATCATCATAGGAAGCCAAGGAAGCGCCCTTCATGTCGACGACCCGCAGCAGGTTTGCCTCGGTCAGCTGCTTCTCAATGGCAGCTGCATCGGTCAATGCGCCCTTGATCATGTATATCTCTGCGCAAGGTGTGGCGTTGGCGCACATCTGATAATCCAAATACAGATACTTGGTACCGGTG
>JAZKXW010000104.1:0-4195 GCA_045611825.1 Faecousia sp.
AAGCACGGCATCAACGCGCTGGTCATCATCGGCGGCGACGATTCCAACACCAACGCAGCGGTTCTGGCTGAGTACTTTGCCGCCCAGAAGGCCGGCATTCAGGTCATCGGCTGCCCCAAGACCATCGACGGCGACCTGAAGAACGAGGACATTGAGTGCTCCTTCGGCTTCGACACCGCCACCAAGACCTACGCCGAGATCGTGGGCAACATCGAGCGCGACGCCAACTCCGCCAAGAAGTACTGGCACTTCGTCAAGGTCATGGGCCGCAGCGCTTCCCATGTGGCTTTGGAGACTGCTCTGCAGACCCATCCCAACATCTGCCTCATCGGTGAGGAAGTGGCTGCCAAGAAGATGTCCTTGGCACAGATCACCGACTACATCGCCGACTCTGTGGCAAACCGTGCCGCTAAGGGCTGGAACTTCGGCGTTGCCATCATTCCCGAGGGCATCGTGGAATTTGTTCCCGAGTTCTCCGTGCTGATCGCCGAGATCAACGAGCTGCTGGCAGGCGCCAAGGCAGATGCCTTCAATGCGCTGCCCACTTGGGCGGAGAAGTACGCCTTCATCAAGGCCGGCCTGACCGAGGCTTCCATGGCAGTTTTTGCCATCCTGCCCGAGACCATTCAGCAGCAGCTGTTCTTGGAGCGTGACCCCCATGGCAACGTGCAGGTGTCCCTCATCGAGTCCGAGAAGCTGTTCTCCGAAATGGTCAAGAACAATCTGGCTGCTCGCAAGGCTGCCGGCACTTACAAGGGCAAGTTCAGCCCCTTGCACCATTTCTTGGGCTACGAAGGCCGCTGCGCATTCCCCAGCAATTTTGATGCTGACTATTGCTACAGCTTAGGCTACAACGCCTTTATGCTGATCTCCTACGGCTACACCGGCTACCTCAGCAAGGTCTCCAACCTGTCCGCGCCTGCGGCAGAGTGGGTGGCAGGCGGTATGCCCATCACCAAGATGATGAACATTGAGCGCCGCCACGGCGCAGACAAGCCCGTTATCCGCAAGGCTCTGGTGGAGCTGGAGGGCAAGCCCTTCACCTTCTTCGCCGAGAACCGGGCAACATGGGCTTCCGAGACCTGCTATGTCTACCCCGGCGCCATCCAGTACTTCGGACCCTCCGAAGTTTGCGACACCACTACCGTCACCTTGGCTCTGGAGCAGAATTAAAAAACACCCCTACACCTCTAACGCACAATGTGCAATCCATTTCGTAGGGGCGACCATTGGTCGCCCGCGGGCGTGCATTGCACGCCCCTACAAGAGGAGCATACAAAAAAGAGCGTACCTTGCGGTACGCTCTTTTTTTGTTATCTTTGATATTCAAATTCCAGATCGTAGATATTGACGGTGTCGCCGTCCTCGATGCCCATTTCCTCCAAACGGGTGAACAGGCCGCACTTGCGGAGCATGGAGTCAAAGTAGTTCCGGGACTCGTAGTCGTCAAAATTGATATTCTGCACCAGCCGCTCCAGCCATACACCGCTGATGAGCCAAGTGGAGCCGTAATGCTCGATCTCAAAGTCTTGGGGATCGGCAACCTCGGCGATCTCCTCCACATACTCCGGCTCGTAAATGGTCACCGGAGGCAGAGTGCGGAGCTTTTCCGCCACCACACGCATCAGATGCTTGGTGCCTTGGGTGGTGCCGGCGGAAATTTCATACAGCTCACAGCCGGCTTCCTCCACTCTTGCGCGGAGCCGCTCTAAATTGTCGGAATCGGGGGAGAGCAGGTCGGTCTTATTGGCGGCGACGATCATGGGACGGTCACCTAAATCTACGGAATAATTATGCAGCTCTTCGCAAATGGCGTCAAAATCCTCCACAGGATCCCGACCCTCGCTGCCGGATACATCCACGATATGCACCAGCAGACGGCAGCGGTCAATGTGCCGCAGGAAATCGTGACCCAAGCCTGCGCCCTCTGCCGCGCCTTCAATGATGCCGGGGATGTCCGCCATGACAAAGCTGACGCCCTCATCCACATAAATGACGCCCAGGTTGGGGAACAGGGTGGTGAAGTGGTAGTTGGCGATCTTGGGACGGGCGTTGGAGGTGACGGACAGCAAGGTGGATTTGCCCACATTGGGGAAACCTACCAGACCCACATCCGCCAAAAGCTTTAACTCCAGAATGATATCCCGTTCCACACCCTTTGTGCCGGCCTTGGCAAACCGGGGTACTTGCCGGGTAGGGGTGGCATAGTGGGCGTTGCCCCAGCCGCCGCGGCCGCCCTTGGCGATGACATAGTCCTCCTCGGTGGACATGTCGGTAATGACAAGACCGGTTTCCGCGTCCTTGACCACCGTGCCTCTGGGAACATTGATGATGAGGGGCTCGCCCCGCTTGCCACTCATTTTCCGACCCTGACCGTTTTGACCGGCTTGGGCGGAATACTTGCGCTTGTAGCGGAAATCCAAAAGGGTGGTCATATTGTCCACGGCGTGCAAAATCACACTGCCGCCGTGACCGCCGTCGCCGCCGTCCGGGCCGCCGGCTGCCACATATTTCTCCCGGTGGATGGCAACTGCGCCGTCGCCGCCCCGACCGCCAATGACGGTAATTCGTACTTTATCAACAAACATTATATCAACTCCTAATATTTAGGATATAAATTTCTGATTAAGATGGATGGAAATCCAATGCATAATGCACAATGCACAATGAATGTGTCGGCAAAGCCGACGATTGAATACCTTCCCCCGGGGGGAAGGTGGCAGCCCGTAAGGGCTGACGGATGAGGAACGGCGAAATCTGAACTGCAGAAAAAGACTAATACAACAGGCAAATGTTCAGATTCTTGCCCGTATTCCTCATCAGTCACGGTTTACACCGTGACAGCTTCCCCTCGGGGGAAGCGATAAGGGTGCCGGTATTTTTCTTCTGCGACCTAAGCAAAAAGGCTGCCGCATATATTTTGCGGCAGCCCGATAAGGTTATTCCAAATTACTGAGCGGCGTACACGGAGCACTGCCGGCGATCCTTGCCCTTGCGCTCGAACTTGACAGTACCGTCAACCAGAGCGAACAGAGTGTCATCGCTGCCGATACCGACATTGACACCGGGATGGATGTGAGTGCCTCTCTGGCGAACCAGAATGTTGCCGGCCAGAACGAACTGACCGTCAGCGCGCTTTACGCCCAGACGCTTTGCCTCGGAATCACGGCCGTTCTTGGTGGAACCGCCGCCCTTATGGTGCGCGAAAAACTGAATACCAATCTTCAGCATGGTATTACACCTCCAAAACTTCGATATAATCAGGATATTGTTCCCGGAGATTGATGAGGGTGACCAGCATTCCGGAAAGGACTGCCTGTACCGTATCTTCTTCATCGCAGGAACTGGGGAGGGTCAGGGTGATGCGAGCATCCTCGTCCTTGACCCGGACTTTGGCCTTTGCGCCGCACACATCATTGATGGTGGCTTCGGCCATGGTCACCACTGCGGAGATGGCTGCGCAGACGATGTCGCTGCCGGCCTCTGCATAACCGCTGTGACCGCTGACGGAGAAACCGGTGATCCGGTCATCTTCCATAAAAAATTCGCATCTTGTCATAATTACAGAGCGATCTTGGTGATCTCAACCTTGGTGTAGGGCTGACGATGGCCCTGCTTCTTCTTCTCGTTCTTCTTAGCCTTGTACTTGAAGACGGTGACCTTCTTGGCCTTGCCGTTCTTCAGGACCTTAGCCTCGACAACTGCACCCTCCACAACGGGAGCGCCGATCTTGGAGTTCTCGCCGTCCAGCACTGCCAGAACCTGCTCGAACTTGACGGTAGCCTCAGCTTCCTCGTTCAGCTTCTCGATGTACAGGACATCACCCTCGCTGACGGTGTACTGCTTACCGCCGGTCACGATAACTGCTTTCATTCCTTTTTCACCTACTTTATATTGTGTAGACTCGCTCTTAAGGCGTGGCATTTTAGGCATGCCAACTTCAGCCCCTTCAATGCGGCTCGACCATTTTAGCACCGAAAAGGAGAAAAGTCAATAGCTTTTTCCGGATTTTTCTAAGAAAACAGAGAAAGCCGGGAAGCCCCGGCAGGCAATGCAATGGACAATGGACAATGGACAATTGTCAATGCAGAATGCGGAATTGAAAGTTGAAAATTCCGTGTCATTGCGAAGGCGGCTTCGCCGCCTGTGGCAATCCGTTTCCCCTTGCGATGCTTCGCATCGCGCAAGGCTCTGC
>JAZKXW010000105.1:0-16464 GCA_045611825.1 Faecousia sp.
AATATTTGTGATAAATTCCTCTTGCACTATTGATGTGATAGTGGTATGATTAGCCACGGAAATAAGTAAAACCTTGGAAGAAGGGTACTAATATGGAAGTATATCTGATATGTTTGGCGGTCGCCATTCTGGCAGGTCTGCTGATGTCGCGTTTGACGAAGCTTTTGCATTTGCCTGCGGTTACAGCCTATCTGGTTGCCGGTCTCTTGATCGGACCCTTTTGTATCGGCGCACTGAAGATTCCGGGCGTGGGCTTTGGCTCTCTACATCAGGTTGAGGGGATGAGCATCATCACCCAGACCGCCCTTGGCTTTATTGCCTTTGCCATCGGCAATGAGTTCCGCCTGACCCAGCTGAAGCACATGGGTAAGAAGGCGATTTCTATCGGTATTGCACAGGCGGTTATTACAACTGTTTTGGTGGATATCGTGCTGATCGGACTGCATTTTGCGTTCCCTCAGTTTATCTCCTTGCCTGCAGCTATCGTGCTGGGCGCCATTGCCTCTGCCACCGCCCCTGCGGCAACTTTGATGGTCGTCAAGCAGTATAAAGCAGACGGTCCTTTGACCCGGTTGCTGATGCTGGTGGTCGCTATTGATGACGCGGTGGGTCTGGTACTGTTCTCCGCTTCCTTCGGCGTGGCTATGGCGTTGGAAAACGGCGCCGTCAATGTGGTGGGTGTTGCGGTAGAACCCATTGTGGAGATCGTTCTTTCTCTGGGCGTCGGCGCTGTGATGGGTCTGCTTCTTGACCGCGTGGAGCGATTTTTCCATTCCCGCAGTAAGCGTATGGCTATCTCCGTTGCCTTTGTACTGCTGACCGTCGGCATTTCTATGCTGAAGTTTGAAATTGCCGGTATCCACTGCGGTTTCTCTCTGCTTTTGGTGTGTATGATGGCCGGCACAATCTTCTGTAATGTCTGTGACTTCTCCGATGAACTCATGTCCCGTGTGGATGGCTGGACAGTGCCCCTGAACATTTTGTTCTTCGTGATTTCCGGCGCAGAGCTGGATCTTACCATTCTTGCCAATCCGGTCACGTTGCTGGTAGGTGTGATCTACATTATCTCCCGTTCTGCCGGTAAGTATTTTGGCAGCTACGCAAGCTGTAAGGTCAATAAGTGTGCAAAGCCCATTACCGACAATCTTGGCATTACCTTACTGCCGCAGGCAGGCGTGGCGCTGGGTATGGCGCTTACAGCTACTGCACTGGGGGATGGAGCGATTGTCCGTAACGTAGTTTTGTTCAGCGTTCTGGTCTATGAGTTGGTCGGTCCTGCACTGACCAAGCGTTCCTTGCTGAAGGCAGGCGAAATCAAGCCGGAGGGTAAAACCAGCGCAAGAAAAGAAAACGAAGCAAGAAAACACTTCTCTCTCCACTAATATGTATGCCCCCGGATCCTCCGGGGGTATTTTTGTTGATTTCTGCAATATTTCGTAAGAATTGGCTTGAGGTTATGTATATTCAATGCTACAATAATGAAAAGTTTTTATACCTTTTTCATCTTCACTGGAGTCGGAAGGGGATTGATTGCATGAATCCGTTTGAAATCGTAATTACAGATACGCAAGAACTCCGGATTTTTGATAAGCGTTACCGGACTTCCGTAGACATTACAAATGGTACCGGTATGTTTGGACGCATTTGCTATACCCGGCGGGATGAAGATGTGAATTCATTGCCTAAGCGCAATTATATGCCCCATGCACAACATATATCTGAATTAAAGCTAAAAGAAAATTCCAATATTTTTCTTCTTTCGGATGATACATTGGGTGTTATATGTACGATGCAGCAGGAAGCATGCGGCTTGAAGTTGCATTGGAAGTATCGGAATCAGATATTTTCTAAGTTTGGGGCGTATCTCCCTCTGAATTTTCTAAGTCAGAAGAATGGTGATTGGAGGAATCAGTTCTTAGTTTCTTCTCCGTATTTCGATCCGGAAACCGGTTGCTTGCTGTGCATGTTTACCCGGCCTGACGGCAACCACCTAATGTTGGTGGTGACAACGCCGGTGGAAGCGTTCCGTATCGATTACAGCGCCGCATGTCACTTCTTTGACGGATTTGAAATCATCCTGAACTCAGATCGGGTTTATGGTTCAATGCCCAAGGACAGCGGCGAGATCACAGCCTATCTGTTGCCTGTGCAGACCTATGAGACAGGTTTGGCAGAAGCCGCTCGGTTAATGGGTGTGCCCTGCGCATGTTACAGAATGTCCTCAGCTCAAATAGGAGGAGCCTTTTCTGTCGACATAGTTGGAGACTGTGATAATATCATAGTTACAAAACCAAGTGGTGAAACGGCAGAATATACACGCTGCAATAAAATTGAAATTCCGGCTGAGGAATATGGATTTTATCGAATTGCTCCCTATTATCAGGGTAAAAAGGGCGTGGAATGTATCTGTTTTGCTCATGAAAACTGGGAGTTGATGCATAAGAACAGCATAGAATCCGTTCCTTGCCACAAAGATCAATTGCTTGGAACGCTGGACAATGGTACACCTGCATGGATGCCTCCTTATGCCCAGTATCGTGGATATATTGACACAAATCTGTGTGAGCATACAATGTGGGCTTGGTCACAGCTTCGGTACATGCAGCATGCATCTGTTTCAAATAAGGCAAAGGAGAATATAGAAAACCTTCTTCGCGTGATGCTTGCTGATGATGCGTCAGCATATCGTCCCCGTCAGACGTTAATTCCACAGCCGCAAAGTGAGCCGCGTTCTATGTGTGGTTACAACACCTATAAGAGTGACCGGATTCAGGAGGCCTTTAATGGCGCAAGTGTCCTTTTGGATGCATGGCGTGTTTACGGTAAAGAAACGTATCTTGATACGGCTGTTGCGGTGATCGATACGCTTTTAATGAATAATCTGCGAGATGGATGTATTTACCGCAACTTGCCCGGTAATAACCCGGAGGACTACACTACGGTAACAGCTATGATTTTACCGGTTGTGGATTTGTATCGAATGTTAAAACAACTGGGAGATGTGCGAGCGGATTGCTTCCGTGCTTATGCGGAGATAATTGCGGATTTTGTAGTCAGACGGGATCTGAATTTTCCCACGGAATCACAAAAAAATGATGACTACAATGATGAATATGAGGATGGCTCCATTTCCTGCAGTGCATTGACAGTTTTATATGTGGCAAAGCATGTTGTTTATAAACCGGAATATGTCACTTATGCAAAGAAGGTACTGCAGCTGCATGATGCTTTCAGTATCTACACATGCCACCCCAGTATGTTCCGCTCATCTCTGCGTTGGTGGGAAACCATTTGGGAAGGCGATGCGGATGGAACTGCGATCTGCTGCGGACATGCATGGTCTGTCTGGCGTGCGGAGGCACAGTTCTGGTATGGATTGATCGTAAAAGATCCTGAACGGCTTTTGGATTCCTATAATGGATTTATGTCCAATTTCTCCAAGCAGGATCAGGAAGGCAATATGTATGCCATTTATCAGTGCGAGCCTTATTCTTCTGGCGCCTATAACGAAGCAAAAGATATTTGCCGGGAGAGTGTGATAGGTTTTCCAAAGACAAAGGATACGACGCTATCCCGGTATGTCTATGCCCGTGGTTATGATACATGGCTTCGCTGCACGGCTTTATTTGCAGATGGAATTATTCTAAACGGTCAACTTGTAAACGGTTGCCTGCAATCAAAAGCGCCGCATTTCTCGATGCTGTATCTTGAGAATGTGCCAATGCCGATTACTGTAAAGGCAGATAGGGAAGTGGAAGTATTTTGTCCGGAAACATTGCGCTGTCAGAAGGGCGAAATTACAAGAAAGACCGATTTCAGTATCTTTGTAAAGCCAATTGATGGGGAAATGATACTTACGGCAATTGCCGAGTAAGGAGAAAAGTTATGAAAGACATAGTTTTGCAGTTGCTGCAAAAAATAAATGTTTTTGAGGATAATCCGGATTCTGTCCGAAAATTGCCGGATAACACTTATTACTTGGATAACGACTATATTCTCTGCGGTAAAAGACAGTTTGGTGTGTCCCGTTACCCTTATGAGCAGGATGGCTTGGTGGTTTGGGTGTCTGATAACGGACACATTACCGGCAACGAAAGTGAGTTGACGGTGTTCCGGCCTACCTATACCGACGAAGTACCCTGTGTTGGCTTCTTTATGGGAGTCCGGCAGCCCTGCGGCAACTATTTTCCCGTCTCCGCTACAGAAGCAAATGCGCAGGGCTACGAGCCCTTTGCGGTGAAACGCTATACCGTGTTTGCGCCGTCGGCTGCTTACTATTTGGCATACACAGAAGCATGGGTGTTTGCTGTCCGGGTATTCGTGGACACAGATAAAAAGACCCACTTTACTATGGAGGCAATCAATCTGACGGATAAGCCTGTAGATATTTACCTTGCTTCCTATCTGCAGGTGCTGCTGCGCTATGATGAGGCAGAAAACCGCTGGACAAGAAAAGCAAGAGCGGTAACCAAGCTGGATAACGGCAACTTCGTGATGAGCACCAGCCACATGCTGAGAAACTGCATGTCCGTAAATATGGATATCAGTAACAATGCAAAGGATGTGTATTCCACTGCATCTTCCTATGATTTTATCGGCAGCTACGGAAAGAGTTTTATCAATGCCAAGTCGCTGATTACCGGTAAAATAGAAACGGTTGGCAATCGAACCGGCTATATGTCTGTTCCTGTTGTCGGTAATTTGTCTACCTTTTCCTTGGCAGCCGGCGAAAGTGCTTCGGTGGATGCTGCCCTTACCCTCGGATATGATTTCGACGCGGCGGTTGCCCAAGCACAGGAAAAGGTGATCTACAGTGATCTGTCAAAGCGTGTTGCGGAAAAAGAGAGAATCCTGACAGCTGCCCTGAAGCCCTTAACTATGCGCTTTGATGACTGGAGCATCGGCGAAACCGACCCAGCATCCTTGAACCAATTTCTGAAGAGTGTCCAGCGACAGGTGGAGGTATGCTCCTTCGGCAAGAGTTATATGGGCGCCCGTCTGGGTGTCCGGGATGTGTTCCAACAGCTGGAGTCAGCGCTTCTGTGGGCACCCAATGCGGTGCGGCAGCGCATTGTCATGATGTTTGGCTATCTGGACCCCAGCGGCCGAGCACCCCGGCAGATCACCATCGTTCCCAATGATAAGATCATGCCCAACATTGACATTCGGCCTTTCGTGGATCAAGGCTTTTGGATGATCGATACGGTGTACAGCTATTTGTGTCATACCGGTGATTATTCAATTCTGGAGGAAGCATGTGGCTACTGCATTCTTCCTGATGATCCCAATTTGATCCTGTGTCGGTGCGATGAGGTCTGTCAGGAGCGCAACAGCTTGCTGGAGCACCTGCTGCGGATCGTTCGGTATTTGGAATCCAATCTGGATACCGAGTATAATACCAACTGCCTTCGTGTCCTGTTCGGTGACTGGAACGACGCGTTGGATGGTATGGGCAAGTCTTTGGATCCTGACAAGCGTTTTGGCTCCGGTGTTACGGTAATGGGAACTTTGCAGTTCTATCGCAACTTAGAGCGGATGGGAGAGATCTTGTCACACCTTGGTGGCTATGAGGATACGGTTGCCCATTATCAATCTTTGCGCAATAAGATCCGGGAAGGTTTTATGCGCTGGGCGGTACAAACCGATGAAAAGGGCAACAAACGAATTGTCCACGGCTGGGGAGACAAACTTTCCTACTTTGTCGGTAGTTTCCGGGATACAGACGGCGCAGACCGTATCAGTTTTGCACCCAATGCTTTTTATGCGCTGTCCGGTATGATGAAGGATGCACCGTCATTAAAGGAAACGGCTATCCATGCGCTGAAGTCTCTGCAATCGAAATATGGTCTGCTGACTCTAAAGCCTGCGGTCAGTCCCATGACCACCGGTATCGGCAGATTGGCGCACACAACGCCCGGTACGGCGGAAAACTGTTGCGCCTATGTCCACGCAAGTCTGTTCTCTGTATGTGCGCTGTTCACTATGGGCGAGTCTGCCTTTGCTTGGGAGCAGCTGCAAAAGGCAATGGTGATCACCCATGAGAATCCATCCTTGACCACCTTTGCAATGCCCAATTCTTATCTGGATAATCCGGAGAGAGGCTTGGACGGCGAGTCTGCAGGCGACTGGTTTACCGGTGCCGGCACCGTCCTGATCAAAGGTCTTGTGAAACACGGCTTCGGTGTGATGCCGGATCTGGATGGCTTAACTGTGGCAATGCCGATGTTTATGCCCTGTAAGAAGGCACAGATCGATATTGTGATCAAAGGCTGCCCCGTGACGGTTCGTTATAAAAATGCAGGGCAGGGAACAAGATCCTACAGCATCAACGGGGAACTTTGCAAAACCGGCATAGACCCCAATAACGGGATTGCGTTTATTCGTTTGGAAAACGCACAGTTAGCGGATAAAATAGTAATTGATGTTACAGACTGACAGGAGGATTCTCCCATGAACGAAAAACTGAAATATGTGGAAAAGCACCGTCAGCTTATGCTGGATGCATTGGATTATATTTGGAAGAATCCGGAAACAGGCTATAAGGAATGGAAGACCAATGCTTACCTGACTGAGAAGTTTGAAGCTTTGGGCTATGAGCTCATCCAAGCAGGAAATATCCCCGGCTTTACTGCGCTGGCGGATACAGGCAGACCCGGTCCAACGCTGGCGATCTTCGGCGAATTGGATGGACTTGTGATTCCGGAACATCCCCAGTGTGACCCGGAAACCGGTGTGGTTCATGCCTGCGGTCACTGCGCACAGGCATCGGCGTTGTTGGGAATTGCCGCAGCACTGAAAGAGCCCGGCGCATTGGACGGCCTTTGCGGTAAGATCCTGCTGGTTGCCGTACCTGCGGAGGAACTCATCGAGTTTGATTTCCGTATGGATCTTCGCAATCAGGGTATTATTAAGTATCTCGGCGGCAAACCGGAATTTCTGTATCGCGGTCTTTTGGATGGTGTGGATCTGGCATTCATGGTGCATACCAGTACAGATGCGGCGCATTGCACCGGTTGTGTTAAGGGCTCCAACGGCATGGTGGGTAAAATCGTGGAGTTCCAAGGCGTTTCAGCCCATGCCGGCGGCTCGCCGCACAAAGGCATCAACGCGTTGTATGCAGCCAATGTCGCGTTTTCTGCTATCAACGCCCTTCGGGAAACCTTTCAGGATGACGATCATATCCGCGTTCATCCCATTGTCACAGCAGGCGGCAGCTCTGTCAATGCGATCCCGGATAAGGTCTGCTTAGAAAGCTATATTCGCGGCGCGACTATGGATGCCATTGTCGCAGCGAACGAAAAGGTCAATCGCGCCATTGCCGCGTCTGCGGCCGCTATGGGCGCAAAGGCGGTCATCAACGATTTCCCCGGCTACTGGCCAAGAAATTACCATCAGTCCTTTGTGGATGTGTTTGCTGCTGCGGCGAAAGAAGCGGATGTTACATTTACCTATAAGAATATTTGGGGTACCGGCTGCTCCGATATGGGCGACATCTGCAGTGTGATGCCCGGTATCCATCCCACGGCAGGCGGTGCAATCGGACAGTCTCACGGCAGCGACTATTATATTGCAGATCCGGAGACCGCTTGTGTGGATTCGGCAAAGCTCCAGTATATGGCGCTGCGCCTGCTGCTGGAAAATGAAGGCGCAAGAGCAAAGGAAATTGTTGCAAATTGCAAAACAGAGTTTTCCTGCAAGGAGGATTACTTTGCCTATGTGGACAAGCTGGATATGAACCGGCAGACAGTATCTTACGAGCCTGACGGCAGCATCAAACTTACCTATAAAAACTAAAAAAACAGCGGTCAGTTTTAAGGAACTGACCGCTGTTTTTTATCAATTAGTTTTCCCAGTTGTGCCAGACGTTCTGCACATCGTCGTCTTCTTCCATGATGTCGATGAGCTTTTCCATCAGCTTGATATGTTCTTCATTATCCAGCTTTTGGTAGTTCTGAGGCACCATTTCGATCTGTGCAGAGGCAAAGCTGTAGTTCTTGGCAGCCATGGCATCGGCAACAGCATTGAAATCATCGGGATCGGTGTAGATGGTGAAGCAATCCTCTTCTGCTTCAAAATCATCTGCGCCGCAGTCCATGGCGTCCATCATAACGGTGTCTTCGTCGTAGTCGCCGTCCTCGTTGTCAATGACTAAAACGCCCTTCTTGTCAAAGCTCCAGCTCACGCAGCCGGAAGCGCCTAAATTACCGCCAAACTTATCAAAGTGGTGACGCATAGAACCTGCGGTTCTGTTGCGGTTGTCGGTCATGGTTTCCACGATCACGGCAACACCGCCGGGACCGTAGCCTTCGTAGGTGATGGTCTCGTAGTTGTCACTGCCGCCGGCACCGGCAGCTTTCTCCAGACAACGCTTGATGTTATCGTTGGGCATGTTTGCAGCCTTAGCCTTGGTGATGACAGTAGCCAGACGGGAGTTATTGGCAGGATCGGTAATGCCGCCGCCTTCCTTCACGGCTACGATCAGTTCTTTTGCGATCTTGGTAAAGGCAGCAGCGCGCTTTGCGTCCTGTGCGCCCTTGGTTTTTTGAATGTTATGCCATTTGGAATGTCCGGACATAAGAATCTTCCCTTCGTTATTTCTTCAAAATTTCCAATCTATTTTAGCAAATGCAGCGGCAAAAATCAATAGAATTTCATGCAATCGCTGTGCTTTTCAGAGATTTTTATGCAGATTTCGGGAAATGCGGTCTTTATTTTTTCTGCCAATACAGCCACAATGGGATTTTCGGTATGGAAATGACCGGCGTCGATCAGGTTGATGCCGAGCTCTTTGGCATCCCAAAACTGATTGTATTTTACATCTGCGGTTACAAATGTGTCGCAGCCGGCAGCTTTGGCTTCTGCAATGCAGTCACCGCAGGAGCCGCCACCGACGGCAACCTTTTGAACCGGCTTTCCACCGTCCACATATCGCAGACCGTCACAACCTAAACGGTTTTTTACAAGCGCAATGAAATCGTCAATTGGCTGCGCGGGAATAGTGCCGCAGCGAAGCAGACCCCACGGCATGCCATCCTCGGTCGTACCGGCAGGGGATACGACCCGGATATCGGCAAGTTCCAGCTTGGAAGCTAATGTGTCATTTACACCGCCGGGGGCGCAGTCCAAGTTGGTGTGGGCGTTGACGGCACAAATACCGTTTTGAATCAAGCAAAGGATGGATTTGCCCAGATCGGTTTGGTCTGTGATCGATTTGGGGGCTTGGAAAATCAGAGGATGATGGGTCACAAGCAGCTGCGCGCCTTCCTCTGCCGCTTCCCGGCAGACATGCGCAAAGGGGTCCAGCGCAACAAGAATCTTAGTGACCTCGGTATCGGTGCTGCCGCACAGCAGCCCTACATTATCCCAATCCATTTTCATATAGCCGGGCGCAAGGGTCTCTAAGAAATCAAGAATGTTTTGTACGGTTGTCATGTGTGTTCCTCCAGCCATTTCAGCTCTGGTTGCTGTGATAGTTCATTCAGCTCGTTGTATGCTGTGACCATTTCGCTGTCAATATTTTCTCCGCGACCGCGGATCGCTCTGGATAGGCGGAATAAAATGTTTTGATAGTATTCCGGTACTTCTTTAGACGGATTTTCTAAAACAGCAGGCGGGAAGTACCATTCGCCCACGCTGAGCTTCGGATAGGCAGGCTGCCATATAACTTCCATAACGGTATAGAGGAATCTGCCGTCCCGTAACACCGTTTCTTCGCTGATCCGCCAACCGGCTTCCGAGAGATATTTCCGCAGCGTGTGGATCTTAGACTGACATTGCAGGATCAGTCGGTACTGTTCCGCTTGCAGCCACGGTGCAGCCTCTAAAATGGAGATCATGGTATCCGCGCCCATACCGGCGCATACCAATGTGTCAAACTCTCTGGGAATGTTTCGGACACCGTCGGATAAATAGAACCGCATACGGTCTGCAACACCGAATTTGTGCGCATTATGCAGCGCACTGTCCAATGGCTGCTGATGAATGTCTGCAGCAATTACAGCAGATGCAATATTATTTTTTAGCAGGTAGATGCCGAGATATCCGTGGTCACAGCCAATGTCTGCGACCCGGTCACCGGGCGCGACGAACCCACAGCATACCTGCAGACGTTTTGACAGGGGAATTTTCATAATTTCCTCCAAAAAAGATTGCCATCCCGGCAAACGGGATGGCAATGCCGGACTTCTTAGCCGTTCTTTGCCTGCTCAGCTTCGTAAACTTCCAGAAAATGATTCAGCTGCGCAAGGAAAGGCTCGCACTCGATGCCGTGTACCATGCAGGCTTCTTCCACAGTTTCGCCACGGGAAGAGGGACAACCCAAGCAATGCATACCAATGGCAAAGAACAGGGGAGCAGCCTGAGGTGCTACATCCAGAACATCACCGATAATGGTGTTTTTTTCGATTTTTACAGCCATGATAGGACCTCCTAATTGATATCTCGACCTATTATAACCCCACATCACTAAAAAAACAAGAGGCAGATGCACAGAATCTTGTAAAATATGGGGATAAACTTGACATCAACGGGAAATCGCAGTATAATCATTTCGGTCAAAGTGGAAAGGGGGGTTTGCATGCAGGTATCGGATCTGATAAACAGCCTGGAGCAAAATTCTGTTATTGCGGCGGTGAGCGATGATGTCTTTGATGCTGCGCTTTCCTCGCCTGCGGAAGTGATTTTTTATCTTTCCGCTGATCTTATGACCGTTGCGGAAAGAATCCGCCAAGCCCATGCTGCCGGCAAGTGGATCCTGATCCATATTGACCTTGCGGTTGGCATTGGAAAAGACCGAACCGGTGTGCAGTATCTTGCAAACCTCGGTGTGGACGGAATTATTTCCACACGCGGGCAGATGATCCGCTATGCAAAGGAGCAGAATCTGGTGGCAGTGCAACGGTTCTTTGCATTGGATTCCAAAGGAATGGACAGCATTGAGGAAATGTACCATTCCACCAATCCCGGCTTGATCGAAATCATGCCCGGTGTTATTGGAAAAGCCATTGCCCGCTTCAGCGGCGGCTCGATCCCGGTGATCGCAGGCGGCTTGATTCAAACCAAGCAAGAAGTGATGGAAGCTCTTCGGTGTGGCGCGACCGCCATATCCACCGGCTGTCAGGAGCTTTGGCATTTATAATTACATATTTACCGTAGAGATTTGGAGAAACGGATGGACACAGACGCTGGAATATGCGCCTGCGTCTTTCCGTTTCTCTTTTTGTTTGGAAAGGAGAAACAAATGCTGTATGATGTTTTAATTGTCGGCGCAGGCGTCATCGGAGGTATGCTGGCGCGGGAGTTGAGTAGGTATCAACTTTCTGTGTGCCTGCTGGAAAAGGAGAATGATGTGGCTTGCGGCGCATCCCGCGCCAACAGCGGTATTGTCCACGGCGGTTATGACCCGGAACCGGGAACGTTGAAAGCAAAGCTCAATACCGAGGGCGTGGAGCTTTTATTTCAGGCGGCAAAAGAGCTGCATGTTCCCGTAAAGCGCAACGGATCTATGGTCTGCGCCTTTAACGAGGATGAAAATCACCATTTGGAACAGCTGTATTTAAGAGGACTGAAAAACGGTGTGCCGGATCTGAAGCTGATTTCAGGAGATGAGGCAAGGGCTTTAGAGCCGGCTTTGGCCAAGAATGTGACCATGGTGCTGTATGTACCCAATGCCGGTATCGTCTGCCCTTACGACCTGACATTGGCGGCTATCGGCAATGCTATGGATAACGGTGTGGAGCTGAAAAGAGAATTTGCCGTTGCGGAGATCGTCAAAGAGGAGAATATCTTTACAGTCAGATCTTTTGCAAATGAAACGGTGCAGGGTAAGTATCTGTTTAACTGCGCAGGCGGTTACTCTGACAAGATCGCGCAGCTGGCAGGGGATGCATGCTTCCGAGTGATCCCAAGAGCAGGTGAGTATATGCTTTTGGATAAGACAGAGGGAAGCACTGTGACCCATACGCTGTTTCAGGTGCCCACCAAGGAGGGAAAGGGCATTCTTGTGTCTCCTACGGTGGACGGCAACCTTTTGTTAGGACCTACTGCCGCTGTTGTGGAAACACCGGAAAACCGGGATACCACCCCTAACGGTTTGGCAACAGTAGCCCGTTTGGCGGCTAAGACTGTACCCGGTGTGAATTTCCGGCAAGTAATCACATCCTTTACGGGTATCCGCGCAACAGGGGAAGATGGAGAATTTGTGCTGCAGGCATCGGAAAAAGTTCCCGGACTGATCCATGCAGGCGCAATTGACTCTCCGGGTCTGACCTGCTGCGTTTCCATTGCCCGTTATTTAGTGGAGCTCTTGGAAGCACAAGGTGTGGACCTGCAGGAGAAGGAAGCTTGGAATGGCAATCGGGAAGATATGCATGCGTTCAAAAAGATGTCCTTGGTGGAAAAGGATCGGTTTATCAAGGCAAATCCTGCCTACGGCAAGATCGTCTGCCGTTGTGAAACGGTGACGGAGGGAGAGATCCTTGCTGCGATACGGAACAATCCTCCAGCTCGCGATCTTGACGGTGTCAAGCGCCGTACCAGAAGCGGTATGGGCCGCTGTCAGGGTGGATTTTGCGGTCCGTATGTTATGGATCTGCTGGCAAAAGAGATGGGAATCCCCATGGAAAAGGTGACCAAGTCCGGCGGTGAGTCCTATATGGTCACAGGAAAGATCGGTGATGAGAATGATGCAATATGATATTGTAATCGTCGGCGGCGGACCTGCCGGTATGGCAGCAGCCGTAGCGGCATACGATGCCGGCGTAAAGCAAGTGGCGATCTTGGACAGAGAGCCTGTCCTCGGCGGTATTTTGATGCAGTGCGTCCATAATGGCTTCGGTCTGCACAAACTGGGTAAGGAATTGACCGGCCCGGAGTACGCAGCAGTCTACGCGCAGGAGATTGCCAAACGGCAGATCCCTGTATTCACAGAAACCATGGTAACAGATGTGTCCGCTGACAAGGTAGTGACAGCACAAAACCGCAGCGGTATCCTGCAAATCCAAGCCAAAGCGGTGATCCTTGCCATGGGCTGCCGGGAACGGAGCAGAGGTGCGCTGAACATCTGCGGCAGCCGGCCTGCCGGCGTATACAGCGCAGGCACAGCCCAAAAGCTGGTGAATTGCATGGGCTATCAGGTGGGCAGGCGTGTTGTGATCCTTGGCTCTGGAGATATCGGACTGATCATGGCAAGACGGATGACCTTTGAGGGCGCAAAGGTGGAAGCGGTCTGCGAGGTGATGCCCTATTCCGGCGGTTTGACCCGAAATATTGTCCAGTGCTTGGAAGATTTTGATATTCCCCTTTACTTAAGTACTACTGTCGTGCAGATTCACGGTAAAAAGCGTGTAGAGGGCGTAACCGTGGCGCAGGTGGATGCAAATCGCAATCCCATTGAGGAGACCAAGCGTTTTATTCCCTGCGATACATTACTATTGTCTGTAGGCTTGATTCCGGAAAACGAATTGACCCGTGCAGCAGGTATCCCTATTGATCCGGTTACCAATGGCGCATTGGTGGATGAGAACTGCCAGACCCAAGTGCCGGGTATTTTTGCCTGTGGTAACGTTCTGCAGGTCCACGATCTTGTGGACTATGTTTCCGAGGAGGCAGAACGGGCAGGCAAAGGCGCTGCGGAGTATATTACCGGTATGCAGAACAGCGATAAGGGCATTCGTACAAAAGCCGGAAAAGGTGTTCGGTATGTGCTGCCCCAGGTGATCCGCAGCCGGGACCGGGATGTACCCCTGTTTTTCCGGGTCACACAGCCCTTTGGTAAGGTAAAAATCACCGTTTCTGACGGCGAAAAGACCCTTGCTGTGGCAAAACGCCTGAAGGCAGCACCGGGGGAAATGGAAAAGATCGTTTTGAAAGCAAATGACTTGCGCAATGTGGTTGCAGATGTTATGATAGAAGTGGAGGCAGCGGAATGATACGGAATTTAACATGTATTATCTGCCCCAAAGGCTGCGGTCTTCGCGCGGAGATAACAGACAATGGTGTGCAGGTATCCGGAAACACCTGCCCCAAGGGTGCAGAGTATGCGGTCAATGAGTGTACCAATCCTGTCCGAACCGTGACGGCAACTGTCCGTGTTGCCAACCGGGAGAACACCATGGTCAGCGTAAAAACTGCCGACCCTGTCCCCAAGGGTGAGATGTTGCATATTATGGCTCTGCTCCGGAAAACCGCTGTGAACGCACCGGTGAAAATCGGCGACATGGTGCTGCGTGATGTCTGCGGCACAAATGTGGTAATTACAAAGGATATGGATTAACATGGATCAGAAAAAACTTTTTTCACAAATGAAACTTTACCTGTTTGATATGGACGGCACATTGTACTTAGGTGACCGTTTGTATCCCTTTACCATTGAACTTTTGCGGAAGATTCGGGAAGCAGGTGGAAGATACCTGTTTATGACCAACAATTCTTCCAAAAGCGTAGCGGATTATGTGAAGAAATTGGCTTCCATGGGTATTGAGGCGACCAGAGAAGATTTCATTACCTCTTCTCAGGCAACGGCTTATTATCTGCACAAGCACCATGAAGGCCAGATCCTCTATGTCTGCGGTACCCGGTCTTTGAAAGAAGAGCTTCGCAGCGAGGGCTTTGTTGTGACGGAATCGGCAGAGGAAGCCCAGTGCATCGTCATGGGCTTTGACACAGAGCTGACCTTCCAAAAGCTGAAGGATGTATCATGGCTCTTGCTGACCCGGGAAATCCCCTATATTGCCACCAATCCCGATTTGGTTTGCCCAACAGAGTTTGGCAGCGTTCCGGATTGCGGCAGCGTTTGCGAGATGATCTTTAACGCCACCGGTAAACGACCTGTGGTCATCGGTAAACCCTCTCCTTTGATGCCGGAGCTGGCTATGGAGCGTTATGGTAATACCAAATCGGAGACCTGCGTCATTGGTGACCGGATATATACGGATGTAAAAAGCGGATTAAACGCCGGTATTACCGGCATTCTGGTGCTGAGCGGCGAAACCACACCGGAGATTTTGGCGGCATCTGCGGACAAGCCCCATCTGGTGCTGCAGGATGCCGGTGAGATATTGAAAAGCTTGTAATGAAAGGGGACAGGGGTATGACTACCCGGGAATTGGTACTGCAATTAGAGATCCATCCCGATACCATAACTGCGCTGGAACAGTATTGGTGCGCACCGGACGCTTGCGACAATGTTCCTTTGGCGGATCTTGCATGGATTCTGGAGGCGGTCTTGCCGATTCGTGAGCAGTATGCGCGGCTGGGCATTCCGGAATCTATCTATTGGGATACTGTGAAGGATATCCGGATTTGGGCAGAGGATTACCGGGAAAAAACAGGATGCCACGGTGTTTTGAAAAGAGGTTGGTTGTCCAATATTCCGCAAATGCGGATCTTCCGTATCGGCAGAGTCCAGTACATACCGGAACCGCTGGAATATGATGTTGTTATCGGGGATAAAAAATATCCCAAGGGCATGGAAGTCCTTGGAATGCATATCCCAGCCGGTGAGCCGCTGGATGCGACTGCGGTGCAGGAATCGCTAACAAGTGTAAAAGCCTTCTACGAAACCTATTTTGGAAAAGAATATACCGTTGTCCTGTGCCGCTCTTGGCTGCTTGCGCCGGAGCTGCGTGAGCTTTTGAAACCAACCTCCGGAATTATCGGTTTTCAAAACCTATTTACTGTTTATAAAGCAGTACCCCATATACAAGCGATTGAGCGAGTCTTTGGGGAAGTGCAGGAGAATGCCGCCAACTACCCGGAAACCACATCTTTGCAGCGCAGCCTGAAAGCCTATTTGCTTGCCGGGAAACAAACTACCATGGGCTGCGGCATCATTGCTTTGCCGGATTGATTTGCTCTAAAAATCAGCGAAGACGGTATCCTGTTTGCTTGGAAATATTATTTGTAATTTTTTCAAAAAAAGACTTGCAATTTCTTGATTGATGTGCTATTATATGCAGGCACGTCAAGCGACGCGCGTATGCGCCGGTAGCTCAGTTGGATAGAGTGACTGACTACGAATCAGTAGGTCGGGGGTTCGAGTCCCTTCCGGCGTACCAAAAAACCAGATACCCAATAGGGTATCTGGTTTTTTTATATGCCGATAATGATATATATCGCACGATGTAAAACCGTGTCATTGCGAAGTCGGCTTCGCCGCCTGCGGCAATCTGGTTTTTTAATGGACAATGGACAATTGTGGAGTCTGCTCCGCAGACGGATTTTCGTTGTAGGGGCGATCATTGATCGCCCGCGGGCGTGCAATGCACGCCCCTACATCCCTATCGCACCATGTAAAGACCATTTCGTAGGGGCGATCATTGATCACCCGAAACACCCCAACGGGGTGTCATGGCGCGGGTAAATCTTGACAATTTCTAACAAGAATCCTATAATGAACCCATCATTACCAACGGAGGGAATACCATGAAAATGAGAAGGATCCTTACCGCCCTGTGCTTGACCTTT
>JAZKXW010000106.1:0-9270 GCA_045611825.1 Faecousia sp.
AAAAGAAGTGTCATTCTGAGCGGAGCAACCTTTGGTTGCGGAGTCGAAGAATCTTTTCTGTTACGGCAAGGGAAAGGCCAGAAGATCCTTCGACGCGCTTCGCTTGCTCAGGATGACACCCCGTTGGGGTGTTTCGGGCGATCGATGATCGCCTCTGCAATATTGGAATGGGTACTGGGGAGGATTGGGGAGAAAACAGATGTTGGAAGAAGTATTACGGTGGCTGCGGACATATCCGGGGCTGGAGACGCTGCAGGTGGATACTGTGGCATTCCAACCCGGCAGCTGCGGCCTGTATCCCCGGGGCATTCGGCAGGAAAGCTGCCGGGAGGATGTGCTGGGCAAGCGGGTCTGCCAATACCGGCAGACCTTTCTGCTGCGGCTGAACGGTCAGGGCAGGGAAGCTACCGCCAAGTGGCTGTTGGATTTTCAGGACTGGGTGAACAGGCAGGATATCCGTCCCTTTTTTGGGGAGCATACCTGCGTCCGGGCAGAAAAAGGCCGTTTGGCTGCCGTTACCCCGTCAGGGGACACCTCCTATGAGGTGGAAATTCATTTTATGTATCAAATATATCAGGAGGAAGAACCATGTTAGGAAGAATTCAGCGAAAGTATTTGGCCCACTATATCATGTTCGATGAAGATTACGAGCTGCTGGGTAAAGATCTGGAGGAGTTCAGCCCGGAAATGAACGCCAAGGTGGAGACCAAACGCAATATTTTGGGACACAATGCGGTGGTCATCTCCGGCTACGATAAGACCGCCGAGGTGGAAACCTATTACGCCGAGGACGGTACGTGCCTGTTTACAAAGCTGCAGGATATCATCGACCGGAATCTGGTGATGGAGGATCTGCGCGTGGATGTGCTGGAGGTAAAGCTTTGGGATAACAACGAAGAACAATGCTCTGCCACAAAGGAGGAGGCCTACATTGAGGTGCTGTCCTACGGCGGCAACTGCAACGGCTATCAGATCCCCTTTAAGCTGCACTACACCGGCAAAAAGGAGTTTGGCTGCTTCGATTTCAGCAGCAAAACCTTCACGCCCAACCCAAGCTCCCTGTAAGAGGCAAAATCGAAACACGGATATAAAATACCGATCGCCCTCCCCTTTGGGAGGGCATTACGGAGGGAATGAAGATGGAAGAAACGACTTTGGATATGGGTCTTGTGACCTATCCGCTGGGGTTTGGGCAGCTGCGGTTCAATCCCACAGACCCCAACCTGTATGACCGGTTCTTGAAGGGCATGGAGGCGCTGGAGGGCTGGAAGCTTCCGGCAGATGTTGAGCCGGTGGAATGGCTGCAAAAGACCGATCGGGAACTGAAGGATATCTTGACGCAGGTTTTCGGGCAGGAGAATGACTTTGACCGAATTTTAGGCGGTGTCAGCCTGCTGGCGCTGGCAGGCAACGGCAAGTATGTGCTGGAAAATCTCTTGCTGTGGCTGGAGCCTGTTCTGGCTGACGGAGCGAAAAAGTGCGTGGAAGCCCTGACCCGGCAGGAGCTGGCCGCGGCAAAGACCCGGAGGGATGCCCTGTGACAGAGCTGTGGAGTCTGCCACGGGAGATCCGGCTGGGACAGGAGCGCTTTGCTTTTTACACGGATTTCCGGGACATTCTGCACATTATCGAGGTGATGCAGCGGCCGGGGATCCCCCTTGCCTTCAAATGGCAGGTGGCGCTGCGACTGTTTTACAAGACACCTGTTCCGGAGGCGCTGCAGAAGCAGGCCATCGAATACCTCAGCCGCTTTCTCAACGGCGGCGCAGAGCCGGATGTGGACACCCGGCAGATCGACTGGCAGCAGGATGCGGAGGCGATCATTGCCGACGTAAATCGGGTAGCAGGCAGAGAGCTGCGGCAGGATCGGGAGGTTCACTGGTGGACCTTCCTGTCCTTTTTTCACGGCATCGGTGAGGGTCAGCTTTCCTTCTTGGTGGGCATCCGCAAAAAGCTCCAAAGGGGAGAAAAGCTTTTGCCCCATGAACAGGAATACTACTCCCTGCATCCCGGCAGAGTACGGCTGAAGCCGCTTCTGACTGCGGAAGAACAGAAGGAAAAAGAGCGGATTTGGCAAATGCTGAAGGGAGGGAAATGATGGATAAGGCTTTGGAATTTGTCGACGGCACCAGAGATGCTATGATGCTGGCCACCGCCATGGCCCAAAGCGCAGAAAGCGCCGAAACGCTGGAAACGGTTATGAAAAGAGTCCAAAGCACCGTTAAGACCACCACAAAGCAGGTCCGCAAATTCGTGGCGGATTTTGACGAGCTGCAGCGGCTGCCGGAAAAGGAGATCACCGTTACCAGCACCGTAAAGAATGACTATGTGCAAATGGCCGATGGCGTTACCGACGGCAGCATCGCCTATGATATCAGAAAGCTGACCGGCGAAATGGGAGAAATGTTTTCCAAGCTGCGCCAGCAGATGCATGCAACAAACACTGTGCTGGGCACAACGCACGCCGGACTGCAGGCACTGCAGCAGGAAATACAGCTGAACGGCAACGGCTTTCAGAATTTTCTGCTGCCGCCGCTGGAACGGACCCGGCAGATCATGAACAGATTGGCAGAACCTACCGCCCGGGTACTGCGGCTCATGCAGGAGCAGACAAATGTAATGGAGCGATTTTCCACGCTGGTGACCCAGACGCTGCCGGGACTGCAGAATTTGGAGACCGGACTCAAGAGCTTTGGTCAGCAGGGGATGCTGGACGGTGTCCGGGGCAGATGGTGCGAGCACTGGAGTGCCATTGTAACGGCTACGCGGGGATCTGCCAATGAGATCATCCATTATTGCAATGGTCTGATGATGGCAGTTGCCAAGACTGTCAACACCGTGGGCTGGATCTCCTCCAAGCTTCCCGGCAGTACTTACCGACCGGTCACGGTGACAGCGCCCAAGATCCCGGCTCTTGCCCAAGGGGCGGTGCTGCCGGCCAATCAGCCCTTTTTGGCGGTGGTAGGCGATCAGCGCCACGGCACCAACATTGAAGCGCCCCTTGCTACCATTCAGGAGGCGGTGTCGGTGGTCACCGCGGATCAGACCGGCGCCATCGTGGCAGGCTTTGAGGCGTCGGTGGGGGTACAAAAGGAGATTCTGGAAGCGGTGCTGGGGATCTCCATCGGCGATGATACCATCGCCAACGCCTGCCACCGGTACGAACAGAAAATGGCAGTGGTAAAAGGAGGATAAGAATGCGTCCCACTACAAAGATCTTTTCCGTAAACGGAATGCCGTTCCTGGCGCCGGATGAGCCGGTGCAGGTCAGCTATGAGGATATCGACGCCGGGGATGCAGGACGGGACGAGGCCGGCTGTATGCACCGGTATCCGGTGCGCTACAAGGTGGCAAAATGGAGCTTTTCCTACAGCAATCTGACAGAGGAGGAAAAGCAGTATATGGAAAGTATTTTCCCCGACAATCCTACCTTCGTGTTCCGGCATCCGGACAGAAAGAATGCGGAGATATCAGCCCTGTCCAACTGCTACCGCAGCAAATATAACATTACATGGCGCAATACGGTCACCGGACTGTGGAGCAATTACGGCTTCCACGTGGTAGAGTGCTGACGGAGGGCTGACATGGAACAACATACGCTATATTTGCCCTCGGGGCAGAAGATCACCGCAGGAACGGTGGGGCAGGCGGCCATCCGGGAGATGCGGCTGACCCATTGCGTAGCTTCCGGGCAGCAGGCGCTGCCGGGGTCGGTGTGCAGCGCCATGCTGGAGTGCCGGCTCTTTGACAGCGAGGGTCTGATCGGCGCCGGTGACCGGCTGACGCTGTATACCGGGCAGAAACAGACCGGCGTGTTTTACGCGGAAAAGCCGGAGCGGATCAGCGCCAACTGCTGTGCCCTTACCGCCTATGACCCTATCTCCCGGCTGGATCGGGAGATAGGACCGCTTCTGGACAGCCTGCGTTGGCCGGTGTCTTTGTATACGCTGGCGAAGGAAACCTGCGCCTATTGCGGTGTAGAGCTGGCCACAGAGCAGATCCCCAACGGTGATTACGCAGTAGAACGGTTCTACCGTCCCGGCCTGTCAGCCCGGGGATTGATGCAGTGGATCTGCCAGCTTAGCGGACGGTTTTGTGTGGCAAATGCCGAGGGCAAGGCGGAGCTTCGATGGTTTGCGCCGGCTGACCTGGAGGCAGGTCCGGAGGAACAGGACGGTCTTTCCCAAAAATGGCAGGCGGGACATTTGACCCTGCGGCTGCCGGAAACGATTGCGGCAGACGGTGTTATCAGCGGTCAGGTGTCGGCAGCTTGGGAGGATAGTGCGCTGGCACTTACGGTAGCGGACGGCTTGCCGGTGGAGTTTTACTACGAAGGCGGCTGCGTCTGCAGCGATTACACGGTGGCGGCTGTGGATGCGGTGTCCCTGAGTCTGTCCGGGGTAACGGGACAGTATCCGGAAACGGGAGAAAATGTGTACGCCGTCAGCGGCAATCCTCTGTTAGGCGGCGCAACGGAAGCCCGGCTGCAGCAGCTGGCAAAGACGCTGTATGAGATCCTGCAGACGGTGACCTACACCCCCTGTACCCTGCGGCTGCGATCCGATGCCCCGGTGGAGGCAGGTCAGATCCTGCGGTTCATCCGAGGGAAACAGACCTGCTGCGCCTACATTATGACCAGCTGCCGGAATGCCGGCTCCTTGGAGCTGACCAGCGCCGGCAGTCCAAGCTTAAACAGCGCGTCATCGACGGTGAGCCGTCGGGAGGAAGATGCGGAGGGTCGGCTGCTGGAGCTGGAGATCGGCGTGACCGGGCTGTATTTGGAAAACCGGCAGGACAGGGAAGCGGCTTCGGCGCTGATGATGACGGTAGATGGCATTGCCGGCGAGGTTCGGGCGCAAAATGAAGCCCTGAGCCGGTTGGAGCAGACCGCCAAGGGCTTCGATCTGTCGGTGCAGACCGTGACGGAGCGGCTGGATTCCATGGAACAGGAGGGTGTAGCCAAGGTTACCACACGCCGGCGGCACTACACCTTTGACGATACGGGTCTGCACATTCGCTTTGACGGCGAACAGATGGAAAACAGCTTGGATCACACCGGCATGTATGTCCGCCGGGGTGGGGATACCATGCTCTGCGCCACCGATGCCGGTGTTCAGGCGGTGGATGTGACGGTGGGCAATTACCTGCAGATCGGCAAGCACGCCTGTATCGAGGATTACGGCGATGACCGCACCGCCTGTTTTTATATGGAATGATGGCATGGGCGTGCAATGCACGCCCGACGGGCGATCAAGGATCGCCCCTACAAGGGGAATTGTGCGCGATGCACTTTTTTGAGAAGGTGTTATATGGCTTTACAGACGAAAATTTTTACTTACGGTTCGCTGGCAAAGGATTCTGTCAGCAACGGTTACATTTTGGAATTACAGTTGACCCATCAGGCGGTGGAGGCCTCTGCCAACACCTCCCGAGTGGACTATGTTCTGCGGCTGCGTTCCGGCAGCGCCCATCGCTTCTCCCAATACCGCATCGGCGCAAAGGTGGTGCTGGGCGGTGTAACGGTCATGGACCGTTCCCGATGGGATTCTGAACCTTATACGCTGGGCTTCCAAAGCGTGGTGGAGCTGGCTTCCGGCAGCCTGACGGTGGCCCATGACCCCGGCGGTGGAAAACGGCTGTCCGTAGCTTTTTCCATTGACATGGAGAAAGCCTACTATACCCCCGGACCCCTGTCGGTCACCGGAGAGGAAATGGAGCTGCCGGCCATTGCCCGGGAGAGTACGGTGGCAGCCACCGCCGGGGATATCGGGCAGGTGAGTATTTTCACCGTCAACCGGAAGAACAGCGCCTATACCCACACCCTTCGCGTGCAGTTCGGCAGCCTGTCCGGTTACGTAAATGAGGCGTGGCAGCTGACAGACAGCCCGGTGAAGCTGACGGATACCACCCTGTCTTTCCGCCTGCCGGAAAGCTTTTACGGGGAGATCCCCAATAGTCCTACCGGGGTCTGCCGGCTGGAGATCACCACCTTTTCCGGAGAGGAGCAGGTGGGACAGCCCCAAGAGGCAGCGTTTACCGTCCGGGCCGATCCCACCCTTTGCGCGCCGGAGGTGACGGTGTCTGTAGAAGATGAGAATCCGGTGACGCTGGCTTTGACCGGCAATAAAAAAACGCTGGTACGCTTCGCTTCCACAGCGGTCTATCGGGTGCAGACCCAAGCAAAATGCGGCGCTGCCGTTGCCTCTGTTACGGTAGGCGGTGAACCCCTTACCGGCGACAGCCTGCGGATCCAACAGGCAGAAGCGGCGGAGGGAGTCTGTGTGGTTACCGACAGCCGTGGCTACAGCGCCACCGCCACCGATGACAGCGCGCAGCTGATCCCATACAAAAAACTGACCAACAACAGCGCCTGTCACCGCACCGACCCCACATCGGCGCAGGCGGTGTTGTCTTTGTCGGGACAGGTCTTTTGCGGCTCTTTCGGCAAGCAGGACAATGGCTTGGTGGTCACCTATCAGGTGGACGGCGGCGAACCGCAGGTGGCGCAGGTCACCGCCGCAGAGGGTGTCTATCAGGGACAGGTGCTGCTATCGGGCTTGGATCACCGGGCTGCCCATACCGTCACCGTCACCGTCAGCGATGCGGTGATGACGGTGGGGAAGACCCTGACGGTGGGCAAGGGACTGCCGGTGTTTGACTGGGGAGAAACGGACTTCCGCTTCCATGTACCGGTGGACTGCCGGCAGGGAGTAGGGGGTATCTTTCTGCAAAAAGCGCCCCAAAGGGTGTGCTTGCCCTTGGACATCACCGCGTTTGTATTCAGCGGCAGCACCTGCGGCATGCTGACCCCGGAGGGCTACACCGGCGGTGACGGCATTTCGGTCACTCACCATGCCGACCGGCAGGTGCTGCAGGCCAATGCGCCCATGGGGATGTTATCCACAGAACCTATTACATTTATGGAGGAGATAGGATGAAACCAATCCATACCTTAACGGTCAACGGGGAAGCCTACGATCTGCAGGACGACCGGCTGGATCGTGGCTTTACCAAGCTGGGTGCTTTTTCCATGCAGGAGGACGGTATCCAGCTGATATCCCTGACCCAGAATCAGCAGACCGGCGAAACCTTTGCCTGCCGGGAGTTTTTGATCTACATGACCCTGCCCACCAACGATGACATTATCAACAACTACAAGACCCAGCTGTATATCGGCCATGAGCCGTGGAAGAACTGGGATGTATTTATTCCGCAGGGCTTCAGCCGTACCGGTACCCGGCGGATCCGCCTGCATCTGCAGCATGCCTTTGACGGCTTTTGGATCGCCGACGGCGTATATACCGACAACATTGACCAGCTGACCTGCGCAGTTCCCAATGTTGGCGTTACCGGCGCCTTCGGCAATCTTTACAGCACCGCGGCAGCCGGGAAAACCCTTTCCCAGCTGCATTTTTACGCCCAGTCAGCCTTTGATACCGGCACGGTAATCGAGATCTACGGAAAGTGAGGCAGCCTATGAAGAAGATCGTAAACGGCATTGCGGTGGAGATGACACCGGAGGAGATCGCCCAAATGGAAGCTTTTCAGATGCAGCTGCCGGAGCTTCTGCCCACAGCGGAGGAACGGCTGGCGGCGTTGGAAGCCCAGATGGCGCAGTTGATGAAGGAGGCGGCGGTATGAAGCTTTATCAGCAGCTTTTGACGGAAAATGCCTGCTATCTGGCAGGCAGGACCATGACCCCCCGGGGGATCATGGTCCACTCCACCGGGGTTAACAACCCCAATTTGCGCCGGTATGTAGGTCCGGATGACGGCCTTTTGGGCTACAACGCCAACGGAAATCACTGGAACACCTACCGCCCCGACGGCAGAGAGGTCTGCGTTCATGCCTTTATCGGCAAGCTGAAGGATGGCGGCATCGCCACCTACCAGACCCTGCCGTGGAATCACCGGGGCTGGCATGCCGGCGGCAGCGCCAACAATACCCACATCGGCTTTGAGATCTGCGAGGACGGTCTGAAGGATGCCGGGTATTTTGAAAAGGTCTACCGGGAGGCGGCAGAGCTGACGGCGCTGCTGTGCAAGATGTACGACCTTGACCCCATGGCAGACGGGGTGGTCATCGACCACCGGGAGGGCTGCAAACGGGGCATTGCCTCCAACCATGGGGACGTTGCCCATTGGTTTTCCAAGCATGGCAAGACCATGGACGATTTCCGCAGGGAAGTGCAGGCGCTGTTGGGGGATAGCTACACTCTGAAGCGGTTTGTCAGGGAGGTCCAGTCTGCCTGCGGCGCGGCGGTGGATGGCATCGCCGGTCCGGAGACCCTTCGCAAGACCGTAACGGTGTCTGCCTATAAAAACCGCCGCCACAAGGTAGTGGCGGCGGTGCAGAAGCGGCTGTATGCCTTGGGCTACCGGCAGGTAGGGGAGGCCGACGGCATTGCAGGACCGAAATTTACGGCGGCGGTGATCGCCTTCCAGAAGGACAACGGCTGTTACGCCGACGGAGAAATTACCGCCAAAAACAAAACATGGAAAAAGCTTTTGGCATTTTCTGCGTAAATGGAAATCTATAATTGGAGGCTACCATGACAGATGCAGTCATTGTGGCGATTTTGGGGTTTGCCGGGACGCTGGTGGGGTCGCTGCTGGGTGTGATGGCTGCCCAAAAGCTGACCCAGTACCGCCTGTCCCAGCTGGAAGAAAAGGTCAACCGCCACAACAATCTTATTGAGCGCACATATAAATTAGAGGGTCAGGTAGCGGAATGCTGCCACGACATCCGGGAGTTAAAGCAAAAACTGTAGGCCCGTACAATGTTGGGAGGGGTAAATACATGGAATTTTTGAAAAACTTAGCCAATCTGATCAAGGTCAAGACCATTGTCACCATAATCGTATCGCTGGTGTTTGCGGTGCTTGCGCTGCAGGGCAGGATCACCCCGGACAATGTGATGGTCATTGTGTCCATGGTCATTTCCTTCTATTTCGGCACCCAGCACGAGCGTTAAAAATGTAGGGGCGATTCATGAATCGCCCGCCGGGGCTTCCCGGCCGGGCAAGAGAAATCCAAAAAGAAGTGTCATTCTGAGCGGAGCAACCTTTGGTTGCGGGGTCGAAGAATCTTTTCTGTTACGGCAAGGGAAAGGCCAGAAGATCCTTCGACGCGCTCCGCTTGCTCAGGATGACACCCCGTTGGGGTGTTTCGGGCGATTCTTGAATCGCCCCTACGAAATGGATTGACAATTGTCAATTGTCAATTGTCAATTGTCCATTGTCCATTGTCCATTGCCTGCCGGGGCTTCCCG
>JAZKXW010000107.1:0-4249 GCA_045611825.1 Faecousia sp.
ATTCTGTGTCCGGGTGTCTTTGTTCGCAGAAGAATAGCTATCGCTGGTCTGCCGTAGTACGAGAATATAGTCCTTGCCGGCTTTCATGGAAACATTGCCGATAAATACATCCGGATCTTCGGAAGTAGGCGCAAAATTCTCATATCTGTTTCTGATGGTCAGCAGATCGTTGATGCCGGTGCTGCCGGTGACCTTATCTGCCTCAAAGAAGTAGGTTTCTGTCCAGACACTGTGCTTCAGCACTCCGCCGGAAAGCGTGGTATTGCTGTTGATGGTCAGGTCATAGGTGCCGGTGCCGGGTGCCTTAACACGGATGGCGTACCACCAGTTGTAACCGCTGCACTGCACGATCACACCTTTGCCCTTATTGAAATAGTTCTTGGCGAAGCTATTGACCGTTTTGCCAGTGCCATTGGCCTTTTCGGTGCCGTTCTGGCAGCCTTCAAAGGCCCAGCCGATCTTGCCGCCATCAAAATATGCCCGGATATCGTCCTTCTGCTCCGCAACACTGTTTGTGTCACTGGTAAAAGGGCCGTCAGGGAACTCGGTCAGCAGGTCAAAGCTGTAAAAATTCTCTGTGGCAGCCTGCGCGTCGGTGATCAGCGCCCCTGCAGGGAACAAAGCCACCAACAACAGCACAGCCAGCAACAAAGAAATTATGCGTTTTGTATGTACCATTTCATTTCCTCCTCAATCTGTTGAAGCATAATCCAACATCATCTACCCTATTATCGCATGCAACCAAATCTTTTACAAGATACAATATTGTCTGATATTCGCACAATATTGCTTTGCTCCTACCTGATTCCATAACGCAAACAAGAAGAAATTTTAAACAATGAAGCGGCTATCAAAAAGCGCTTTTGCAATTGAGGAAGATTGGGGACGATCATGGACGCCCCTATAAAATCATCCCCCGGCGGAGCTTACGCGCCACCGGGGGACTGTATAGGGAAAAGATTAGAAGTAAAATAAGTTATTCTTCGACAGTCTCAGACACCGCTTCGGTTTCTTCGGAAGCTTCCGCAGGTGTTGCTGCCTTTTTCTTCTTCAGCACCAGCAGAGCCGCTACTGCACCGCCGGCCAGCACCAGCACACCGCCTACGGCGATCAGGATGATGCCCCACAGGGGGAAGATACCGGCATATACTGTCTCTGCCTCTTCCAGCACTGCCAGCTGCGTCACATACTGCTTAGAGCCGTTGGTCAGGGCATTATAGGCGTTTCTTGCCGCGTCAATGGCATCCTTGGAGCTGCGGTCAATGGTGTCGCCGATGGCAAGGATCAACGCATCTACCTTGGCTGCCGCCTCTTTCTGCAGCTTGGTCAGCTGTCTGTCCGCAGCAATGAGCGTCATATAATCCACAGTTTCACGCTCATCCAGATCCATCCAGTTGTAGATCTCCATACCTTCGGTAATGGCTGCTTCATCTTCCAAGGTGACCTCACCGATGCCGGCAATGAGCTGCTTGAGGTACTCGATTCGCTCATCACGCAGAACGCGGATCTTCGCCTCTGCATCCAGCAGGATCTGTTTGTTCTTAACCAGCATCTTCTGGTTGACGGTCAACGCGTCGTAAGCCGCACGGATCTGGCGGATGGCTTCTTCATGATCCAGCGTAATGGTACCCATCCCCTTGATGGTTTCGATCTGCTTTTCCACTACGGCAGCTGCCTTCTTATCAATGGCAGACTGGATGGTATTGACCGCCGCTTGCAGCACAGAGTAGTTCTTGACATAGCTTTGCAGTCTTTCACTCAGGGCATCGTACTGCGCCTTCAAGCCAAAGACCAGTGCCTGCTTATCCTGCGACGGCTCACCGATGGTATCGATCTTGCACTCCAGCAGGTCAACCTCCGCCTCTTCCAGATCACGGAGATTCTGCACCAGCGCCTTGTGACGCCAGGACAGCTTTTCATAGGCAGATCTTGCTGCAGTAATTGCCGCTTCGGACTGCAAAGTGATATTCTTGCCGATGACGCTGATCTTGGCATCTACAGGCTCAGAAATCGCCCAGTCTGCATCCGTGACATCCATGGGATACAAGCGCATGGAATGACCTTCCAGATAGTACAAGTTGTTTTGACTGTCAATGTTGTAGTACATAGGAGCAACACTCAAAACACGCTTATTATCGGCAGGATTCTCCAGATTGATCTTCCGCAGACCGCCGTTCTGGTCAAATGCCAGATACAGATAGCCTTCACCGTCAAAGACAAATGGACGGGGTATGGAGTTTCTGCCGGAGGAAGTGACACAGGTAGACTTATCGAAGGAAAGTTCTTCCTTGACGGTTACCTTTCCGGTTTCCTTGTCGAAGGTAAAGGAGAATAGGGTTTCGGATACCAGCCCCCACATTTTGCCGTTTTTGTCGATATTGGGGTCAGCTGCAATACCGGCAATAAACGGCAGCATTGCCGGCAGACCGTCAATTTCCTCCCGCAGGTCTACCTCACAGACCTTACGCTTGTTGGCAACATCATAGACAAACAGCATAGCCGACAAATCTGTACGGTCCGCTGCGCCGGTACCGCCACGAATGGAGCTGGTGCCAAACAAGTAGCCGTCATGGTAGGCTACAGAGACGATTGCCTGACCTTCCACCACATCCCTCACTACATGGTATTCCATGGTTTCCAGATCTACCCAACCAATACAGCCGCCGTATTCATAACGATCAGGGATGGAGCCGAAGAAGATCTTACCGTCCCCTGCTGTCAGTGTATGGATACGGGACTGCTTCCACTTGCTCTTTAAGCTCAGCAAAGTAACATTGCGGTCAGGATTCTCCACATTGACACGAACGACAGCGCCCTGAGAGTAGTTACCGGCATACAGAACACCGTCATGCATAAACATGATATCGGTCTGACCTTCCGTTTCAAAGACGCCGACCACCTTGCCTTGCTCCACATCGTAGATGGTACACTTATTGGTATTATACGCACCGGTGTAGAACTGACCCTTGCCGTTTGCAATGATACCACGCGCATCAACAGCGGTACCATACTGGTCTACATCCACCACTTCCCATGTTTTCAGCTTGCCGGTCTGGATATTGTAGGCTCTGGGGATGGTGGTGGAATAGGTAATGATGGAAACACCGGGATAGACCGGATCGTCCAAGGTCACGAAGCTGCTGTCATTACAACGCAGACCGGAAGTGACACTTTCCAAGCCGGGAACCACAGTCGCTTTACCGGTGGCGCTGTCGTAGCAATGCAGACCTCTGCCGCTGTTGGCAATAAAGTAGATCTTGCCATCCAGTTCCGGTGTAGTATGGAATAAAATACCGGAATCCATGCCAACATCCACCAGTTGGAAGGTATTGATGTCGATGGCAATGGTATGGGCGAGGTTGCCCTCACCGCCGAGGAAGAACACATCGCCACACAGACCTGCGCCACGGAACATAACAAAGCCGTAGGGAATCAGGTGGCTCAGATCCAGCCGTGCCTCCACCTCACCGGTGGATACATTGATCTTCACGGCCTCGCATACAAAAACACCATCACCGTTTTTATCGCCATAAATACCGGTGTAGAGGTAGCCGTCCTTATACTCCATACCGCAGGGATAGACTGCATCCTCATGGGGTGTACACAGAACCTTGTACTCTTCGGTTGCCATGTTAAACTGCATGACCTTACCGCCGGGGTGAGAACCAAAGTACAAATTGCCTTGTCCATCGGTGATCAAGTCAAAGCTTGTGTAGGATTCCGGATCGATATACTTATAAGAATCATACTGCTTGCCGACACCGGTAACCGGATCGTAGCGGAACAACCAGGGATAGTCGCCCACCATCCAGATAATGCCTTCTTGATCCACATGGATGCCTCTCGGCACACCGAACGGAGTTTTGACCTCCCCTACCAGAACGCTATCGTCCAGATTATAGACCAGCATATTCTTGCCTTCCAGAGGCATATATATGTAGTTGGTGCCGTTGATGTTGGCAGTTGCACCGTAAAGACCCACATCGCAGATCTTAACTGAGCCGGGTTCGACTACGATGGAATTGATTTTCTTCTCTGTGACCACATCCGCTGTTTGGTCACCGGGGGTCATGAACAGCTGGGAGAAGAACATATAACCACGATTTACCACATAAGGCGTATGGCTGTATGCTTCAAAAATGACGATATATTCCTCGGCATCGCCAAATTCCCATGTACCAAGCACAGACTGCTTTCCGTCGGTAATGGCGGTTTTGCCGGTATCGTTATAGTAGTTGACCATACCCAC
>JAZKXW010000108.1:0-33623 GCA_045611825.1 Faecousia sp.
AAATTACGGAAAAACGTAACTTTTTTGGTGGTTTCTGAGAAGGGTAAAATGGTTAATACCGCCGTTATACGCTTCTGGGATGTGACAAAAAGAGAAAAGACGGAACTACTTGGGAGCGATCCCGGGTAGTACCGTTTTTTGCAGGAGACGATGTGATTTACGAAGTGTCAGATGTATTGACAATCAAACCGCTATCATGTACCATATATCCAGAAGTGAATATTCCGTTTGAGTGCCTGCGGAAGCGGTAACAGCCCCGCAGGAGAATAGAGAACCGGGTGAGAATCCCGGACGGTACCGCCACTGTATGCGTGGAGGTGCCCACACTTGACGAAAGTCGGTCATTGGGGAAACCTGAGAAGGCTGTGCAGGATTGAGGATACGCAAGTCAGGAGAACTGCTCAAATGAGGTAAAAACACAAGGATCTGCAAGTACGGATTCTGTGGTTTTTTTGTTGCGGGAAAACGGCTGCAGCGGCCCTTTACGGGGTTGCTGCAGTTTTTTGCTGTGACCGTCCATGCAGGTCATCCCCCGACCTGCTGATTGCCCGGACGGTCACAGTCCGCAAACCAATCGAATATTGCATTTGGTACAGTAAGGTAATCCGGTCAGAATCCGGAACAACCGTCCATTGCTGTGTTAGCGGAAGCGCTTTAGTCAGAGAGCCTTATGTACCAATTGGGTTCATCACGCTTTGACAGGAGAGTGCAACCGGATTTATCCGTACTTGCGGATAAATGGGTTGCGCTTTTTTTGTTAGTGAGAACCACAAAACAGTAAGGGAGGGATGCAAGTGACACCCGAAGAAAAGAAGGCCTGGGCGGAGGACCTTTTGCGTCAGAAATACGCGGAACTGGGACGGATGCCCACGAAAAAAGACTTTGACAGTGCCTCTTGCGCCCAGATCAAAGCGTATTTAGGACCGTGGCCCCGGGCGCTGGAGTCGGCGGGGCTGAAACAACCCAAAGAAAAAAGCAAGTTTAAGAAAGGATGTTATGTGTTATGCGAATTACCAAAAAAGTCTTGAGCCTGATCCTTGCCATGGTTTTGGTGCTGGGTCTGATGCCGACTTTTGCCTCTGCAACCGAGGAGCAGGAAGATGTTGTGTATCTTTCCGTCAGTTTTGACAGCCATTATATTGATGATAAAAACGGCGATCCCATTGCCTATGTTCCGATCCCTATGTCCGAGATCGAAGCGATTGACCTGACGGAATACGGCCTGGACAACATGCTATTCGATGCAGATGACGATGGCGAGTACGAAACCACTGCACTGCAACTGCTGATCTATGCCCACGAAAAACTCTATGGCGGCGATTGGAGTGAGGTGACCTTTGACGCACTGCCCGGCAGCTCTTATTTCCGGGGCGGCATCTTCGGTTTTACTGAAAATCTGGTTTACTTCCAAAACGGCGATTTCCCTATTAGAGCCGAACAAAATGATTCCAACATGATCACTGGTGCGACTTCTGATGAGATTGTACTGGAACCCGGTGACTTTTTGGATGTTGCCAGCTTTAGCTGCTATGCCTTTCTTTGGGATCAGCTGGGCGGCTTCCATTTGTTTGCCGATGAAAACGACAGCTATACCCACGATTACACCGCAACCGCAGGCGAAGCCCTGTCCGTGAAACTGAAGCACTCCTTCTGCGATTTGATGTATGGTCAGTCCTGGGTGAAGGATGCCACCGACTATGAGATTTTCTACGGATCCACCTTTGGTGAAGCAGAAGGCTCTGTAACTACCGATGACAGTGGTAATGCAGAAATTACCTTCTCCAATGCCGGTACTTACTATGTATGGTGTGAGGGCGGTAACGGCAGCGATGACGGAACCCACGGCGGCTGTGACTACTGCATGGAAACCGGTGCGCCTTGCATCGTTTCCTCTCCTGCCTTTGCAAAGGTAACCGTTACCGGAGCCGCTGCTCCCGAAACACCCCGTCAGCCCCAGGATATTTCTGCTGTACTGAATGCGACCTTGGCTATGCAGGCAGCCACCGTCACCGAGCCTGCCTTCGGCACTAACTTCGGTGAGTGGACCGTGTTCGGTCTGGCCCGTGGCGGTTACTTTGCCAATGATAGCCAGTATTTTGCTGACTACTATGACCGCATCGTTGCCTATGTCAACGAAAAAGCCGCCGAAATCAATATGAACGGCGCCCTGGACAAGAACAAATCCACCGATAACTCCCGCCTTGTTATGGCTCTGGCTTCTATTGGCAAGGATGCCACCTCTGTGGGCAACTGGGATCTGGTGGAGGCATATAGCGCCAACGGCATCAACTGGATCCGTAAGCAAGGCATGAACGGCACCATCTGGACTCTGATTGCGCTGGATTGTGGTGGTTACGAAACCTCCGATCCCACCATCCGCCAGCAGTGCGTGGATGCCATCGTATCTGCCCAGCACAATGACGGCGGCTGGTCTTTGGTCACTGCCAAGACCCAGCCCTCCAATGTGGATATTACCGGTATGACCCTGACCGCCCTGTACCCCTACCGGGATCAGCCTGCGGTTGCTGAAGCTTGCGAAGAGGCCTTTACATGGCTGTCTGAAAGCCAGTTGGAAAACGGCGGCTTCCCCTACGGCAAGGGCGAGACCAGCGAGAGCTGCGTATGGGCCATCGTAGCAGCAACCACCTGGGGCATTAACCCCAATACCGATCCCCGGTTTATCAAGAACGGCAATTCTGCCATCGACAATCTGCTGACCTATTATCTGGAAGATGAAGCTAAGTTTGAGCATGGCAGAGGCGCAGGCGCCAATGCCATGGCTACTGACCAGGCCACCTATGGTTTGATTGCCTATGACCGCCTTATTAACGGCAAGAAAGCCCTGTACGATTATTCCGATGTAACTGTTGAAGAAGATACTGTCGTTGCCGGAAAGCCTACTGCAACCTTGGGTCTGCCTGCGCAGATCACAGACGATGTGGGTAAGACCTTCAACGCTGTCATTACCCTTGATCAGTGGGACAATACCGCTGGTTATAAACTTATCGACTTTATTCTGAATGTTCCCGAAGGTCTGAGTGTTACCGGTGTAGCTGCCGGTAGCCGCTTGAATGGTGGCGAAGTCAGCTATCATTTGGATGAAGAAGGAAAGCTGCGTGTAGTCTACTTCGATGCCACGAACCACAGTGATATTACCGTGGTTGGCAACGCAGAGGGTAATACCTTCCCTGCCCGGTTCTTCACCATCACATTCCGTGTGGATGCTGCGGATGAGGGCGATGAATTGGACATCAGTATTCGTGAAATGTCCGCAAAGCTGACTTCTGATTCTGCAGATGAAAACGCAATGGTCGTAATTGACGCCACAACTGCGGCCGGTACTGTCGATGTAGTAAAAGGCCTTTCCTACAGCGCGGTCTGTCTCTACACCGGTGATGATGTGGACCTGATCCCTGTTACCAAGAAAGCAGTTGCCGTAGCTGTGGTTGGCATCGAGAGCGCTACTAAGCTGACCTACAACGATGGTACTAACCAGTATGTATTCAAGTACAGCGCTGAAATCTCCCAGGAGACCGGCATTGCCACCTATGTGGCGTTGGTGGATGCATCCATTGCTATGGAGCAGTTTGAAAACAAGCTGAACTTCAGCCTCACTGAGACTGCAGCAAGCGAGATCACCTTTGCTGATGCCAACGGCGACGGCGTGATCAATGCTCAGGATGCGTTGGCTGCTGTGGATGCCTGGCTGCGCAGGGGCGATGCGCTTACCGAGGATATGATCCTCGTTCTGAATGTTAACGGCGACAGCCGTATCAATACCTTTGATGCGCTGGCGATCGTTGAGAAATTTGTGGATGGCAGCGAATTTGGTGTTGTAACTAAGGCAGCGACCATCACGACAAACCGGTAATCATGATTTCGGGTGGGAGGTACACACTCCCACCCAACCTTTGCAAAGGAGTGTTTCCATGAAAGAAGTTCTGAAAAAAAGATGGCCGTGGATCATGGTAGGCTGCCTGCTGTTGGCGGCAGTTATATTGCTGCTTACGCAATGTAACTCTCATGAGGATCCTGCTTCTCGCGGACCGGTGCTGACAGTGGAAACGCCCCAAAAACTCTCTGCAGCCAATATAGAAGAGTTTGTATTGGATGTGTCGATTTCGGAGTTGGGTGATGCCCGGTATCCCGCAATGAGTATGCGTATCGCCTTTGATTCTTCCCGACTGGAGTTTCTGGGAATCGGAGAGGGAAATGTTTTTGTACACGATGAGGGGAGCAGTTCCGGCCGGCAGCTTCCGGATTGGAGCTGCAATGTGCAAAAGAGTAACGAAACAGGCTTTATCAACATTATGTATTTGGATCTGACCGGCGGCAAACATGCCTTCAGCAAAGATTTGCTTGGGGAAGAAAACAATGTGGTGCTTCGCCTGAAATTCCGGCTTCGCGGCAGCGTAAGAGCCGGTGATGTCCTTGACCTGATACTGGAAGATGCGGTTTTTGCCGCATCCGATGAAACCAAAAGTCTTGCTATGACCGCAGATACCTTGAAAACCAAGGACGGCAGACTGGTGATTGGAGAATAATGATGAAGAAAATACTGAGCCTGTTATTGGCTTTTACTATACTATTTGCTTTCTGCGGCTGTCAGGGAAACTTTGGCAGCGTAAATTTGCAGGAGTCGGTTGCCATTCCGGAGGATGGCGTCATTGCAGAAAATGTGCTCAGGCAAATCAAAACGGAAAACGGGATCGCTGTTTTTACAGCCCGATCCGGTGATATCCAATACGAATGGACGGTTTTCGGAAAGGATATTACCGATACGAAACAGATCAATCTGCAGATCTCTGTCAGCAAAACGGCAGAGGGCGATCTTAAGGTGCGCCTGACGCAAAAAGAGGGCTTTGGCTTTTTTGCCTTGCTGTCCATTCGCCTGAATGAACTGTGGGAAGCCCAAAGTGCAACCGCTTATGCCCAGAACAAGGCTTTTGCTTCGGTATCCCTGACCGGAAGCAAAACCACGATCTTGAATTTGAGTCTGGACGGTACGGTAGGTGAATTTGAGATCCGTCCCGATCCGTTGCCGGAGGATCATTATGATCCGGATGAGCAGGTGACCGATCCTACGGTCGGCGGCGAAGCGCCTTCCGTTCCCCAGGGCGGAAAGGATCAATACCTCACCGACCCGGTCCCTGAGGGAAAACCCCAGCCGGTTGAACCGGAAAATCAGGAGGTTGACAAAGAAAAAACATATACCTGCACCTTTTCTATCGAGTGCTCCACCATTCTGAACAACCTGAGCCTGTTGGATCCGGAAAAACTGGAAATGGTTCCTTCCAATGGCGTGATCCTTGCGAAAACCACCGTCACATTCCATGACGGAGAATCTGTGTTTGATGTGCTGCAGCGCGTTTGCCGTGAGAATGGCATCCACATGGAGGCTTCCTGGACTCCTATTTATAACAGTGCGTATGTGGAAGGTATCCACAATCTGTATGAATTTGATTGTGGTGCGCTGTCCGGATGGATGTACAAGGTCAATGGCTGGTATCCCAACTACGGTTGCTCCCGCTATCAGCTGAAAGATGGTGATGTGGTGGAATGGCGCTATACCTGCGATTTGGGCAACGATGTTGGCGGCGGGTATGCCGTTGGTGGCTGATATGCAAGACAGGTTTGCGAAGTATCACCCCTTGGTGAACTTTTTATATTTTGCGTTGGTGATCGGTTTTTCTATGGCACTGAATCACCCGTTGGCTCAGGGCATCTCCCTGATCTGCGCTTGTGCTTATGGGGTGCAGACAGAAGGGAAGAAGGCTGTGCTCTTTACGCTCAAATGGTGTCTGCCGATTTTGCTGCTGACAGCTTTTATGAATCCGGCCTTCAGCCACGAGGGCGTGACGATCCTGCTGTATTTTCCCACAGGAAATCCGCTGACGCTGGAAAGCATACTTTACGGCCTGTCTGCCGGTACGATGCTGGCGACCGTAATGCTGTGGTTTTTGAATTTTAACCGGGTCGTTACATCCGATAAGTTTATCTACCTCTTTGGGCGCATCATTCCGGCCATGTCTTTGGTACTGAGTATGACACTGCGGTTTATCCCCAAATTCAAGACGCAGATGGATGCCGTTGTGGATGCGCAAAAAAGCATCGGAAGGGATATTTCGGAAGGCTCGCTTTGGCATCGCACAAAAATTGCCGTGACCGTGCTGTCGGTGATGGTGACATGGGCGCTGGAAAATGCCATTGAAACTGCAGACAGCATGAAAAGCCGGGGTTACGGCTTGAAAGGGCGGACAGCCTTTTCCATCTATCGTTTTGATGACCGGGATAAGATGGCGCTGATCTACTTGGGCTTCTGCGGCTTTTATTTGCTGGCAGGCATGTTTGTATCTGCCTTTGGATTCCGGTATTTTCCCAGTATCCGCTATATCGGGCTGAACAATGCCGCCCTTTCATTTCAATTCGTATATTTCATTCTTTGCATTATGCCCGTAGTGCTGAACGGTTTAGAGGAGAGAAAATGGAAAGCTATTCATTCAAACATGTAGATTTTACATATCCGGAAGGGGAGAAGAAGGCCCTTTGTAATATCTCGTTTACCGTTCAGCAGGGTGAGTTTGTCATTCTCTGCGGTCCTTCCGGCTGCGGAAAATCCACACTCTTACGGCATTTGAAGTCCTGCCTGACGCCCCACGGTCTGTTCTCCGGAGAGATCCGTTACCAAGGCACATTGTTGTCGGAACTGTCCCAACGGGAGCAGGCGCAGAGAATCGGCTATGTACTCCAATCCCCGGAAAATCAGGTGGTCACCGACAAGGTGTGGCACGAACTGGCCTTTGGCTTGGAGAGCCTGGGGTATGATACCCCCACCATTCGCCGCCGCGTGGCGGAGATCGCTGCATTTTTCGGGATTGAGAACTGGTTTTATAAAAATGTCACGGAACTGTCCGGCGGTCAAAAGCAACTGCTGAGTCTTGCCTCGGTTATGGCGATGCAGCCGGGTGTGCTGGTGCTGGATGAGCCAACAGCCCAGCTTGACCCCATTGCCGCCGCGGATTTTTTAGCCTTGTTAGGAAAGATCAATCGGGAGCTTGGCACCACCATCATGCTGACAGAACACCGTTTGGAAGAAGCCTTTCCCTTTGCCACCCGTGTGATTGTGATGAACGAGGGCGCGATCCTTTGCGACGATAAGCCGGAGCATGTGGGTCTGCAGCTTAAAAACCAGGGCAGCGGTATGTTCCTTGCGATGCCTGCCGCTATGCGTGTTTGGGCGGCAACGGACACAAAACTGGATTGCCCCATGACTGTCCGTGACGGCAGCCGTTTTCTTTCTCAGCGGGCGGAGGAACAGCCGCTTCTGCCCCTGGCGGAAAAAACGCCTCCGGGGTACCTTCCGAATGTGACCTTGGAGTGTGATGATCTGTGGTTTCGCTACGAAAAGGACAGTCCGGATGTGGTGAAGGGATTTTCTCTGAAGCTTCACAAGGGCGAGTTTTATGCGATCCTGGGCGGTAACGGTGCAGGTAAATCCACAACCCTAAAGGTAATTTCCGGTCTGCGGGCTGCCTACCGCGGCGATGTTCGTGTGCAGGGAAAGCTGGGACACTTGCCGCAGAACCCTCAAACCGTGTTTGTAAAGCGTACTGTTCGTGAAGACCTGTACGAGGTGTTCCGGGGAGAGAAGATCCCCAAAGAACAGCAGGACGCGGAGGTTGCCCGGATCACGGAGCTGTGCGGACTGCGGGCGTTTTTGGACCGGCATCCCTATGATATTTCCGGCGGTGAGCAGCAGCGTACCGCTTTGGCAAAGGTACTGCTGACTGCGCCGGATATTCTGTTGCTGGACGAGCCGACAAAGGGCTTTGATGCGGAGTTTAAGGTGACCTTTGCCCTGATCCTCCGTCGTTTGACAGCACAGGGCGTTACCATTCTGATGGTCAGCCATGATGTGCCGTTCTGCGCAGAGTATGCCCATAAGTGCGGTCTGTTCTTTGACGGCAGTATTGTAGCAGAGGGGACACCCCGGGAATTTTTCTCCGGCAACAGCTTCTATACCACCCCGGCCAACCGTATGGCCCGGCATCTGATCCCGGAGGCGGTAACGGTGTCGGATATTATCGGCTGCTGCGGCGGAGAACTGCCTGCTGAGCCGGAAATCCCCGAAACAACGGTTCTCCCCGAACCAAAGGAAACGGCGGTAAACTTCAAGCCCAAGCCCTTGCCCCTGTGGAGAAAAGTTATTGCCGGTGTGTCTTTGATACTGGCGCTGGCGGTATTTTTCTATGCTACCAGCATTACGGATCTTTCTGCGCTGATCGGCAAGGACGGCATCAGCGCCATCGGCGAACAGCAGCTGCTTTTGTATTTGGTGCTGATTGCTGCATTGGGTATTTTTATAGCCGCCATCGGCAGAAGAAGCGCCCCGTCCGCAATGCTGCAGATTCCTGCGAAACAACGGAAACTGAGCAAACGCACCCTTGTGGCAGCGGTACTGATCGTGCTGTGTATCCCACTGATCATTTTTGTGGGTGTGATGTATTTGGGTAATCGGTATTATCATGTGACCGCAATGTCGGTTCTGCTTGCGTGCATGATCCCCTTTTTCCTGGTGTTTGAAAGCCGCAAACCCAAGGCAAGGGAATTGGTGACCATTGCTGTGTTGTGCGCCGTCGGTGTTGCAGGCCGCGCTGCCTTTTTTATGCTGCCTCAGTTCAAACCGGTGCTGGCGCTGGTCATCATTTCCGGCGTTGCCTTCGGAGGAGAGACTGGCTTTTTGGTGGGTGCGGTGACTATGCTGGTATCCAATATACTGTTCTCCCAGGGACCGTGGATGCCTTGGCAGATGTTTAGTATGGGTATTATCGGCTTCCTTGCCGGCGTGTTGTTCCGTAAGGGCTTGCTTCGCCGCAGCCGTGGCAGCCTGGCTACCTTCGGTGCATTTTCCGCTGTGATCATTTACGGCGGCATTATGAACCCCACTGCCGCGCTGATGTATAACGCGCAGACACTCAATTGGGAAATGCTGAAAGCCTACTATATATCCGGCCTGCCCATGGATCTGATCCATGCAGCCGCCACGGTGGTATTTATCCTGATCGCCGCTGAACCTATGCTGGAGAAATTAGACCGCATCAAAGTCAAATACGGACTTGTGGAATAGCAGCAAAATATACTCCCCCTCCGATGGAAATCGAGGGGGAGTATTTGCATGGTGGCTATAGATCTGTCGCAGATGGAATTTTGGAGGCGTTTTCCTGTACAAATGTCACAATCCGGTGGATTTGTGACATGGGATTCTTCCACGGAAAAACAAAAGTTCTTATTTGTGGTGATTTTTAGTTGACAAATGCACAGGAACAAGTATAATTGTATACAATGAAACATACATACAAGCGGAGAGGAGTTTTTGTATGCTGGAATTATCCAATAAGACGAATTTGCTGGAGCAGAAATCCTATAAATATTCTCTGCAGGATGTGGCAGAGCCGAACCTGATCCGGGATGTTTATACAGAAGGGGAGATCCCCAAGGTAGCCTTCAACCACCGCCGTGTTCCCATGAACATGCCGGAGGAGATCTGGATCACGGATACTTCCTTGCGTGACGGTCAGCAGTCTGTAGAGCCTTATACGGTAGATCAGATCGTCAATATCTATAAACTGCTGAATAAGCTGGGTGGACCTTACGGTATTATCCGGCAGACGGAGTTTTTTATCTACAGCAAGAAGGACCGGGATGCCATTGAAAAGTGCATGGCGCTGGATTTGAAATTCCCGGAGATCACCACATGGATCCGCGCCAGCAAGGAGGACTTCAAGCTGGTTAAGGATATGGGTATCAACGAGACCGGCATTTTGGTCAGTTGCTCGGACTACCACATCTTCAAGAAGATGGGTAAGACTCGTCAGCAGGCGCTGGATTACTATCTGGCCACTGTCAAGGATGCTTTCAATGCCGGTATTATGCCCCGTTGCCACTTAGAGGACATTACCCGTGCGGATTTCTACGGCTTTGTGGTTCCGTTTGTGAATGAGCTGCAGCAGTTGTCCAAGGAAGCCGGTATTCCCGTGAAGATCCGGGCCTGTGATACCATGGGTTACGGCGTGCCCTACACCGAGGCGGCGCTGCCCCGAAGCGTGGCCGGTATCGTTTACGGTCTGCAGCACTATTCCGATGTGCCCAGCGAAATGCTGGAGTGGCACGGCCATAACGACTTCTACAAGGCGGTGGCCAATGCATCTACCGCATGGCTTTACGGCGCCAGCGCAGTTAACTGCTCTTTGCTGGGTATCGGTGAGCGTACCGGCAATATTCCGCTGGAGGCCATGGTCTTTGAGTATGCTTCCTTGCGCGGCTCTATGGACGGCATGGATCCTACGGTCATTACCGAGATCGCCGAGTTCTTCCAGAAGGATATGGGCTACAACATTCCGGACATGACTCCCTTCGTGGGCAGAAACTTCAATGTGACCCGGGCCGGTATCCATGCTGACGGCTTAATGAAGGATCAGGAGATCTACAATATTTTTGACACCAACAAGTTCCTGAAGCGTCCCCCGGCGGTACAGATCGGCAAGGCCTCCGGCTTGGCAGGCATTGCTTACTGGATCAACAGCAGCTACGGCCTGACCGGCAGCGAAGCGGTTGACAAGCGGGACCCCTTGGTGGTCACCATGAAAGAATGGGTCGATAAGGAATACGAGGATGGCAGACAGACCATGTTGTCCAACCACGAATTGGAATGCATGCTGGAGCGGTTGGCGCCCGGCAGATTCCCCATTCGCTGATTAGGAGGAAAGAGAAATGGGTTTTCATTCTGAATCTTTGGCAGATCAGGTATTTGCCAAGCTGGAAAATGATATTATTCAGGGCGTATATCCCAAGGGCGAGGTTTTGACAGAGCTGCGTCTTGCGGAGGAATTGGGCGTCAGCCGCACACCGATTCGGGAGGCACTTCGCCGATTGGAGCAAGAGCGCCTGATTTTGGATGTGGGCAAGGGCTCTATGGTCAGAGGCATTACGCAGGAGGACCTGATGGACATTATGGACATCCGTATCTGCGTGGAGCCTTTGGCGGCCAGATATGCGGCCAAGAACCGGACAGAGGAAGCCTTAAAGGAGCTCAAGCACATTTTGGAACTGCAGGAGTTCTATGCTTCCAAGCACGATGCCGAGTACATGCGCAAAGAGGACGAGGATTTTCACGATGCCATCTGCCGTCTGTGCGCCAGCAATATTATCGGCGATACCCTGCAGCCTTTGCACCGTAAGACCAGACAGTTCCGGAAGATCTCTGTGGAAGATCAGAAGCGGCAGCCTGACTCCGTCAAGGAGCATTGGGATATCTATAATGCCATCGCAGCCGGCGATGCCGAATTGGCAGCGGATCTGACGGCGAAGCATATTGAAAAGGCAAAGAATAACATGATTGCGAGGTTGCAGAGCAATGGGTAAGACAATTGCACAAAAAATCATAGCCGCGCACCTTGTTTCCGGCGATATGACGCCCGGCAGCGAGATCTCCCTGAAGATCGACCAGACCCTGACGCAGGATGCTACCGGCACAATGGCGTATCTGGAATTTGAGACCATGGGCATTCCCCGTGTCAAAACAGAGCTGAGTGTTGCCTATGTAGACCATAATACCTTGCAGTCCGGCTTTGAAAATGCCGACGATCACCGGTATTTGCAGACGGTGGCAGCAAAGCACGGTGTTTATTTCTCCCGTCCCGGCAACGGCATTTGCCATCAGGTCCATTTGGAGCGATTCGGCAAGCCCGGCAAGACCCTGATCGGCTCCGACAGCCATACTCCCACCGGCGGCGGTATCGGTATGCTGGCTTTTGGCGCAGGCGGTTTGGATGTGGCGGTTGCCATGGGCGGCGGCGCTTACTATATCACCATGCCCAAAATGTTTAAGGTGGAGCTGACAGGTAAGCTGAATCCCTTCGTCACCGCAAAGGATGTGAGTCTGGAACTGCTGCGTATCCTGTCTGTGAAAGGCGGCGTAGGCGCGATTATTGAGTGGGGCGGTCCCGGTGTTGCTACCTTAAGTGTTCCCGAGCGGGCTACCATTACCAATATGGGTACAGAGCTGGGCGCAACAACATCCATTTTCCCCTCTGACGAAACTACCCGCGCATTCCTGAAGGCGCAGGGAAGAGAAGCGGATTATACGCCTCTTGCCAGCGATCCGGATGCGGAATATGACCGGATCATTTCCATTGATCTGTCTGCATTAAAGCCTATGATCGCCTGTCCTCACAGCCCTGACAATGTGGTCAGCGTAGAGAGCCTGAAGGGGACAAAGGTGGATCAGGTCTGTATCGGCTCGTGTACCAATTCTTCTTTGCAGGATATGCTGAAGGTGGCAGCCATTCTCAAGGGCAAGACCATTGCTCCCAGCGTCAGCCTTTCTATCTCTCCCGGCTCCAAGCAGGTGCTGACCATGCTGTCCGAGTGCGGCGCTTTGACGGATATTCTGGCCAGCGGCGCCCGTGTGTTAGAGTGCGCTTGCGGTCCTTGTATCGGTATGGGCTTCTCTCCCAACTCCGGCGGCGTGAGTCTTCGTACCTTTAACCGCAATTTCCTGGGCCGCAGCGGCACCAAGGACGGTCAGGTCTATCTGGTATCCCCGGAGACAGCTGCAGCTGCAGCTCTTACCGGCTATATTACCGATCCTACCACCTTGGAGCCAATTGCTCCGGTGGCAATGCCCGACACATTCCGCATTGATGACTCCGCTGTGCTGGCGCCTGTACCGGCAGAAGAAGCGGCAGCGGCTGAAGTGCTTCGCGGACCGAATATTAAGGAGTTCCCCAAGAGCAAGGCATTCACCGATACGCTGGAGGCAAAGCTGGTGCTGAAGGTGGGCGACAATATCACCACCGACCATATCATGCCTGCCGGCGCAAAGATCCTGCCTTACCGCTCTAACATTCCGTTTCTGTCCCAGTTCTGCTTCCAGGTCTGCGATGAGACCTTTGCAGAGCGGGCAAAAGCGGCAGGCGACGGCATTATTGTGGGCGGCAGCAACTACGGTCAGGGTTCTTCCCGGGAACATGCGGCGCTGGTGCCTATGTACTTAGGCGTCCGGGGCGTCATTGCCAAGAGCTTTGCCCGTATCCATGTGGCAAATCTCATTAACGCCGGCATTCTGCCTATGACCTTCGAAGATCCTGCGGACTATGATGCGCTGAATCAGGATGCAGATCTTGTGATCCACAATATCGTATCCGGCATGGAAGCAGGCAAGCTGACCGTTACCGACCGGACAAGCGGCAAGGAATTTCAGGTTCTTTGTCCGCTGACTGACCGGCAGAGAGCGATCCTGCTTGCCGGCGGACTGCTGAATTACACCAAGGAGGGTGGTTTGTAATGAATATTGAACAGGCCTGTGAGGCTTTTAAGAAATTGCTGGAGGAACAGCAGACAAGAATTGCCAATATGGACTGCACCAAAACCGATTTTGCCACCAAGAAGGTAGTGACCATCGGTGTGGTGGATGGTGACGGCATCGGTCCGATCATCACCCATCAGGCAGCCAGAGTGTTGGAAAAGCTGTTAGCGGAGGAGGTGACTGCCGGCAGCGTGATTATCAAGGAAATTCAGGGATTGACCATTGAAAACCGTATGGCGCAGGGCAAAGCGATTCCTGAGGATGTGCTGGCAGAAATCAAGTCCTGCGATGTGATCCTGAAAGGACCTACCACCACACCCCACGGCGGTACCTTGGAAAGCGCCAATGTGGCCATGCGCCGGGAACTGGATCTGTATGCCAACTGCCGTCCCGTGTCCATTCCCGAGCAGGGCATCGACTGGATGTTCTATCGGGAAAATACCGAGGGCGAGTATGTGCTGGGAAGCCGGGGTGTAGAGCTGCCCGGCATGGCGGTGGACTTTAAGGTCACAACCGACTTAGGTACGCGCCGGATCGCAAGAGCTGCCTTTGAGTACGCCAAGAATAACGGCAAGACCCATGTGTCCATTGTCACCAAGGCCAATATCATGAAGAAAACAGATGGCAAATTTACTGCCATCGCCCATGAGGTAGCGGCTGACTATCCCGGCATCACGGTAGAGGATTACTACATTGACATTATGACCGCGAACCTCATCAAAGAGGGTCTGCGGGAGAAGTTCCAGGTGATCCTGCTGCCGAACCTCTACGGCGATATTATCACCGATGAGGCTGCTCAGATTCAGGGCGGCGTGGGTACTGCAGGTTCTGCCAACATTGGTGACAAGTACGCCATGTTCGAGGCGATCCACGGCTCTGCCCCCAGAATGATCGAGCGGGGTATGGGCGATTACGCTAACCCTGAGAGCATTCTGAAAGCGGCGGCCATGCTGCTGCGGCATATCTGCCGCGGTGATAAGGCAGCGATTTTGGAAAAGGCAATGGCAGAGTGCCCGTTGACTGTTAAGTCTGACGGTTCTGCCGCCTCCTGCGTGGAATACGCCGATGCTTTGATGGCGATATTGTAAATATGAATCAGCGCGCATAGGTGCTGTGTCCGTACGGATGCAATACCTGTGCGCGCTGTATTTATAGTCTTTTTGCCTGATTGCGGATCTGACGGGGTGTTTTTCCGGTGTAAAGCCTCAGTACTTTCCGAAAATAGGATGTGGAGCTGAATTGGAGAGCATCACTGATCTCCTGTACGGATCTATCGGTGGTAGAGAGCAGAGTTTCCGCTTTTTGGCAGCGAATTTTTTGGATCAGCGCATTGGGCGTCATATCTCCTTGCTGCCTAAAAATGTGATACAGCGCAGACTTGCTCACCATACAATGATCCGCAACGTCAGATACACTGCAGTTGATGTGGTCGCATATATAGGCTGTGGCTTTTGCAATGACCTCTTTTTGGGAGGGCTGCTCCTTACAGGCAAGGCAGGGGATTACCTGCGCCAGCACGGAATAAAAGGTTCCGAGCATAGTGCTGTCCACCGTATCCTTGATGGGGATGTTTTGTACCTGTTTTTTCAAAGCTTCGTTGCAAGAGATTTTTTGCAAATAAAACTGATTGGCGCGGGCTTCGGGGAAGTGATGAAAACCGAAGGACAAAAACCGGATATCATCCTCAGAATCCCAGTAGGATTGATAGGGAAGCCCCTCGGGAATGTAGAAAAGATCTCCCGGCCACAGTTCGATGGTAATGTTCTCTGATACGATCTTACTGTGCCCTTTTATCATATAGGCAAGATAATGGTAAGGAGAGCCGGTGCGGTGATCTGTATATTTCTGATGGCTGAACACAGCTTGGATAAAACGAAAATTATTGTAAAAAACTATATCATTCATAAAATTACCATACCTTTAGTTGAACAAAATTACCTCATTTTTTACAGTATACTATGTTGTGACAGACTCCGTCAAGTTGTAAAATAGCAACAGGAGGGATGCAATATGGAAAATAAGAAGATCACATTTGTCGCACCCGGTGTGGCAGAATTACGCAAAGGGGAGATCGGTCAGCCTGCTCCGGGTGAGGTGCAGGTGAAATTGGCGATTTCTACCTTAAGCAGCGGCACAGAACGGGCAAACCTTATGGGCGACCCCAATGTCAGTCCTCCGGCAGGACAAACCGCTTTATTCCCGCGGGTTTTGGGTTACAGTGCTTCCGGTGTGGTAACTGCTGTGGGAGATGGAGTTACGGCATTTCAGCCGGGAGACCGGGTGGCAATGTCTTGGTCACAGCACAGTCAATACATCAATTTAGACCAGTCCTTGGTTTATAAAATCAGCGACGATACAAGTTTTGCTGACGGTGCGTTGTTCCATATCGGCATTTTTCCTTTGGCGGCAATCCGTAAGTGCCACTTGGAAATGGGTGAATCAGCCATTATCATGGGCATGGGGCTTTTGGGCTTGGTGTCTATACCCCTTTTGAAATGCGCCGGCGCAGCGCCGATTATTGCCGTTGACCCAATCACAGAAAAGCGGGAAAAGGCATTAAAAGCCGGAGCGGACTATGCTTTGGATCCCTTTGCGCCTGACTTTGCTGACACCGTGAAGAAACTTACAGACGGCGGAGCCAAGGTAGGCATCGAGGTGACGGGTGTCGGCGCAGGTCTTGACGGCATCCTGAATTGTATGGCAAGGTTTGGCAGAGTGGCGCTGTTGGGCTGCACCAGAAATAAAGAGTTTACCATCGACTATTACCAAAAAATCCATTGCCCGGGCATTACTCTGATTGGTGCCCATACCAATGCACGACCCACGGCAGAGTCCCACGGCGGTTGGTGGACGCAAAAAGACGATATACATACCATTCGCAGAATGACCCAAATGGGAAGATTCTGCCTTTCTGACCTGATCGACGAAACCTGTTCTCCCGATCAGGCGCCTCAGGTCTACAGCCGTCTGGCGGAAGAGAAATCCTTTCCTCTGGTACAATTTGATTGGAGTTTGTTGAAATGAAGAAAATAAAGGTTGCCCAAATCGGTACAAGCCGATATAGTCACGGCAATTTTATATGGGGCAGTTTGATAAAGCAAAGGGATATTTTCGATGTGGCAGGGTATGCCTTTCCGGAAAAGGAACGGGAGAAATTTCCTGATATTATGGACGTGTTTGACGGATACCGGGAAATGACCGCGGAGGAGATCCTCGCTGATCCGACCATCGTGGCGGTCACCATCGAAACAGAGGAACGTTACCTTGCCAAATACGCCCTTATGGCGGCAAAAGCGGGAAAACATATCCATCTGGAAAAGCCGGGCTTTACCGACCCTGCCGATTTTGAAGCATTGGTGCAGGTCGTAAAGGAGAAAAATTTAGTTCTCCACTTAGGCTATATGTACCGCTATAACCCCACCTTGCAGGCGCTGATGGCCCGGGTAAAAGAAGGGGAGCTGGGCGATGTCATCAGCGTGGAAGCGCAGATGAACGGGATCTATCCGCCCACTGCGGAAGCAAGACAGTGGCTTTCGTGTTTGCCGGGAGGCAATATGCTGTTTTTAGGCTGCCATATGATCGATCTGATTTTGCAGATCCGGGGTATACCGGAAACGGTAATTCCCTTCAATTGCGTTACCGGTGCAGAAGGAACGACCGCTGAAGATTTTGCTATGGCGATTTTGCGGTATAACAACGGCGTCTGCATTGCCAAAGCCAATGCTGCCGAGGTGTTGGGTTACAACAGACGGCAGCTGGTCATTTCCGGCACAAAGGGTACGGCAGAATGTAAACCCTTGGAAATATCCTATGGCGGCGGCGCGGTTTCCACACCTGCGACGGAGTGCTTAGCGGATAAACAAGAAAACATCGACGGCGGCGTATTTGACCGGTATGACGGTATGCTTGCGGCCTTTGCCGGCTATGTCAGAGGTGACAGGCAAAACCCCTACGCTCCGGAATATGAAATGGCCCTGTGCAAAATCTTGCACAAGGCCTGCGGTCAGATTTGAAAAATCTTATTTTGGACGCTAAATTCTGTGGGGGATTGACCGGTTCGTTGCTTAAATGCCCGGGAAAAATGGTAAACACCGGAAAAACCGCATTCTTCTGCAACGGCAGAAACGGAAAGTGTTGTATCCATAAGTAATTGCTTTGCTTTGCGAAGGCGAAGTTCTAAAATGTATTGCTTGGGAGAAGTGTGCAAGTGGGCAGAAAACAATTTCCGTAAGTAAACTTCGCTGATTTGAATAACCGATGCCAACTGTGCGTTGGAAAGTTCCGGATCAGAAAGATGCTCCTCTATATATTGCAGCAGGGGGCGCAGCGGATTCTGTCCGGTTGCTTGCTTGGGAAAAACTTTGCTGAGAAGCGAATAAAAAATGCTGTTGGTTTTCAAATTTGAGCCTTGCCGGAATATTAGGTTCTGTAGTGCGGCAAAATCCTGAAGACAAGCCTTCGGGTCGTCCAAAGGAACCGTCAGTATGTCGCGGCAATCCCAGTTGAGACAATCGAAATTTAATACGGGGAAATAGCCGGATTCCAGAGTCAGAAGAGAATAGGACCTTCCTTTCGGCAGCAGTACTGCATTTCCCGGATGGGAAAGATACTCTTTGCCGTCCAGCATATATACGATCTGTCCGCGGCTGCACAGAACAAGGGCGTAATTGGGTCGATCTTTCATTTCTGACGTCCAGCCTTTTGCTGCGTGGACGATCAAAGTTTGATCGATTTTTGTAAGGATCAGATCTTCGATATTTGCCGACATTGTAGATACACGACCTTTCTTTGAACAACGCAATTATATCATAATTAACAAATAAGTCAATAAAATTACCAATAAAAAGTATCAAAAAAGATAAAAGAGTTTCGGTTTTCCCATTGCTTGTCCGGAAGGAAATCGGTATACTGCGTATAAAGAAAACTGAAAGGGTGGTAATATGCTCGCATCTTTTTTGAAACACGACAAGGCGCTGCTTACAGTTATGCTCCAGTTTGAACGGCCGGATACAGCGGCGGAGCATATTCGCAACGGTCTGCGTTTGGGCGCGGATGCCTTTGGGTTGCAAGTGGAAAGTTTGCTCCCGGAGTTCCAAAATAAGGAAACTTACCAAAGCTTGTTTGCCGAAATGCAGGGGAAACCTTGCTATGTTACCAATTATCGTCATTGTCATAATGCGAATAAAACCGACGAGGAACTCGCAGACGGCTTGGTTTTTCTGGCGGAAAACGGTGCGACCCTTTGCGATGTGATGGGCGATCTGTTTTGCAAGCACCCGGAAGAACTGACAGATGATCCGGAAGCCATAGAAAAACAGATGGCATTGATCGACAGACTCCACGCTTTGGGCGCAGAGGTGCTGATGTCCTCTCATATTCTGAAATTTACCCCGGCAGAACGGGTTCTTGAAGTAGCATTGGAGCAAAAACGCCGGGGCGCGGATATTATCAAAATCGTCACCGGGGCAGATACAATGGAGCAGCAATTGGAAAATTTGCGCATTACCCATTTGCTGAAAGAGAAACTGGGCGCGCCGTTTCTTTTCCTATCCGGTGGAGAATGCAGTATCCACCGCAGATTGGGCTTCCGTTTAGGCTGCTGCATGAGCCTTTGCGTTTGGGAGCATCATTCTATGTCTACCCCTACGCAGCCACTATTGACAACAATGAAAACCATTCGTGATCAAATGGAGTTTTAAGATGATGATGAAAAAGAAAGTGCTTGTCCCCGGCGGTACCGGCGCAATGGGTGTTTATCTCGTTCCGGAACTTTTGAAAATGGGCTATCAGGTAGATGTGGTGTCTTTGGATACTGCAATTTCTACCGATCCCGACCTGACATACATCCGGGCTGATGCAAAAGATCCGGCATATATAGAAGCTCTGCTAAGGAATGATTATACCGCGGTCGTAGACTTTATGTTTTATCCCACAAGGGAGGAATTTGAGCGGTTTACTACCTTATACATGAAAAATACGGAGCATTATATTTTCTTATCTACCTACCGTGTGTATGCCAACGAGGAGCATCCCATAAAGGAAACATCTCCCCGACTCTTGGATGTAGCCACAGATCAGGCATTTTTGCAATCCGGGGATTACTCCATTTATAAGGCGCAGGCAGAGGATTTCCTCAGAAACTCCGCATGGAAAAACTGGACCATCGTACGTCCGGCCATTACCTACTCCAAGCGGCGTTTTCAGCTGGTAACGCTGGAAATGGATACGGTAGTGCGCCGTATGCTGGAGGGCAAGAAACTGGTTTTGCCGGAAAAGGCGATGGCTGTTCAGGCAACAATGAGTTGGGCAGGGGATGTAGCGGTAATGCTGGCGCGGCTTCTGCTGAACAAGGATGCCTACGGAGAAACCTATTCCGTTTGCACCGCAGAGCATCACACGTGGGAAGAGATCGCCAAAATGTATGAGAGGATCGGCGGCCTGCAGTATTGCACCGTTGATACCCAAACCTATATTGATATTCTCTGTCCCGATAGTATTCTTTTCCAGCAGCAACTGATCTACGACCGGTATTATGACCGGATCATGGATAACAGCAAAATTTTGAATATTACCGGTATGAAGCAATCGGAACTTATGCCCCTTGAGAAGGGTCTTGCGATGGAATTTGCCAATTTCCCCAGGGACTATCAATGGGGTGAGAGTGCCGTGTGCCGCCGGATGGATGCATATTTGAATAGAAGAAAGGCAGATGGCGTATGAAAGCGATTTTGGTAAATGAAGATAAGAGCCTTCGTTGGGATCATGTACCCGATCCCGTTATGGGCAGCGAGGATTGCCTTGTAAAAATTGAAGCAGCGGCGCTGAACCGGGCGGATTTAATGCAGCGGGAAGGCGACTATCCGCCCCCTCCCGGTTGCCCTGAGTGGATGGGTTTGGAAATTGCCGGTACGATCGTTGCGGTAGGTAACGAGGCGGCGGCGAAGTCCTCATGGAAAGTGGGGGACAAGGTTTGCGCGCTGTTAGGTGGCGGCGGTTATGCCCAGTATGTGAATGTAAAATACGATATGCTGATGCCCGTACCTAAAAACTGTACAATGGTCGAGGCGGCGGCAATTCCGGAAGCCTTTGCCACAGCTTATCTGAATCTGTTTATCGAAGGCGGTGCAAAGGCCGGAGATACCTTGCTCATCACCGGCGGTAACAGCGGCCTTGCCAGCGTGACCATCCGTATGGCGAAAGCCTTTGGCATCCGGGTCATCACCACTGTGCGCAATGCAGAAAAGGCAAAAGCCATTGCCGATTTGGGCGCAGATGTGATCGTGGATACTTCTAAAGAATCCCTTGCCGATGCGCTGAAAGCCCAGCTGGAGCAGGGCTATGGCGTAGATATCGCCATCGATTGCCTGGGCGGCGCGGTTATGGGTCAGTGCCTGCACTACCTGAACAAAGGCGCACGCTGGATCATGATCGCAGCTTTGGCCGGTGTTAAAACGGAGATCGATCTGAAAAATGTCTATGTGCGGAATGTTCGTATTATCGGCTCTACCTTGCGTTCCAGAGCCCCGGAGATGAAAGCGCAGATTCTTGCCCAGATCGTGGAGCGGGTATATCCCAAGATCGAAAGTGGCGAAATCAAGCCTACCATTCATGAAGTTCTGCCGGTTACTCAGGCAGAGGCGGCTCATGACATTCTGTACAAAGGTAAAAACATCGGTAAAGTCGTTTTGCGGATAGGGGAGTAAATATGCATTACGAGAAAGCGGCTTCTTTCAAAGATGCCAAAATAAAATATAACGGAATTGTGGAAGATACTTTCCGATTTGTGGAGAAAACCCAACTTATGCGACCGGAACTGTGGAAACGTTTTGTTCAGCAATTTCGGGAAGATGCGGATTTCGATGCCGGCTGGCGGGGTGAGTACTGGGGGAAAATGATGCGTGGCGCATCGTTGGTCTGCGCCTATACCGGCGACGAATCCCTGTACCAAATCCTAAAAGAAACCGTTATCGATATGACGGATTCTGCCGATGAAAGCGGCCGTATCAGCAGTTACGCAGTCAGCCACGAATTTGACGGCTGGGATATGTGGAACAGAAAATATGTGCTTTTGGGTATGCAGTATTTTCTTGAGGTCTGCAAGGAATCGGACTTGAGAGAATCCATTATTCGTTCTATGACTCGCCAAGCGGATTACATTATCCAAAGAATCGGCGAAGGCGAGGGACAAAAGCCCATCACGATGGCAACAAGACATTGGCGCGGCTTGAATTCTTCTTCTATCTTGGAACCGATGGTTCGGCTCTATAACCTGACCGGGGAAAAGAAATATTTCGACTTTTCAGGCTATATCGTTGCCTGTGGCGGTACGGACATAGAGAACTTTTTTGAACTTGCCTACAAAAATGAACTGTATCCTTATCAATATCCAGTGACCAAAGCCTATGAAATGATCTCCTGTTTTGAAGGTCTGCTGGAATATTATAAAATTACCGGCAACGAGCGGTACAAAACTGCCATTGTGAATTTTGCGGACAAAATTCTGGAAAGTGACTTTACCGTAATTGGCTGCTGTGGCTGTACCTGCGAAATGTTCGACCACTCCACCGTCCGGCAGGCAAACCCGTTTGATGAGGAAATGCAGGAGACCTGCGTCACGGTGACGGTGATGAAATTCCTCAGCCGGGTGCATCTGCTCACCGGCGATCCCAAGTACATCGATGCCTTTGAAATATCTTTTTATAATGCATACTTAGGTTCTCTGAACACGGAAAACGTGGTGGGTACGTCGATAGAAAAATACCTGAGGCCGGAAACCAAAGTGATTTATGAGCCGCTGCCTTTTGACAGTTACAGCCCTCTGACGGCCGGCGTGCGCGGCATCGGTATTGGCGGCTTTAAGATTATGTCCGACGCGCATTATTACGGCTGCTGCGCTTGTATCGGAGCTGCCGGTATCGGTCTTGTGCCGCAAATTCAGTTCACAAAGACCCAAACGGGCATCGCCCTGAATTTGTTTGCAGAGGGTACGGCAGAGGTGATGTCCCCGAAAGGAAACCCCTTGCGGTGGCATATACAGACCCGGTACCCCAAAGATGGGAATATCCGCATTACCCTGACTTCGTCGGTTTCTGAAGAATTTCCGCTTCTTATCAGAAATGCTGCTTGGAGCAATGATACCAAAATTTTGGTAAACGGGGAGAAAGCACCCGTTACCGACGGATATATTTCCATTGAGAAAGAATGGCACAGCGGCGATGTGATCGAACTTACCTTAGATATGCGTATAAAGGCGATCTACCCCATTCCCTACGGCGAGCAGGTGCTGATGAATAAAGTTATTTGGGGACATAATTATGTTGTGCCGACTTACGACAAAGAACATCCGCTTGCCAAAAAGCACATAGCCCTGCAAAGAGGACCGATCATGCTGGCGCAGGAAAACCGTTTGGGTTATTGCGTCGACGATCCTGTCGATATATCGGTAGATGAAAGTGGCTATGTGGCCGCAACAGAAAGCAAGAAAGCAGTGCCCTATGATACAATCATCGCAATGGATGTTCCTTTAACAGACGGAAAAACGATGCTTCTTACCGACTATGCATCCGCAGGCAAACTGTGGAACGAAGAAAGCAAAATGGCGGTTTGGATGCTGACCAAGTAATAAAAAAGGACGAAGAGTTTTCCTCTTCGTCCTTTTTGTTATTCGCAGGAAAATTCCAAAGTGCCGGAAATCAAACCGTCGGCTTCGGCGATGACTTTTACAGTACCCGTTGCTTCTGTAGAACGAATGACCGCAACCAGCATACCGGACAGGGCTTTTTTATCGCTGCGCAGGAAGGTTTCCGCTTCTCGCGGATCGCCGGCATCGGTGGCATATACATCTGCCGGACCTTCCGTACGGAAGAAAATGCGGTTATCTGCGTTGGGGCAAAGATTGCCGTCCTTGTCCAAAATCCGGGCAGTGATGAAGTTCAGTTCTTCTTCGTCTGCACCGATCTTTTCCCAATATGCGGAAAGGGCAACCTGATAAGGTGCGCCTGCGGTTTTTACCGTCTTTCGCATGACCTCTTTGCCGCCTTGGTAGGCAACAGCGGTAACTTCGCCGGGGGTGTAGACCGTATCGTCCCACATCAGGCGGAAGCGTTCCAACTGATTGCGGATCAGCGCCTGCTCGTCATCGGTATTTTCCAAAGGCAGCGCATGTCTGCGGCGACCCTGAGAAACACCGTTGATAAACAGTTCAACTTCTTCAAAGTTGGTGTAGATATGTACCGGTACATTCTGCCCCTCGTGACCTTCCCAGTTCCAGTGGGGGAAGATATGTAAAACCGGGGTGTCCGTCCATGCGGACTGATAAAGATAATAGCGATTTTTCGGCAGACCGGCCATATCTACGATGCCAAAGTAACTGCTCCGGGAGGGCCATTCGGTGTAGTAGGGTGTGGGCTCGCCTAAATAGTCAAAGCCCGTCCATACAAATTCACCCAATACCTGAGGATTGTCCACTTGGGCGCACAGTTCCCGTTCTGCATAGTAGGCCCATGGCGGCGCTTCCAAGCCATAGTCGGAAACCGCCAGATCCTCTGTACGGTTTAGACCGATCACCACCTGCGCAGGCAGATGATACACACCCCGGGTGGAGATACAGGAAGCGGTTTCACTGCCGAAGAGGGATTTTTCGGGATACTTATTCAGCAGATAGTTATATGTGTGGGGCTTGTAGTTTAAGCCCACAATGTCTGTGTAGAAGGCAAGGCGGTTTTCGTAGCAGGCAGGGTAGCTGCTCAAACCGTTGGTAATAGGACGGGTAGGGTCTGCCTTGCGGACAGTGTCATACAGCATTCGCGCAATCTTCCAGCCATCGGGTACTAACTGTTCCCGTACCTCGTTGCCCAAAGACCACATAATGACGCAAGGGTGGTTTCGGTCACGGCGGATGATATCCTCTGCATCGGAGACTGCGTGCTCGTTGAACTCCAGAGAATAGCCGTTGGAGATCTTGGGGGTTTTCCATTCGTCAAAGAACTCATCGATCACCAGAATGCCCATTTCGTCGCACAGATCCAACAATTCCGGGGCAGGGGGATTGTGGCTGGTACGCCATGCATTGACGCCCATGGATTTCATGACCTCGATCTGCCGCCGCATAGCGGACTTGTTCACAGCCGCGCCTAGCGCACCCAAATCATGGTGCATACATACGCCGTTTAATTTCAAACGACGACCATTCAGGAAGAAACCCTCCTTGGTGTATTGGCAGACCCGGGGCGCAAACCGAAAAGTTTGAGAATCGCCGCTGTCCAGTACGATTTCTGCGGTATAGAGATATGGGGTGTCCACATCCCACAGCATAGGTTTTTCGATGGTCACCATCAGGCTGTTGTCGGCGGTTGTATATTGCACCTTGTTGCCCTTGGGATCGGTGATGGTAGCGGCAAAGCCGTTGCCGCCGCAGATCTCCACGGAAAGATCAATAAGCGCAGTTTCCCTGTCTGCATAGACCTGCCGCGCCCAAACGCCGTTGTAGGCAATATGGGTGGCAGGCTTGGTCACCAAGCGCATATTCCGATAAATACCGCCGCCGGGATACCAGCGGCCGCAGTCCGGGCGTACGTCGGCAAATACGGCGATCAGATTTTCTTTTTCAAAGTCTGCAAATTTCGTGATATCCACACAGTAGGACTTGTAACCAAAGTGGTTGCCGCCGGCTTTGTGTCCGTTTATGTAGACGGCGCTGTACCACATAACGCCGTCCAGCTCCAAAAACACCTTGTCCGCTTTTTGAATCGTCACCCATTTCCGGTAAACACCGCAGCCTAAGAAAGGAAGTGCGCCGGTACGGCCGGTGTGAATCTCGGATCTGGTCATGCCGTCTTCTACGATCTTGTTTTCGGAAATATCATTTTCCCGGCAGAAATCGCCCTCGATGCCCCAGTCATGGGGAATCCGGACTGTTCGCCAACCACTGTCATCAAAAGTAGGGGAGAATACATCTGCCGGGACAGCATCCAAATTGAATTTTCGGAATTTGAAATCGGTTTTCAGAGTCATTGTGATCACTCCTTTTTCGCCATTTTATCATAGACAAAAAAGGAATGCAATCCGAATTAATTAATTCGGAAAAACTTCGTTTCTCTTGTAAGCGGATAGGAAACAAGTTCTGTTCCGTCTAAGTTTTCTCTGTGCATATCCACCGCGGAGATTTGACGGTTTTCGTAGGTGGTGTAGTAATAGATACCCTTGTCAGTATTGCAACAGGAAGTGTAGAGGGTGATCTCGAAATCCTTTCCTACCCGGGCGCAGCCACGGACTTGGGCGACGGAGCCGAGAATGTGGAAAAACTGGCTGACGCTTTCTTCCTCTGTTTCTCCGGAAACGGAATTAAGCTTGGTAAAGGCCGCCCGAACGAAACGGGAAGCAGAGGACAGATCTCCCGGCAAACCGATGGCGCCCATGCCGCGGCTGAAGGGCGTCAGCGAAATCCCCTCGCTGAAACGGCATTCCGATTCTTCCCGGGTCAGGTTTCGGTATTGGCACAGATTGTGCATCTGGAAATCAAAGGTGGGGTTGTTGGTCAGAACACCCACGGGGTTTTCGTGGATTTTTAATCCGTCAGCCACCGGCTCCAATACCACGGATTCCTGCTTATCTGCAAGAATAAAATGCAGAGGGGAAAGAGGAAGCGCGTCACTGAAAGAAATATTCACAAGATTCATCCGCATCAGCAAGGGTCTTGCCTCAGCAACGGTTTTGCACTGCCCCAAGATCCATGGGATCAGTTCAAAGGGGGTAATGTTGTCCATGCCGGCTTTTTCCGGATAGTAAACCGCGTTGCCGGGGAAGTTCAGTCCTGCCATACTAAGACCAAACTCGTTGGTGGCATCATAATACAAAGGATAGTCGTGGACGACAGATGCCATACCGATGATGGCAAAATGCGCTGTTAGAGGGTCCTCTTTTTGAAAATGAAAAGGGAAGTGCCGCGGCGTGACGGTGACAGCCTCCCGAAAGGCGCATTCCAAATCCAGATTTCTGCCGAAATAATGGTCTTTTGTCCGATAGGTAATTGCGGTACACATGGTGAAACCTCCAATTAGGGATAAATGATCGTAAAACACTATACAAAGTGTATCACAGAACTTGCAGGCTATCCAAACGGATTGTATAAAATTTACAAAAGTTTAAAAAATGCAATTTACCTCTTTACAACTTTAGTTTAGTAAAGTATAATACGGGTATCCCAAATAACACCGGCACAGCCGGGAAACAGGAAAGGAAGTAAAATATTATGAAAAAGATTGTTGCATTGCTGCTGGCGGTTCTGATGATCGCTGCATGCTTCGCAGGCTGCAAGGAAGAAGAGAAGACCATCGTTGTTGGTTACACCATCTACGAGCCCATGAACTACAAGGACACTGACGGCAAGCTGGTTGGCTTTGACACCGAGCTGGCTGAGAAGGTTTTCGGCAACATGGGTTACAAGGTGATCTTCCAGGAGATCAAGTGGGAAAACAAGTACACCGACCTGAACGCAGGCACCATCGATTGCATCTGGAACGGCTTCACCTGCAACAGCAAGGATGATGACGGCGTTGCCCGTACCGAGAAGGTGGACTTCTCCTACAACTACATGGAAAACCAGCAGGTTGTTGTTGTGAAGAAGGATTCCGGCATCAAGGCTGCTGCAGATCTGGCAGGCAAGACCGGCGCGGCTGAAAAGGGTTCTGCCGGTGAGAGCTACGCCAAGGGTCTGATCAAGGAGCTGGAAGGCGCAACCGTTAAGGGCTTTGTCAAGCAGACCGACTGCCTGATGGAAGTCAATGCCGGCACCGCTGACTATGCAGTTCTGGACGTCCAGCTGGCTAAGAGCTATGTCGGCAAGGGCGATTACGCAAATCTGGAGATCGTCGACGGCATGGAAAGCGATCTGGAGTACTACGCAATCGGCTTCAAGAAGGGCAGCGAGCTGACCTCCAAGGTCAACGAGGAGCTGGAAAAGCTGGCTAAGGACGGCACCATCACCGAGCTGGCCAAGAAGTACAAGGTTGAGAACTCTGCGATCATTGATTTCTCCAGCCAGAAGAAGTAATTACATATTCAGGAGATCATAGATGTCGTTTTTAGAGGTTACAAAATTTCTCCTCGACGGCTTTTGGATATCTCTGCTAATCTTTGCGGTGACGCTGCTTTGCGGCGCACCGCTTGGTTTGCCTATAGCCTTCTGTTCCATGAGCCGTGTGAAGGTGGTCAGAACGATATCCAAGGTCGTTGTATGGATCGTCAGAGGTATTCCTCTGATGCTGCAGATTTTTATTATTTTCTATGTTCCGGGTCTGTTGTTTGATTTTCCAATCTTCAGCAGAGTCGACCGGTTCTTCTTTGCCAACTATGGGATCAACGATGCCGGTCGTATTACGGCGGTGCTGATCGCCTTTACCATCAACTATGCCTGTTACTTCTCTGAGATCTACAGAGGCGGTATCGAGAGCATTTCCAAGGGTCAGTATGAGGCCGGCTATGTTCTGGGCCTGACCAAGTCCCAGATCTTCCGTAAGATCATCCTCAAGCAGGTGGTCCAGCGGATCGTGCCGCCTATGTCCAATGAGATCATTACCCTCATTAAGGATACTGCCCTTGCCAACTGTATCGTGGTCTGCGAGATCATCAAGCAGGCCAACGAGCTGGCAGCTACAAGGGCAATGGTTTGGCCTCTGTTCTACACCGGCGCATTCTATCTGCTGTTTGTAGGATTCCTTACCATTGTTTTGGGCAAGTTTGAGAAGAAACTCAGCTATTTCAGGAGTTAAGCTATGGCATTATTGGAAGTAAAAGATATTAAAAAGAACTTCGGCAAGGTCGAGGTGCTCAAGGGTGTCAGCTTTTCTCTGGAAAAGAGACAGGTGCTTGCCACCATTGGTTCTTCCGGCAGCGGCAAGACCACGCTTCTGCGGTGCCTGAACTTCTTGGAAACACCGGATACCGGCTCTATTACAGTTGGAGATAAGCTGCTTTACAGCAGCGAGCATACGGAGAAGATGGACGATGAGACCATTCGCCAGAACCGGCTGCACTTCGGTCTGGTGTTCCAGAACTTCAATCTGTTCCCCCAGTACAATGTGCTGCAGAATGTGACCTTGGCGCCTACGTTGCTGCAAAAGGGAACACCGGAGCAGATCGAGGAGAACGCCAAGCTGTTGCTGGAGCGGGTGGGTCTGTCTGAAAAGTTATATAACTATCCCCATCAGCTTTCCGGCGGTCAGCAGCAGCGTGTTGCCATCGCCCGTGCGCTGGCGATGAATCCGGAGGTGCTGTGCTTTGATGAGCCTACCAGCGCCCTTGATCCGGAACTGACCGGTGAAGTGCTCCGCGTAATTCGCGGATTGAAGGGCGAGAACAGCACGATGATCGTGGTCACCCACGAGATGGACTTTGCCCGCAGCGTTGCCGATATCGTGATCTACATGGCTGACGGCGTCATCGAGGAGATCGGCACGCCGGAGCAGGTGTTCGGCAATCCCAAGAGTGAAAAGACCCGCGCCTTTATTCAGGGCGCAATGGAAGGTTTTTAACAGGAGGCGCAGAACATGGACAAAAAGTCCGAAAAGATCGACGCCCTGTATCAGCTGATTTTGGGGTTGGACAATTTGGAGGATTGCAGCGCGCTGTTTGACGATCTGTGTACCAAAAAGGAGATCGAAAAAATGGCAGAGCGGCTGTATGCCGCCAAGCTGCTGATGGAAGGGAAGACCTATACGCAGGTCATTAAGGAAACGGATATTTCCTCCGCTACCCTCAGCCGGGTCTCCCAATGTGTCCAGTACGGCAACGGCTACGCCAAATTGCTGAAATAAGGAAATACCGGAATGCAGAAAAATCTGCATTCCGGTATTTTTGTACATAGGAAACTTTCAATGAGGGAGGATTTTGTGTAGGCCGGGGGCTTGCTCCCACCGCAGACCTAAGAGTTTGCTCCGCAAGGCATTTTGACTTACCGCGCCAATTGCCTCAGCGGTTTCGTTGGCCTCTGCTTTATTCGTAATTTTTTTTGAGAACCGATGGGATTTTGGATACGGTAGCCAATGTTGACAATGTGGTCTGCAACGCGCTCCAGTCCCGCAACGGTAGAGGTATAGTAAGGACTGACATCCGGCAGACAGCTGCCTTCGGACAGACGGGAAAAATGGGAAGCGGTAAACTGCCGCTTCATCTCATCTACCTCGTTTTCTAAAGTAGCCACTGCAGGCAGTTGTTCTTTATCGTGGGTTTCAAACGCTTCCTTGGCAATATAGAGCATATTTGTAACCTTATTGCGCATGGATTCGATTCCGTCCGGAGCAGAATCGGAGAAAGACAACTCCTTTTGCAGCATTTCACAGCCGATTTCGTGGAAGTTTTCCTCATATTACCATATTGACTGCGCCGATGCTATATAATTTTTCGCTGACAACAGATTTTAACATACACATAACAAATTTTCGCGACTTATAACAAATTTTTCTCAATTTATAGCATTTGGCGGTTGATTTTTTTGCCAGTTAAAAGTATAATGATACCGTGATATAGCAGGGACATCCTGCGGCGCGAACATATTGAAAGTGGAGGATAGCTGTACATGATTATTACTCAGAAGAAACCCCTTGAAGAAGTTATGGCTCTGGTCGGCGACGCTAAGACCGTTGCGATCCTCGGCTGCGGCAGCTGCGCTACCGCTTGCCAGACCGGCGGCGAAGCACAGATCGCAGAGCTGACTGCCGAGCTGGAGAAGGTCGGTAAGAAGGTCGTGGCAACTGCGGTTGCAGACTACTGCTGCATGAGCCTTGGCGTTAAGAGCAAGATGAAGGGCCTGACTGCCCCCAATCCTGACTGCGTGATCTGCATGTCCTGCGGCGACGGCGTTCAGTGCGCTGCCAAGCATGCCGGCTCTATTCCTGTGTATCCGTCTAACGATACCATGTTCTTGGGCGAGGCAGCCCGTTTCGGCGTTTGGGAAGAGGCTTGCCGTTTCTGCGGCCAGTGTGTGCTGGGTTCCACCGGCGCCATCTGCCCCATTACCCAGTGCGCCAAGAGCTTGGTCAACGGTCCTTGCGGCGGTCAGAAGAACGGCCATTGTGAGGTCAATCCCGAGAACCCCTGCGCATGGATCAAGATCTACGAGCGTCTGGAGGCAACCAACCAGCTGGACAAGCTGACCCAGACAAGAGAGGATAAGGGCTTCGAGAAGGTGGCTTATCCCAGAACCATTACATTAAGGGGGAAGAAATAATGAGTTTGCTGAAAGATGCACTGGAAAGCGGTAAGTTTGGTATTACCGCCGAGATGGCACCCCCTAAGGGTTGTGATTTTTCCGAGCAGATGGAAGCAGCCGAGCTGCTTTCCGGCAAGGTTCACGGTGTCAATGTCACCGACATGCAGTCCGCAAGCCTGAAGGCAACCGGTCTGGGTCTGTGCATTAAGCTGAAGCAGGCAGGCGTTGAGCCTATTCTGCAGATGACCGGCCGTGACCGTAACCGTATGGCCCTGATGGGCGATGCTTTGGTAGCCGCTGCATTTGGTATTGACACCATGCTGGCGCTGACCGGTGACCACCCTGTGGTCGGTGACTGCAAGGACACCAAGCCTGTTTACGATCTGGATTCTGTCGGCATTCTGAAGATGCTGACCAAGATGGAAGAAACCGGCCGTGACTGCGGCGGCAACCCCTTGGCAGGCAATGTGGTGGATAAGGAGACCGGTGAGATCACCGATAAGTCCGCAACACCCAAGTTCTACAAGGGCGCATCTGTTACCCCTGTTTATGAGCCTCTGTTCCTGCAGATCAACAAGCTCCGCCAGAAGGTGGATGCTGGCGCGATGTACATTCAGACGCAGGGTATCTTCGATCTGGATACCTTCAAGCGCTTCATGGAGGCAGTGGACAAGGCAGGCATTAAGACCCATATCATGGCGGGTATCATTCCTCTGAAGGCTGCCGGTATGGCAAAGTACATGAACGAGAATGTCCCCGGTATCGATGTGCCTCAGCACATGATTGACCGCCTGGCCGCTGCAGCGGCAGAGGGCAAGGAAAAGGGCATCAAGGGTCTGCCCATGCAGATGGGTATTGAGATGGCGGCAGAGATGATCGCCAAGATCAAGGACGAGAAGCTGTGTGACGGTGTCCATATCATGGCCATCGGCGCAGAGAAGAATGTCCCCATCATTCTGGAGAAGGCTGGTCTTTCTATCTAAATCTACATACAAAACGCCCGGAGTATCTGCTCCGGGCGTCTTGCATTTTTTCTGCTAAATGGTATAATATTCCCAAAGGGGTGTGATGACTATGATGCGAGGATTCAGTACCGTTGCCTGCGGTGATGCAACTTTTGCGGAAGTGATCCGGTGGGCAAAGGGATGTAATATGCAGGCTATTGAAATCCGGTTGGATAAAAATAATGAGATCTGCGGCCTGACCCGGGAAGAACTTGTCCCTTATTTGCAAGAATTGAAAGAAGCTGGGATCATCATTTCTGACTTGGGATCCAATATCACTTTGGGACCTTATATGTCGGAGAAGGTAGAGCGGCTAAAGAAGATCGTGGAATTGGCATCGTTTGTTGGCGCAAAAGGTATCCGTCTGTTCTTGGGTAGATACATTTCTCGAAAGGATCAGATCACGTTGGAGGATACGCCGGATGTCATCCGATTCCTGAAAGAAACGGCTTGTTTTGCCCGGGAGAAGGGCGTGGAGCTTTGGATCGAGAACCACTATTCCTATTCTGCCTGCGCTGATGTCCGTCCTCTTTTGGATGCTGTAGGGGAGGAAAATGTGAAAGTTCTGTGGGACATTCTTCACTCTGCGGAATTCAACGAATCTCCGGAACAGGCGATTGGTTATGTTGGCAGCGAGATCGCCCACGTCCATATTAAGAACGGCCGACCTGCGGCAGATGCAGGGCAACTGACCTTCGATCATACGGATATGTTTGATGGCATTGTGCCGATCAAAGAGGCGCTTCAGGCGCTGAAGAAGATCAACTACCAAGGCAGCTTGTCTTTGGAGTGGGAGAGCATGTGGCACCCGGAACTGGCAAGCATGTACCCGGATATCCCCACATTGCTCAATGCCTATCATCGCTACTTAGACGAAAACCAATAAAAAGAACTCCCGTTCACAGTCTGAACGGGAGTTCTTAATTACACATTAAAAAGGAAGTTGACAATGTCGCCGTCCTTCATGATGTATTCCTTGCCTTCGCTGCGAACCAGACCCTTGGACTTGGCGTTTGCCATAGTGCCGCAAGATTTCATATCCTCAAAGGCAATAACTTCTGCGCGAATGAAACCACGCTCAAAGTCGGTGTGGATCTTGCCGGCTGCCTGAGGTGCCTTGGTGCCCTTCTTGATGGTCCATGCCCGGCACTCATCGGAGCCTGCGGTGAGGAAGGAGATCAGACCCAGAAGCGCATAGGAACTCTTGATCAGCTTGTCCAAACCGGATTCGTTGACACCCAGTTCTTCCATGAACATGGCCTTTTCGTCAGGATCGTCCAGCTCTGCAATGTCCGCTTCCAGCTTGGCACAAATGGGGATCAGCTGGCTGCCTTCTTCATCTGCCAATGCCTTGACGGCCATGTAATGCCGGTTATTTTCCGGCTCGTTAACTTCACTCTCTGCCAAATTGCCCACATAAATGGTTTTCTTCAAAGTCAGCAGATCGGAGGTGGCGATCAGCGCCATATCGTCCTCGCTGCCGTCAAAGGTGCGGGCCAGCTTACCCTTGTTCAGGTGCTCCAAAAGCTCTGCAAACAGCTCTGCTTCCCGGGCAAACTTCTTGTCGCCGCCCTTCATGGCTTTTTGCGCCTTGTCAATGCGGCGTTCCACCATTTCAATGTCCGCCATCACTAACTCTAAATTGATGATCTCAATATCTCGCAGAGGATCAGTGCTGCCCTCCACATGGGTCACGTTGGAATCTTCAAAGCAGCGGACAACATGGACAATGGCATCGGTGGTACGGATGTTAGAAAGGAACTTGTTGCCAAGACCTTCGCCCTTGGATGCGCCCTTGACCAGACCTGCGATGTCCACAAACTCGATGACAGCAGGGGTCAGCTTCTTGGGGTTGTGCAGTTCTGCCAGCCAGTCCAAACGTTCATCGGGAACGGATACCACGCCAACATTGGGGTCGATGGTGCAGAAAGCGTAGTTGTCTGCAGGCACGCCTGCGTTGGTAATTGCATTAAAGAGGGTAGACTTGCCTACATTCGGCAGTCCTACGATACCTAGTTTCATATGTGTAAATATCTCCTTTATTTCT
>JAZKXW010000109.1:0-2506 GCA_045611825.1 Faecousia sp.
CATACGCCTGCCATACTGACTGCGATCAGCGCCACCGGTGACAGAAGCCCTGCTTCCGCAGCGGCTGTACCGACCACGATACCGCCGATAATAGATACGGAGTTGCCAATGTTCTGAGGAAGATGGACGCCGGTTTCCTGCAGCAGCTCAAAAGCCACTAACAACCCCAAGGTCTCCCACGCAGCAGAGAACGGCACTGTCTGTTTGCTCTCCATGATAACCCGACCCAACAGCGGTGGCATCCACTGGCGATGGTAGACCGTCATTGCCACAAACAGCGCAGGTAAAAGCAAGTCGATCACCAGCGCAAGATACCGCAGAATTCTTGTCCATGACGCAGATACAAAATCCCGGCTGTGATCTTCCGGAGAATTCATCAAATAACCGATATCCACCGGCGCAAGGTAGCCCACCGGAAGACCGTCCACCAACAGCCCCACCCTACCGTCCAAAAGCCCTTGACTGAATCGGTCGGAGCGTTCCGTATATTGGAGCAAAGGGAACGGTGTCCAGCGAGAGCCTGTAACATACTCCTCAACAGCCGCCGGTGTGATCAAACCGTCGATATCGATTTCAGAAAGTCGACATTTCATTCGGTTTATCAGCTCAGGGTTTGTAATCCCGTCTATCCAAAGGACACTTACATTGGTCAAAGAGCGGCGACCCACCTGTGTTTCATAGATCCGAAGATCCGGTGAACGCAAATGTCTGCGAATATAGCTGGTATTGGATCGTACTGTTTCCACAAAAGCATCCTTTGCGCCTTTGACGGTATTTTCCGCATCCGGCGCCGATGTTCCCCGTTTATCCGGTGTCTTTGCCTCAAAGCCAATGGCACCAATCTCCGGAAACAGGATGACGCAAAAGCCGTTGACCAATAGTCTTGCTACATCATCAAGGGTTTTACAGGAAACTGCCACGCAGTTATAAATTGCGCCGTCCATTGCCGCGCTGTACAAGCTTTCCATAGAATTTGCCTGCAGGTGTTCTGTGATCGGTTTTATCACATAATCAGAAATATCGCCGCCGGCAGTTAGCCCATCAATGGCGTAAGCATACAGCCGCCACTTCCCACAACGGAGTTCCCGTCGGATAAAATCCGCCGCTTCACGAAAAATATGGCTGATATTTTCATCGGTCATCGGACCGGGGTACATAGGATTTGGTTTTTCCACAGGCTCACCTCTTGCCTATCTTGCCCAAATGATACAATATTATTTTCCCGGAATTGCTTTTGAAAAACAAATATGCTATATTATAATGTAATGTATGAAAAAGGAGATTCCTAATGGCTCATGTAATTGCGGCGGTATCCACCGGCAACCAAATCAGCGCGATCGGTATTCTGCGGCTTACCGGTGACGGCTGCGCGCAGGTTGCAGGAAAGGTTTTCCAACTAAACAGCGGTCTGCCACTTGCGGAAGCACCTAATCGCAAGCTGATGCTGGGTTCTTTGCTGGACGCGGAGGGTCGGGTGATCGATCAATGCATGGCTGTCTACACCCGCGGTCCTCACAGCTACACCGGTGAAGATACGGTGGAGATCCAATGCCACGGTTCCCCGGCTGTGTTGGCTGCAGGATTGGACGCTCTGTATCGCGCAGGCGCGCTGCCTGCAAAAAGAGGCGAATTTACCAAACGGGCTTTCATGAACGGACAACTGGAATTGACCCAAGCGGAAGCAGTCATCGATCTGATCGAAGCGGAAACGGCAGATGCTGCCGCCAACGCTGCCGGTCAGGTGGGCGGTATTCTGCAAAAGAAGCTCTCCCCTATCTACAACAATCTTGTGGACCTTTGCAGTCATTTCCATGCGGTACTGGATTATCCTGACGAGGACATTGAGGACTTTGGTCTTGCCAACTACGAAAACACGCTCCGGGCAGACGCCAAGGCGTTGTATGCGTTGCTGCAAACTTATAAACAGGGCTGTATTCTGCGACAAGGCGTTGCTGCTGCTATTGTAGGCAAGCCCAATGTCGGCAAATCCAGCCTGCTCAATGCGCTGGCCGGATATGAACGCGTCATCGTAACAGAGATTGCAGGAACGACCCGGGATACTGTGGAAGAAACCGTGATGCTGGGCGCTACCCGGCTGCGGCTCATCGATACCGCCGGCATCCGGGAAACCGAGGACAGAATCGAAGCGATGGGTGTGGAGCGCTCCAAGCAGGCCGTGGAAAATGCAGATCTTGTTCTGTTTGTCTGTGACGGTTCACAGCCCCTGACGGAAGAGGATCGGCAAGTGATCGAATTCTGCGCCGATGCACCCAACGCCATTGCCCTGATCAATAAATCTGATTTAGGACAAGCTGTTATCCCCAGCGATCTGCCCTTTATGTATGTGATCCCCATCTGCGCCAAAACCGGCGACGGCATGGATCTGCTTGCCGGCGTTGTGGATGAAATGTTTGCAGGCGCAGCGCCCTGTGACGGTTCTGTGTTGACCAACCCCCGTCAGTTTGATGCTATCCGCAGAGCATACGAAGCTATGCTGGCCGGTTTG
>JAZKXW010000110.1:0-4048 GCA_045611825.1 Faecousia sp.
GGCCTGACGCAGCTGCATACCCAGCCGCAGACCTGTCCACGCATTGTCTCCGCCGCCAAATGCGTACAAATTGGTGGCGTTGATCTTGGTGTTTGTAAAGGTGCTAATGTTGTCTGCTGCATACTTCCAGCTCACAGAACCGGCTGCGTATGCTGCATTGAGCGCATTCAGGTTCTTGCTGTCCGTCAGAGCGCCGGCGGCAAAGCTCTTGCCATCGGTGTTCTTCAGGTCGGAATATGCTACCTCGAAGCTGTCAGCAGCGAAAGCGCCGGGGGTGTAGGAAGGACCGGTCTGATCGGTGGTAGGACCGTTGACGGTCGCACCGCTGGGATCCTTCTCCAGCATCGTTGCGGTCAGCTTGCGCGCATAGAACCAGCAGCCGGCTGCGCCTTTCTTCTCTGCTGCCTTAAACACAAGGGTATACTGACCGATCTTCAGGTCCACATTGCCCAGATCTGTGGTAACCTGCGCAAATGCACTGGTCTTGGAATAGCAGTCTACCGTATTGACCAAGGCAGACTCGTTCAGCTTGGCTTCAATGGTGGCTGCATCGTTGTAGCCGCCCTCGATCAGGTACACTTCACCTCTGATCGTACCGTCAGAACGGGTCATGTGATCCAAGGACAGATTGTACTTACCGGCAAAGGGTACGCGGATATTCATAGCAACCCAAGCGCCGGCAGGATAGTCCTTGCCGTTCTTCACGCCGACACGGAAGCCAGACCATTTATAGCTGGACGTGCCGCCAAAAAGCATCTGTACAAGACAACTTGTACCGGTCTGCTCCTGCAGAAGCGCCTGATTGTTAATTGCGTACTTCCAGTCGATTTCTGCGTTGTTGTAGAGTTCTTCAACAGCAGGTGTAACATTCTTGTCCGACAAGCTCTTGCCGGCAAATTTCTGATTGTTCGTAGTCAAGAAATCTGTCTTTTCCAATTCAAAGTCATATACGATGACCTCAGAACCGGAGCCCGATGCGCTGATGCCGCCCAAGTCCTGCGCCGTTGCCATCATGGGAACGACGGACAGAAGCATCAAAAGCGCAAGAAGCATAGAGAGTATGCGTTTCATGTTCTTCATAACTCTTCCTCCTGAATATTCTCAATTACACATACGCATAAAGAAAAACAAACAATCCCCAACCGATGTGGGTAAGTGATGCAGCGCAACCGCTTCCGGCGCACAGGTTTTTCAGATTGTATACAAAGATACAAATCGATTTTATCATATCGATATTTGAGCTGTCAATCATTTTAAGCCAATTTTAGAAAAAATAAATTTAATCGTTTTACCATGCTTCCTTTCCGTCATACGATTTTTGCCACGCTCCCCTACTGGGATTGTGCGGGTTTGGATGTAGAGGCAGATATTATCCGCCCGGCAAGGCGAAGCAATTGCTTCCCCCGAGGGAAAACTGTCGCGGCGCAAAATTTCCCCGGCAGGAATTATCCTGCCGGGGGTTGGTTGATACTATCAGGTGCGCTCATCGAAACCGGGGGTGAAAGCTTGGCTTTCGTAAACGAAGCGGCCGTCACCGGTCTGAGGCTGGGCTTTCACGCCATTGGCGTTAACAAGGGGAATCACTTCCGCTGTGCCGTCCATGCCGAAAGGAATCAGACCGCGAACGACGGCATACAGCCAAATATCTTCATTATCCGCAGCTGCCTCTGCCCATTCGGCACAGAATGTGCCTGCACTGGCAGGATTACCTGCGCCAAAGACTGCCGTTACCAGATGTTTGTCGTTCCAGTACACATCTACACCGATCTCCACACCGGCATTCCCACGGGCGATCAGCATGTAGGCTGCTGCTTCCTCAAACCGCAAGTAATACCAGAATCTCAATGCTCCCTTGTCGAGCTTGTCGATACTATCGTAATCGACCACAAAGGTGTAAGCAAAGAAACGATAACCGCCGGAGACCTTATCGAGCAGAGGCATATATGTGTTATCCTCGCGCAGGAGCATCAGGGAAGACACCTTCAGGACGCCTCTGCCTGCAGCGGTATCGATCACATGACCGTTGCCCACGGCAACGCCATCGATGCTGTCACAGTACAGGGTATAGCCGTTCAGGTCCAGCGTCACGCCCTTTATCAGCTCAATATCGTCTTCCTCAGTATCCTTCAGGAGGCGGATCACCGCACCGGCAGGCGCAGCTGCCAAAGCCTCCTCCAGGGTATCGTAGATGCCCTCGCCGACGGCGTACACATCCTGCCGCAGCTTCTCCTGAGCCTGCCGCAGGATCTCCACATTCTTGATGTAGGAACGCTGGGTCGCAGTCATGCTGTTGTAAAGTGCCTGCAGCTCATTGACCAGTGTCTGATCCGGATTCTCCAGATCCAGCTCTGCCAAACGGGCATCCAAGAGCTTGCACTCTGCTTCTTCCAGCAGATAGCTGTAATTGGTCAGCGCCTTCTGATCCCACAGGAGGGCATCATAGTCAGCCCGTATTGCTTCGATCTGTGCCTTGTGGGCAACCGTAATCGTCTCCGGCAGTGCCAGAATCGCTGCATCCACAGCGTTGGCTGCGGTTTTGTCCGCAGCGGTAATGTTCAGCGGATACATATACAGCGTGCTGTCATTGATATAGTACAGGTTCTTATCTTCGCCGATCACATAGTGCTTCGGCTTTGCCACAGGCAGGTAAGAATACTGGGACGGATCGTTGTAATTGATCTTGCAGAACAGGTTGCTTCCACTAAAGTATGTGTAAATATAGCCGTCAAGGAAGCAGATATCGATACTGGTGGAACCGGGACCTGCATATTTGTCCTTGGTGATGACCAGTTCTTCTTTTACGGTATATGTATTATTGGACTTGTCGAAGGTGAAGCTGAAGAGGGTCTCAGCAACAACACCCCAGAACTTACCGTTTGTAGCCACATTGGGGTCAGCCACAATACCGCCCACATACTTCAGCCGATCCGGCAGACCGCTGATCTTATTCCGCAGATCCACTTCGGCGACCTTCTTCCTGTTTGCCACATCGTAAACAAACAGTTTGGCGCTAAGGCTGCTGTCGCCATCGGAGCCGGTACCGCTACCGGTGGTGGTAGTACCGTAGAGGTAGCCGTTGTGATATGACAAAGAGTTAATGGACTGGTTTTCCACCACATTGCGCTCAATATAGGATTCACCGGTAACGGTATCGTACCAGCCGATACAACCGCCCCGGAGATAACTGTCCGGCATGGTGCCGGCAAATACCTTGTCGTCGCCTGCTGCCAAAGCATGAACACGAACCTGATTGCCGGGTTCACCGTTCTGATCCTTGCCGTAACGGAAATCGATGAGCACCTTGTTGTTGCTGAGGTTGTTCCGGTCAACCTGCACCAGAATACCGGACTTATAGTTACCGACGTACAGCTGACCGTTATAGGTAATCATACAGTCGGTCTGACCGTTGGTATAGAAGTTATATGCGATCTCGCCGGTATTCACATTAAAGGCAGAACATTTTTCGTTATTGAAGGCGCCTAAGTAAATCTCACCGGAACCGGGTGCGCCCAAGGCAATGGAGTTCATAGTCACGGAAGTGCCGTCAGCATTGCTGACCAGCTTATCCAAGACAGTAACATCGCCGCCGGTAATGGGCATATAACGGAAAATGCCGTTGCCCATCCAGAAAATGCAGTCCACACCGTTGACCTTAATGATGCTGTCCTGACTGCACTTCAGCGCATTGGAGAACTTATTGGAAATGAAGGAAACTTCTCCCGTGGTATCGTCGATGCTGTACAGGCCGTGGGTAACACTGCCTGCCGTACCGTTGTATGCCTTGGAAGCCAAGGGGAAATAGTGCTTGCCGTTCAAGGACTCAGAGGGGCTGAAGCTGATGGGATTGGTAATGGCCGTGCCGTTGTAATACAGCGTTTTCTGGGTCATGCTATTGGTATCGATGGCCAGCATCTTATTCATTTCGATACCACCGGCTATGTAGATATCCCCGCAAAGGGCTGCGCCGCGGATCATGATCTCCTTCTTATCCACGCAATCGGACACATCGGTTCTGCCCACGCATTCGCCGTCGGACAGGCGGATCTTC
>JAZKXW010000111.1:0-37474 GCA_045611825.1 Faecousia sp.
CCATAATGGAAACCGAGGAGGTCAGCGCCGCAAAGGCAACCGTCAGGAAGAACAGGATGCCCACAATGGTTCCGATCACAGAGCCCATAGCGCCAAAAACCTTAGGCAGCGCCACGAACATCAAAGCCGGACCGCTGGCAGCCATGCCTGCCTGACCCATAAAGGTATAGACCGCAGGAATGATCATCATACCTGCCAAAAATGCCACGGCGGTATCAAAGAACTCGATCTTGTTGACGGACTTGTTGATATCCGTATCCTTTTTGACGTAAGAGCCATAGGTAATCATAATACCCATGGCAACGCTGATGGAGTAGAACAGCTGACCCATGGCATCGGTAAGGACCACCATAAACTGCTTAAAGGACATGCCATCAAAATTGGGGATCACATACACCAAAAAGCCCTGCAGACCTGTACGCGTTTCTGTGCCGTCGGTGTGCTTCAGGGTCAGGGAAAATACCGCAATACCCAAAACCAGCAGCAGCAACAGCGGCATCAGGATCCGGGAGAATTTTTCAATTCCCTTGTCCACACCCTTATAGACCACAAATGCGGTAGCGGCAAGGAATACCGCAAACCAGATCAAAGGCTCCCACTGTGCGGTAATAAAGCCGGTGAAGAAGGTATCGGATACCGCTGCCATACTGTTTCCGGTGGCGAAGGTCGCCAAATACTTCAAAACCCAGCCGCCGATGGCGCTGTAGTACGGCAGGATCAGCGCCGGGATAATACACGCCGCCACACCGATCCAGCCCATTTTGGGATGCAGCTCCGAATAAGCGGCCAAGGGGCTTTTGCCTGTCTTGCGGCCGATGGAAATCTCGGTGATCAGCAAAGTAAAACCGAAGGTCAGCGCAAGGATCAAATAGCACAGCAGAAAAATACCGCCGCCATCCTTGGCTGCCAAATAGGGAAAGCGCCAAATGTTGCCTAAGCCGACAGCGCTGCCGGCTGCCGCCAGAATGAAACCTAATGAGCCGGTAAAGCTACCGCGAGAAGTTTTTGTTTCCATAATGATATCTCCAAAAAAACAATACTGCCCATAGTGTACTATGAAATCCTCTCCGATGCAAGTATTATTTACCAAAGACAAATGTTTTTCTGCAAAAAACGACCCTGCTTGCGGCAGGGTCGTTTCATTTTTTAGATGTACAGCGTTACATAAACCTCGTCGACGGTTTCCCATGTCTGCATATCCTGAATGGAAATGCAGAACTCCACATTATCGATCTCGGTAATGTTCAGCGCGTCCAGATCATGCTCCCACGGATAGCCCAGCATGAAGCAATCATACTGACTGAAATCGCCGCAGGGAGACAGATAAATAAAATACTCGGTTTCGTCCGCCGGAGCAAACCCGTTGACCTTGGTGATGGATATCTCAATATACTGTTCCGCACCGGGTGTTACATCCAGGAACAGCAGGTAGTTGGTATCGTCCCACTCATCTTGATTGACACGGTCAAAGTAGATCTTCCACTGCTCGGAGGAATACAGGATCACCTTGTCGGAAGAATCGTAGACAAACGCCTTTGCCTGATCCTCCCCTAAGGGATAGATGGTTCTGTTTTCTGTCCACAGCTCATTGTAATCCTCATCCGTACATTGCACTACGCCATCAATTTGGGTGATCTCCTCAATACCGTAGAGTTCCAGCTCCTCTTCGTACAGATACAGGCTATCGCGGCAGAATGTGCCGGGCAGCAGCTCGGGATATGCGTTAAAATCTATGCCGAGGCCGTTGACGGCTTCCACCGATGTATCCATATTCACGACCTGAGAGCCGAAATTGACATACATCAGCTCTGCGTAGTTATCATCGCCCCACTCGTCTTCTCCCCAGTATGTAACTGCAGCATACTGATTGGCATCGTTATACAGCGTCACAAGAGAAGAAAATTCCGGAAGCGCAGGCTGGTACGCCGCCTTACCGTTGGGATAGAAGGCGATCAGCTCTTCCTTGGACGGTACCTGCTGGTCGTTGCTGTCCGTGTAGCCGTCAATATACACCCGCATAAACAGCGCGTTGATATCGTCTGCGGACTCCACATCATAAAAATACATCTGATCGGAGTAAGAGGTGTTGGCATCCACCCACTCCCAGAGAGCCGCATTCTCGCTGGCATCTCCGTTCACAGCGGAATTGCGAACGCCGGCGCTGACACTTTGATTGGTGTCGTTCTCGATGGTATAGTACAGTGTCACATTGTTCCAGCCGTCATCGGACATGCCGATCCGGTGGAAGGTGATCTTCACATCGCCGTTGGACACCACAGTCTCATTAACCGCACCGAACTCGGTATAGCAATCCGGGACTGTCAGGCTGCCAACAGGCAGGGTGTCGGACCCTTCGCCGGGGTCTTTACCAGGGTCTTTGCCGTCGTCATCGTCGTCATCGTCATCATCGTCGTCATCTTCTTCAGAATAGCCGGAGTTGCCGTCATTACAGGCGGTAAATATAGCCGCAAAGGAGAAAAGCATTGCAATGACCAACAAAAGTGCCAAAAGCTTCTTCATAGTATTACCTCCTAACAATAATTGGTTATGTCTTATTATTATAGCTAATCTGAGAGAAATGTAAACTTTTCCCTCTCAGCAGCCGGTCCTGCGCGTTTTCTCCATTGACACTTGGGGGCATTGGGTTTATAATGGTTTCGTCCAAACAAATATTATTTGACTGTATACAGTCAGGAGGAAACAAAATGAACGAATTACAGAAGAAGATCAGCCAGATCGGCGTTGTGCCGGTCATTAAGCTTGCCAATCCTCAGCGGGATGCCAAGCCCTTGGCAGATGCCCTGTGCGCAGGCGGCGTGCCTGTTGCCGAGGTCACCTTCCGCGCTGCCGGCGCTGCCGATGCGATCCGCATCATGGCTGAGGCACACCCCGAAATGCTGGTGGGTGCAGGCACCGTTATGACCACCGAGCATGTGGATCAGACCATTGCTGCCGGCGGTAAGTTCGTCGTCACCCCCGGTCTTGACATCGAGATCGTCAAGTACTGCCAGGAAAAGGGCATCACCTGCTTCCCCGGCTGCACCACCCCCACCGACTACCACGCTGCCTACAAGCTGGGTCTGGAAGTGCTGAAGTTCTTCCCTGCCGAGCAGTCCGGCGGTCTGGACAAGATCAAGGCTATGGCCGCTCCCTTCCCCATGTTCAAGGTCATGCCCACCGGCGGTATCAGCCTGAAGAATCTGGGCGTATACGCTGCCAATAAGACCATCTGCGCCTGCGGCGGCAGCTACATGGACACCGCTGACCTGATTGAGAACGGCAAGTGGGACGAGATCACCGAGCTGTGCAAGAAGTCCGTACAGATCGTGAAGGAAGCAAGAGGCGAGTAATGGAAAATTTGGAAAACATTCCCGAGGAAGAGGTTTCCATCCTGACCCTGACCGATGAGCACGGCGAGGATATCGATTTTGAATATCTGGACTGTATCGAGTATCAGGGCAAGGAATACCTGATCCTGCTGCCTGCCGAGGCTGAGGAAATGGAGATTGTCATTCTGGAGATCCAGCCTGTGGACGAAGAAAATGAGAACTACCTTGCCGTAGAGGACGAAGCCGTTCTCGACGCGGTATACGCCATTTTCAAGGATCGCTACAAGGATGTCCTGACCTTTGAAGACTAACAAAAAAGCACCGTCACATGACGGTGCTTTTTTACGCATTGCAGGGTGTGGATACCCCTTAAAACGGGGTCTTTTCCTGACAGCAGTTGCCTTGTGGTCTCATCTGCATTTCTAAATTCTTTACGGTGACAGTGGTGCAGGGAGCAACGGACTTGGTGATAAAGGCGTTAGCGCCGATGACACAGCCCTGACCGATCACCGTTTCACCGCCTAAAATGGAGGCGTTGGCATAAATGGTCACATTGTCCTCAATGGTAGGATGACGGCGCTTGCCCCGAAGACTCTGACCGCCTCTGGTGGACAGACCGCCTAAGGTGACGCCCTGATAGATCTTCACATTCTCGCCGATAACGGTGGTTTCGCCGATGACGATGCCGGTGCCGTGGTCAATGAAGAAATACTTGCCGACCGTAGCGCCGGGGTGAATGTCAATACCGGTGACGCTGTGGGCATACTCCGTCATAATTCTGGGAATCATGGGCACTTTAAGGGTATACAGCACATGGGCAAGGCGGTAGACCACAATGGCAAACAAACCGGGGTAAGCAAAAATGATCTCTGCCATACCGGTGGCTGCCGGGTCACCTTCATAGGCTGCCTCTAAATCCGTCTGTACCAGCTCCCGGATCTCAGGAATCTGCTCAAAGAACGCAAGGCATACCTGCTGGGCATGCTTTTGGGCTTCCTCGTCGCTCTCTCCTGCGCCCTGAAATACCAAGGTGATCTGCCGGTTCAGGTTGAACATCACATCCTCGATGAGCATGGACAGATTGTGCTTGGCATTATAAATGCGGTAATTTTTGTCCCGGAAGTAGCCGGGGAAAATGATCCGGCGGAGCTTTTCGATCATATCGATGATCACATCTTTATCCGGCTTCCGCTGCTGCTCCATCCGATCGATATCACGGCCGGCGCAGTAATCCTGCAGGATCTTCTCCACCACATTTTCAATTTTCTGTTCGATTTCCACAGGGACCCCCCCTTCTTTTTCCTTTCTTATATCATACCCCGAAGCCTCTGTCAATGTTCCTATTGACAGAAGTGCCTGAAAACGGGTATAACTATGGTATTGGAGGTGTTCTATATGAACCGAATCTACACATCCGTTACGCAGCTCATCGGCGGCACACCCCTGCTGCGGCTGACTGCCCTTGAGAAAGAATACGGTATTTCCGGTCGGCTCCTTGCCAAGCTGGAGTGCATGAATCCCGCCGGCTCTGCCAAGGACCGGGTCGCCCTTGCCATGATCGAGGACGCAGAAGCAAAGGGTCGTTTGGTCCCCGGCTCTGTCATTATCGAGCCAACCTCCGGCAACACCGGTATCGGTTTGGCGGCGGTGGCGGCTGTCCGGGGCTATCGCAGCATCATCGTTATGCCCGATTCCATGAGCGTGGAACGGCAAAAGCTGATGACCGCCTATGGGGCGGAGCTGGTGCTGACTCCCGGAAAGCTGGGCATGCAGGGCGCTGTGGAAAAAGCAGAGCAGCTGGCAAAGGAAATTCCCAACAGCTTCATCCCCGACCAGTTCGGCAATCCTGCCAATGCGGATGCCCACTACCGCACCACCGGTCCGGAGATTTGGGCTGATACCGAAGGAAATGTGGATATTTTGGTTGCCGGTGTGGGTACCGGCGGCACCATTACCGGCGCAGGCCGATTCCTGAAAGAAAAAAGCAAGGATATCCGCATTGTGGCGGTAGAGCCTGCCGGTTCTCCCCTGCTCAGCGGCGGCGCTGCCGGCAGTCACGGTCTGCAGGGCATCGGTGCCAATTTCATTCCCAAGGTACTGGATACCGGGATCTACGATCAGGTGATCTGCGTTACCGAGCAGCAGGCTTATGAAGCCGGACGGCTGTTAGGCAGCCGGGAAGGTGTGCTGTGCGGTATTTCCTCCGGTGCGGCGCTGTATGCTGCCATAACCGTCGCCAAGGAAAATCCCGGCAAGACAGTGGTGGTGGTATTGCCTGATACCGGCGACCGGTACTTGTCAACGCCCATGTTTGGATAATAAAAAAGCCGAGTGCATCAGCACTCGGCTTTTGTTTGTTTAATTGTCAATGCGGCGGATGTTGGCGCCCAGTGCTGTCAGCTTTTCAATGATATTCTCATAACCGCGCTCAATGTAGTGGACATCATGGACATTGGTCACACCCTCTGCCGCCAAGCCGGCAATGACCAGCGCGGCACCTGCCCGGAGATCGTGGGCATACACCGTTGCGCCGTAGAGCTTGCCGGTACCGGTGACCGTAGCGGTCTTACCGCTGATGCGGATATCCGCGCCCATGTCGCACAGCTCGGTACAGTAGCCAAAGAAGCGGGTCTCATACACGCTTTCCGTCAGGCGGCTCTCGCCCTCTGCCACCGTCATACACACGCAGATCTGCGCCTGCATATCTGTAGGGAATCCGGGATAGGGACGGGTCTTAACCGTGGTATTGCGGAGCTGACCGTCGCACATAATGCGGATGGCATCATCGTAATTGATGATCTTAGCGCCCATTTCCTCCAGCTTGGAGGTAATACACTCCATGTGCTTGGGAATAACATTTTTCACCAGCACGTTACCGCCGGTGGCGGCGACGGCTGCCAAATATGTACCAGCCTCGATCTGATCGGGAATAATGGCATAGGTGCTGCCCTCCAGCCGCTCCACGCCTTTGATCTTCACCGTATCCGTACCGGCGCCGGAAATCCGGGCGCCCATGGTGTTCAGAAAGTTGGCAAGGTCAACGATATGGGGCTCTTTTGCCGCATTTTCAATCACAGTCTGACCGGGGGTCAAGACTGCCGCCAGCATAATATTCACCGTTGCGCCCACGCTGACCACGTCCAAACTGACACGGTTACCGTTTAAGCCCTCCGAGCCGGTGGACAGATTGACATACTCGCTGTTTTCATCCACATCTGCGCCCAGCGCCATAAAGCCCTTGATATGCTGGTCGATGGGACGGCTGGCAAAATTACAGCCGCCGGGCAACGCCACCCGGGCCATGCCGAATCTGCCTAAGAGAGCGCCCATCAGGTAATAGCTGGCGCGCATTTTCCGCACAAGCTCGGGGTTGGGGTGGGTGCTGTTAATGGGGGTGCAGTCCAGAATCACTGTTCCGGCAGCTTCCCTCTCTACCTTTGCGCCCATGTCCTCCAAAATGCTCAGCAAAATGCGGACATCGGAAATATCCGGTACATTTTCCACTCGACACTTGCCGCTGACCAAAATGGCTGCCGGCAAGATCGCAACTGCGGCATTTTTCGCGCCGCTGATGGTGACCTCACCGTTCAGCGGTGTGCCGCCTATGATCTCATATTTAGCCAAGGACGATCCTCTCCTTGCGAATAGCATAGCTTAAGCCGGGAAACAATCACCGGCTACCCTTAAAAGTATAGCACAATTCTGTCGTTATGTAAAGCAAAATTTTGCGATTTTCATCGGCGTAAACCCTTGGGATAATGGTTTTTCAGAATATTTCCGTCACCTTTTCCCCAACCGACAGAATAGCCGCCGGTGGTCACCAGACACCAGCCGGACACCGCCGCAGGCAGGGTCTCTCCGTGCAGATAGGCGGCAATTTCCTTGCCGTCCGGAGCAAGGTCTACGGTGGTTTTCGCAGTCTTCAGCCACAGAGCTAAGGCATGCGCCGGCTCAAAACGGTCCTTTTTCATCTCACCCAGCTCCAGACCCGGGCGCAGCACCCGGATGCCGCGCAGAGAGGGCATATCCTCCGGCGCCCAGTACAGACTCTGTCCAAAGGTCACCGGCTTGCCGGCAGGCAAGGTGATGTCTAAGCTTTTGGCAAATTCCTGCCACTGCTTGGGCAGCTTCTGTGCCGCCTCCACAGGAAGCGTCTCCGGGTCCGGACCCTCCTCTTTGCGCAGTACTGCCGCAAAGTGTCCCTCGCCCAGCAGCTTATGGGGCAGCAGTCGGAACATACCCTCTCCCGCCGGAGTAAAGTAAGGCGCTTCTACCGATTCTGCCGTAAATTCCGGATGGGCTTCCAGGAAGCGGAGGATCGTCTGCTCGTTCTCCTCCGGAGCAAAGGTACAGGTGGAATACACCAGATGTCCGCCGGGGCGTACCAAAGCCGCACCGCTGTGCAAAATCTCCGCCTGCCGCCGGGCGCACATTTCCACAGTCTCCTGACTCCAGTCCGTCACCGCCGCCTCTTCCTTCCGGAACATGCCTTCGCCGGAACAGGGGGCATCGATCAGCACCCGGTCAAAGAAGCCGGGGTAATGTTTGGCTAAATTTTCAGGATGCTCATTGGTGACCAAAGCATTGGCAACGCCCATCCGTTCAATATTCCGGCTGAGGATCTTTGCGCGCTTTGGGTTAATCTCATTGCACAGCAAAAAGCCTGCCCCTGCCAATCTGCCGGCTATTTGGGTCGTCTTACCGCCGGGAGCGGCACACAGGTCGCAGATCCGCTCACCGGGTTGTGGATCAAGCAGCGCCACAGGCGCCATAGCGCTGGCTTCCTGTAAGTAGTATACGCCTGCTTCGTGGTATGGGTGCAGACCGGGTCTTGCCTCGGGATCGTAATAATACCCCATCTCCTCCCACGGCACGGGATCACCCACAAAGGGCAAGGCAGGCTGCTCCCCTTTCAGGGGATTAAACCGCAGCGCCACCGCCCGGGGACGCTCTAAAGATTCTAAAAACGCAGGGTATTCCTCCCCCAGCTGGGTTTTCATTCTTTCCAAAAATTCAGTTGGCAGCATAAGCACAATCCCCTAATTATTTTTGTAACAGCGATCATGGATCGCCCACGGGCGTGCAATGCACGCACCTGCATTCTCTTACTGACATTTATGCTATTTTAACACACTTTCTTTCCGATTTCCACACAAAAAAGCGGCGCAGAACCAAATGGTCTGCGCCGCCGGATTTATGGGATTATTCGTCGTTCTTAGCCTCGTCGATGATCTTCTGCTGGTTGGCCTTGGGAACTTCCTCATAGCGGACAAACTCCAGAGTGAAGGAGCCGCGTGCCTGAGTCATTGCCCGCAGGTCAATGGCGTAGCTGCTCATCTCTGCCATGGGAACTTCCGCCTCTACCACGGTGTTGCCGTCAGCATCGGGGGTCATGCCCAGAGGACGGCCGCGGCGCTTGCTCAGATCGCCCATCACATCGCCCACATAGGCTTCGGGGACTGTGACAGCCAGTGCGCCAATGGGCTCCAGCAGGGTGGGCATTGCATTGGGCATTGCTTCCTTGAAGGCCAAAATCGCAGCCAGCTTAAATGCCATTTCGTTGGAGTCAACGGGATGGTAAGAGCCATCGTACAGAACCGCCTTCAGGCCTACCATGGGGTAGCCTGCCAGAGGACCTTTCTGAACAGCTTCCTGAATACCCTTTTCAACAGCAGGATAGAAGTTCTTGGGAACAGAGCCGCCAAAAACTTCCTCTGCGAAGATCAGCTCATCCTGCTCTTCCTGAGGCTCGAAGCGGACCCAAACATCACCGAACTGGCCGGAACCGCCGGTCTGCTTCTTGTGACGGCCGTGAGCTTCGACCTTCTTCTTGATCTTCTCGCGGTAAGCAACCTTTGCCGGGCTGAGAACGGCATCCACACCGAAGCGGGACTTCAGCTTGGAAACCAGCACATCCAAATGCTGGTCGCCGGTACCGGAGATCACGATCTGCTTGGTCTCGGCGTTGTTGAGAACAGAGAAGGAGGGATCTTCCTCGTTCAGGCGGTTCAGGCCTGCGCCGACCTTATCTTCCTGACCCTTGGTCTTGGGAGCAATGGCCATGGAGTAAACAGCAGGTGCATAAGGAATGCCCTTCAGGAAAACCACCTTACGGGGATCACACAGGGTATCGCCGGTCTTGACCTTGTCCATCTTGCCGATGGCACCGATATCGCCGCAGGACAGCTCCTTCACTTCGCTGGCCTTCTTGCCGCACATGGTGTACAGACGGCCCAGCTTCTCAGTCTCGCCGGTACGGGCGTTGACCAAGGTGGTATCGGAGGTGATGGTACCGGACAGGACCTTCACATAGGAGTACTTGCCGTACTGGTCGGAGACGGTCTTCCACACGAATGCGGAGGGAACGCCGCCGGGAGAGACCACAAACTCTTCCACGCTGCCGTCAGCAGTGGTGGCCTTGTGGTAGTTACCCTCAACAGGGTTGGGAAGCAGGTCGATGATATGATCCATCAGCATCAGGCTGCCCAAGCAGGTAACGCCGGAGCCGCACAAAACAGGATACATGGTACGGTCGATGACGCCGGTGTGCAGACCCTTGATCATCTCTGCGTATGTAAAGTCTTCGCCGCCGAAGAACTTGTCCATCAGCTCTTCGCTGGTCTCGGCAACGGATTCCTTCAATGCATCGTTGAACTCTTCAATAACGGATTCCTTGTCGGCAGGGACCTCGATCTCCACACGCTTCAGGTTCTGCATCTCGTAAGCGCGCTTGTTCAGCACATCGATGATGCCGGTGACCTTCTTGCTGGCATCCCAAATAGGCACGACAACGGGAGCGACCTTATTGCCGTACTTGTCACGCAGAGCGTCGAAGGTGGCGTTGTAGTCGGCGTTGTCTTCGTCTACCTTGGAGATGTAGATGAAACGGGGCATATTGCGCTCTTCGCAGTACTTCCATGCCTTCTCAAAGCCAACGGTAATGCCGTCCTTGGCAGAGCAGACGATAATGGCTGCATCGGCAGCGCGGAGAGCTTCCATCGCTGCGCCGGAGAAATCAAAGCCGCCGGGAGCATCCAGCAGGTTGATACGAGCGCCCTTGTAGTCCAGAGGCACTACGGCAGTGGAGATAGAAATATTGCGCTTGATCTCTTCCGGATCATAGTCGCAGACGGTGTTGCCGTCGGCGTTCTTGCCGATGCGGTCAATGACACCGGTCATATACAATAAGCTCTCAGCAAGAGCGGTCTTGCCGCTGCCGCTGTGACCGAGCAGACAGATGTTACGAATAGAATTGGCTGTGTACATATATTAATCTCCTTTCGGGAAGGCGTTTGCCCTCCGCTGCTTACAATTCGGTGCACGCACCGCAATAAGGACATTATACACGAAGACTTTCATAATTTCAATGCCTAATTTGTCAATTTTGCAAATCTTTCTATTTGTTCTGTTCGCAAGGGAAATACATCTGTCTACGGCGCAATAGGAGCAAAAAACAGGACAGGCATTTGCCTGTCCCGTTTTCTTATTTTATACCGCTCTTGTCCACTCCGTGATCAGCAGACCGGGGATCATCCAGATCAGCTCATACAAAAACAGGTTCGTGGGGGTCAGCAAATAGCCTGCACCCATGATCGCCAGCACCAGCATCATACCGATGCCCAGTCCGCCGCCGATGATATGGATAATACCGCCCAGCATGCTTGCGGTACGGAAGGCTCTTGCGCCGGACACGCCGTATGCCATGGGGGCAAGACCCGGCTTGGTGGTCAGCAGCAGGCAGAACGCCTCCTCTTTAGGCTTCTTTTTGCGAAGCGCTTCTCTGGTCTCATACTCCGGGATCAGGATCTTCTTTACATTGCTGCCGAACCGGGAGCGCAGGAATCCCTCTCGCAGCATGAAATCGCCGCTGATAAGTATCGGATGCAGTCCCCGGTAGGAACACAGGGTAGTCACACCGGCCGCAGTTTCCCGTACCTTTTCATACGCCACAGCAAACAGACCGCAAAGCTCTCCGCCTACGGCCACACAGACCGCATGGCCTACCCGAATTCCCTTGGGGATCTCTACGCCCATCTTCTCTAAGAAGGACAGGCTGCCTGCCAGCACCGCTTCTCCATTGACCACAGCGCCGATACCGCCCTCTTCATAAGCGCGGTATTCCCGGGCGGTGTAATGGATGCCGTTGCGGCTGTCCAAAAGCTGGGTAAACAGCGGCACCAGTCCACCGTTGTCTGCACAAATCAGAGCAGTGGCGTAGGCCACCGTCTGATCCGGTTCCCGGTCAGAGAAGAACTTGACACCGTTGAGCTTTACCGTTCCCACAGGGAACAGGTCATCATGGGTCACAGGAAATACTGCCTTGCCGCACAGGGCCTTGATGCCGTGCCAGCCGCACAGCACCGTGCCCAGCTTATGCAGCCGGCGACCCAAGATCGCGAAGGGTCGGGTGACGGCAATAAAGATCGTAGCAGGTGTCGCCGCCAGCAGAGTCACCGCCAGCACCCGGATACCAAAGGACGCGCCGTGAAGCACACCGGCAGTAACACCTACGCCAATGCTGACCAGCAGCGCCACAAAGCCATAGATCGACAGCATTTTTTCCGGACCGGAGCGCCGGGTATAGGTGTCCATAAAGTCCTCGACACGGCCCTCGGCACGCAAATAGCCGGGCATGCCGTCATAATAATCCGGTTCCGCCACAATGCCGTCCAAACGGGTGGCTTTCCGCAGCGTATCCAGTTGGCCGAGTCGGGATGTCCGAACCTGATAGCTGCTCCACAGGGACATGGTCACCTGCAGGCTAAAGGCTGCACAGCAAGGCACTTTTAACTGCCGCAGACAGACGATTCCGTCAGCCACGCAAGCAAGAAATGTAAAGAGCATCAGGCTGTTCAGGCTGAAGCGCTTCCGCACGATATCCGCCAAGCCGTCGATCAGCTGGAAGCTGCCCAAAAGCGCAGAAATCAGCATCGCCAAAAACTGGCTGAATACCAAAAGCTTCATTCTCTCGGGACGGATCATGCCCAGCGCATCCAGCACCGTTACACCGGCACTGAGAAGCACCACCAGCAAGCTCAGGAAAATAGCCGCCTGCAGCTTGCCGCTGCCCCGTTCTGACAGCTTATAATACTGCTTTTCCGGACCGGATACCAGCTTCCGCTTCAGCTCCTGCAATTTGGAATTGGGACGGAAGGAAATCGGCTTAGGCGGCACATACTCACCGATGGGCTGCTCGTACTCCGGTTCCCAAGTGCGGGTAAAGGATTCTGTTTGCGTAGGAGGATAGAGCCGGGTATCGTCATCCGCAGGAACGCCCACAGCGTCCAGACGAACCGTATCGCCGGTCATCACAGGATCCAAGCGGACGGTATCGGCGGTAGCTGCCGTATCCAAGCGGACGGTATCGGCGGTGACTGCCGTATCCAAGCGGACGGTATCACCTGTCACCACAGGGTCTAACCGCACCGTATCGGTGGAAGCCGGTGTCACCGGTTTTGGGGAAACCGGCGCAGCAATGCGCACATCCGCATCCGCATCCTCCAGTTCTGCCGGCGCAGGCGCTTCATTGACAGCTTCCGGCTCTTTCTCCGGGGACAAGTCCACAGACACGCCCACCGCTTCCAAAAGCGCCTGATCCTCTTCCCCTAAAGGAGCATTGCTAAATTCCTTCAGAATATCATCCAGACTGAATTCCAGTTCTTTTTCGTCCATAGATACCCTCCTATCCGTTTAACCGCTGACGCACCGCCTCATACAGAAGGATCGACGCTGCCGAAGAGGCGTTCAGCGAGGAGATCTGCCCTTTCATTGGGATATGCACCGTCACATCGCAGTTCTGCCGCACCAGCCGGCTCATGCCGTCGCCCTCCGAGCCGATGACAATGGCGGCAGGGCCGGTCAGATCTGCCTGATACATGGGGATAGAGCCCTCGGCGGCTGTGCCGAAGATCCAAATACCCTTTTCCTTTAATTCGCTGATGGTAGCATTGATATTGGTCACTCTTGCCACCTTCATATACTCCACAGCGCCGGCAGAAGCCTTTGCCACCGTAGCGGTCAGGCCCACGCTGCGGCGCTTGGGAATGATGACGCCGTGAGCGCCGGCGCACTCCGCGCATCGGAGAATAGCACCCAGATTGTGGGGATCGGACAGCTCGTCACAGATCACCACCAACGCGTTTTCTCCCCGGTCGGCTGCCTCCTGCAGAAGATCGTCAACGGTGAAGTACTCTCTGGCAGCCGCCATGGCAATGACGCCCTGATGGGCATGGGTTGTACTCATCATGTCCAGCTTTCTTCTGTCCACCGGTACGATCACCGCGCCGGCTTCCTTGGCTTGGGCTGCCAAACGCTGCAGGCCTTTATCCGTATCCCCGGAGGCGATGAACACCTTGTCGATGGTGCGTCCGCTGCGCAAGGCTTCCGTCAGGGCGTTTCTGCCCTCCAGCTGACCTTCCACCTCTTCTTTTTCTTCCGGTCTTTCTCTGCGTTCAAACCGCGGTTCGCGGCGTTTCTGATCTCTCATTGTCATACTCTCCTGCCAAATTGGGTATACTTTTACTTATACTTTCGTTATTATAACAGATTTCTTCCAACTTCTCAACTGTAAAATATTGTCGGTTTGCAAAAGCAATTTATTTTACGGGCGATTCGTGAATCGCCCCTACAGATCCTGTTTCAGATTTCCGGATAGGGCTTCCCGACATTTTACAAAATGTTTACCGGAAGAATCGTTGCGTAATGGAATTTTTTATGTTATAGTGTAACACAATGAATACTATCAGAAATCCAAGGAGGCGATATGCCAATGGATCCCAAGCAAAAGAAACCGGACGATCCCAAGAAGGATAACAAAAAGCCTAAGGGTAACATCTGGATCACCGTATTGATCTCCGTGATCGTTCTGCTGCTGATCAGCACCATCTACAATGCGGTGGTTGCCGGTCAGTACAAGGAAACCACCTACTCCGATTTTGCAAGTGCAATGGAGAAAAACAACCTTGCCGAAGTAGAGCTGCACTACGACCGGATCATCTACCTGACCAAGGATGAAGCTGCTAAGCCTGCTTCTCAGCAACAGGCCTGTTACACGGGTCTGCCCAGCGGCGGCGATGCCCTTGCTTTGGCAGATAAGCTCAATGCCCAAGGCGTTAAGGTATCTCAGGTCATTGTGGAGGACAACTCCGGCATCATTACCATTTTGTTCTATGTGGCCATGTTCGGTCTGACCTTCCTGCTGATGAGCCGCATCTCCAAGAAGTTAGGCGGTGAGGGCATGATGGGCTCCATCGGCGCCAGCAAGGCAAAGATGTACATGGAGAAGCAGACCGGTGTCACCTTTAAGGATGTGGCCGGTCAGGATGAAGCCAAGGAATCCCTGCAGGAGATCATCGACTTTTTGAACAATCCCCAAAAATACGCAGAGATCGGTGCCAAGCTGCCTAAGGGCGCTTTGCTGGTAGGCTCTCCCGGTACGGGCAAGACCCTCCTTGCCAAGGGCGTTGCCGGCGAAGCCAATGTTCCCTTCTTCTCCATCTCCGGTTCGGACTTTGTGGAAATGTTTGTGGGTGTAGGCGCAAGCCGCGTCCGCGACCTGTTCCAGCAGGCGGCAAAGGTTGCGCCCTGTATTATTTTCATCGACGAGATCGACGCGGTAGGCCGTTCCCGGGATTCCCGTTACGGCGGCAATTCCGAGCATGAGCAGACCCTGAATCAGCTTTTAGGCGAAATTGACGGCTTTGACTCCTCCAAGGGTATTGTGTGCTTGGCGGCAACCAACCGTCCCGAGATTTTGGACAAAGCGCTGCTGCGGCCCGGCCGTTTTGACCGGCGGATCGTGGTGGACCGTCCCAACCTGCAGGGCCGTCTGGACACCCTGAAGGTCCACACCCGGAAGATCAAGCTCTCCGAGGATGTGGATCTGCGAAAGCTGGCTCAGGCCACCGCCGGTGCGGTAGGCGCAGATCTTGCCAACCTTGTGAATGAAGCCGCGCTGCGGGCTGTCCGCATGGGCCGCAAGACCGTCACGCAAGAGGACCTGCTGGCGTCTTTTGAGGTAGTCATTGCCGGCACGGAAAAGAAGCACACCGTCCTGACCGATACCGAAAAGCGGCTGGTGGCATATCATGAAGTGGGTCACGCCTTGGTGGCTGCTTTGGAAAAGCACGCGCAGCCCGTATCCAAGATCACCATCGTTCCCCACACCTCCGGTGCGCTGGGCTACACCATGCAGATGCCCGAAGAGGAAAAGTTCCTGCAGACTGCTGACGAACTGATGACCGAGCTGCGGACGCTGGTTGGCGGCAGAGCCGCTGAGCAGGTGGTATTCGGCGTTAAGACCACCGGCGCTTCCAATGATATTCAGCGGGCCACCGCCCTTGCCCGGAATATGATCGCCCATTACGGTATGAGCGAAGAGCTGGGGCTGATGGCGCCTGCTTCGGTACAGAATGAATATCTGGATTCTCAAACCTATTTAGACTGCTCTCAGGAGACTGCCGCTCAAGTGGACAAAGCCGTACAGAAGCTGCTGGCTCAGTGCTATACGGAGGCCAAGAAGCTTTTGGAGGACAACCGGGCACTGTTAGACGAGATCGCCCAGTATCTGCTGCTGAAGGAGACCATTACCGGCGACGAGCTGATGGCCTTTGTCAGCCCTCCCGAACCGGCAGAAGCCGAAGTGACCGAAGAGGAAACCAAAGAATAAGCACCATGATCGCGGCAGATTCTGCCGCGATCATTTTGATTGTGTATAAAAATGTTCCGAAATTGCTATGTTAATTTATTTGGTTTTCCCATTGACTTTTATCAAAATATGTGTATAATTGTCTACAGAAAACAGAATATTCCCTGTGAAGCATCCGGAAAGCTTGTAGGACCGGATGATTGAGGACTCTCTGGAGAACACATTCAGTTGTGTGCCGAAGGTGCAAGGCAAGTGCCGAATCTCTCAGGCAAACGGACGGAGATGCGTTGGTGGGCATGGTATGCCTGCGCTGTGAGCAGTCCTTTTGGGACTGCGTTTTTTATGTAAAAAATAATATTTTAGATAAAGGCGGAATTATATTATGCTCAGCAAACCTATTGATTCAATCGGATTTGTATCCCAGTTTGATGCCGAATTGGCAGAAATGATGGACAGAGAGTTCTCCCGTCAGAAGGACGGTCTGGAGCTGATCGCTTCCGAGAACTTTGCCTCCCCTGCAGTCATCGCCGCTATGGGCTCTATCCTCACCAACAAGTATGCCGAGGGTCTGCCCGGCAAGCGCTACTACGGCGGCTGCCATGTGGTGGATGAAATCGAGCAGCTGTGTATCGACAGAGCCAAGGCTCTGTTCGGCGCAGAGTTTGCCAATGTACAGCCTCACTCCGGCGCACAGGCCAACATGGCTGTGGAGCTGGCTTTCCTGAACCCCGGCGACACCCTCATGGGCATGAGCCTTGCCAACGGCGGTCACCTGACCCACGGCAGCCCTGCCAACATCTCCGGTAAGTACTACAATGTGGTTTCCTACGATGTAAACCATGAGACCGGCCTCATTGATTACGACGAGATCCGGGATCTGGCAAAGAAGAATCAGCCCAAGCTGATCATTGCCGGCGCTTCCGCATATCCCAGAGCCATTGACTTTAAGATCTTCGCAGACATTGCCCACGAAGTAGGCGCCATCTTCATGGTGGATATGGCCCACATTGCCGGTCTGGTTGCCGGCGGCGCGCACATGAGCCCTGTCCCCTACGCGGACATCGTCACCACCACTACCCACAAGACGCTCCGCGGTCCTCGCGGCGGTCTGATCATGGGTAAGGAAGAGTACGCCAAGAAGATCAACTCCGCTGTGTTCCCCGGCACCCAGGGCGGTCCTCTGGAGCATGTTATCGCCGCCAAGGCTGTGTGCCTGAAGGAAGCCATGTCTGACGATTTCAAGGCATACGCCGCCAATGTGGTAGCCAATGCACAGGTCATGGCAAAGGCCCTTTTGAAGGAAGGCTTCGATCTGGTCACCGGCGGTACGGACAACCACCTGATGCTGGCGGATCTGCGTCCCATGAACATCTCCGGCAAGGAGCTGCAGGAGCGCTGCGATGCCAACCACATCACCCTGAACAAGAACGCCATCCCCGGCGATCCTGCAAAGCCCTCCATCACCAGCGGTGTCCGCATCGGTACTGCTGCAGTGACCACCCGTGGCTTGGGCGCAGAGGAAATGGAGAAGATCGCTCACTGCATTGCCCTGACTGCTAAGGACTTTGAGAGCACTGCCGACGAGGTCAAGGCAACCGTTGCCGAGATCTGCAAGAAGTTCCCCATGTATATGTAATAAACAGCAAACAGCACCTGACGCAAGCGCTCAGGTGCTGTTTATTTTATTGGTTTTCCAGATCTTCCAAGGCAGATTTTACCGCAGCGATCACAAAACCGGAAAAGGTACAGTCCTTTCCCTGAATTGCCTGCTCCACATTCTCTACCACATTAGTGGGAAACCGCACGGTCTTATTCACCGTCGGCGGTGTTTCCGGAATTGAAAATTTCCCCATAGCATACACCTCGCATTGCATTTGTCTTGCCTATAATTTAGCCTCTATCGTATTGAAAATATGCATTGCATTTGCAATGCATATTTATTATACTAATCTATAGAAGTACCCCAAAGGGGTGTCTGTGGGCAGATTATAGGATTTCGACAGTATTTGATAGGTTTCGCTGTTTTATCAGGGTATACTTGCAGCAAAACTATAAAGAAAGAGGGATCGCAATATGGAATTGTATCAGCAGATTTTGAACCGGCAGCTTGGGGATTCGACCGTCCTTTCCGCGGAAACGGTTCTGCAGATCGTGGAACTGCAATGCTATCAGGCGTTACAAAAGATCCGGGAAATTTTAGACGATGAAGCCTTAGAGGACAGAGAATGCTTTGACAGGATCGAGAAAATCGTCTGTCTATACGAAGCCATGGGCAGCGACGGCGGCAGCCGGCATGATTTTTCATAATGCCATCAACGCGATGATCCCCTAACCACAGGGAGATTGCCATGCCGGTGTGCGCTGCCCTTCGCAATGACATCCTACTGAATTAAAAATCTCCCTGATGCGATTTACATCAGGGAGCTTTTTGTTATTCTACTTTTTCCCAGCCGGCGTAGAGAACACGGTCCTCCTCCACTGTGTCTATTTCTGCATTCCACTTTTCATCGCAGGCGCTGTCTTTATACCAGCCGGTAAAGACATAACCCTCCCGGGTAGGTGATGGAGGCAGATCCAGCAGTTTGCCTGCTTCCTGCTTCACGGGCGCTACATCGGTACCGCCGCGGGAATCAAAGGTAACGGTAAAGCCGGGATTCTGCAGACCGATAACGGTGGCCACAATGATCACGATGATGCAGGACACAATGATAATATCCAGCGTTTTCACAGAGATCTTTACATGGCGGTAAAGACCGCGGAACTTGGGAAGTTCTTCTTGAGGGTTTTCCTTGTTTTCTTCCATTACTTCTTAACCAGATACTTCCGCATATCCAGTGCGCAAGCGCAGAGGATGATGGCGCCCTTGATGATATACAGGCTGGAGGAGTCAACACCCAGCATGGTCAGGGCGATGAAGATAACACGCAGGATCACAACACCCAGAATGATGCCGCTGATCTTACCGGTGCCGCCCACGAAGGAAACGCCGCCGATGACACAGGCTGCAATGGCGTCACATTCGTAGTTGGTGCCGGTACCGGCTGCGATAGAACCGGCGCGGTAGCCTTCCACGAAGCCGGAGTAGCCGTACATAGCGCCGGCCAGCGTGTGAACCAGCACGGTGGTCCAGAACACATTGACACCGGAGACCTTGGCGGCTTCGCCGTTGGAGCCTACGGCAAACATGTTCTTACCGAAGGTGGTCTTGTTCCAGATGAACCACATGACAAAGGCAAGGATGGCTGCGTACAGCACATACATGGGGATACGGGTATTGCCCATTTTGAACAATTCAGCGCCTACAAACTGCTTGTAAGTATCGCTCAGGCCGGAGATGGGCTGGCCGTTGTTGCCGTTGATACCGAAGAACCACAGGATGATACCGTAGGTGATCAGCTGGGTGGACAGGGTGACGATGAAGGGGTGCAGGTTGAACTTGGCTACGAAGAAGCCGTTGACCAGACCGATGACGGCGCCGATGGCCACAACGGTCAGCAGGGTGACGAACATCCAGAAGGGAGTCACCGCAGGCAGGAAGGTCAGCATCTTGTTGGCGAAGTCCGTACGCTGCAGGAACGCGCCGGTGACGGCAGCGGTCAGGCCTGCGATACGGCCTGCGGACAGGTCAGTACCCGTCAGCACGATACAACCGGCGATACCCAGCGCCATGGGCAGGTATGCTGCCACCTGCACGATCAGGTTGCCGAGAGAGCCAAGGCTCAGGAAGTTGGGCTTTTGAATGGCGGTGTAGATACAGAACGCCAGCATGAGAATATACAGAGCATTGTTCAAAATGCCGTCCGTCCAGAAGCGGCGCTTATCCTTCTTGTCCATCTCCCGGTACTGGGCAGCGGTTTGCTGCAGATTTTTTACAGGATTTACCATAGCAAATTCCTCCTTATACATATTTGGCCGCAAGGGTCATGATTTCTTCCTGGGTGGTGTTACGGGCATCCACTTCACCGGCCACCCGTCCGCCGGACATGACCACGATACGGTCACATACACCCAGAAGCTCCGGCATTTCGGAGGAGACCATGATGACGGTTTTCCCCTTGTTTGCCAAGTCCAGGATCAGCTGGTATATCTCGTACTTTGCGCCCACATCGATACCGCGGGTCGGCTCGTCCAAGAGCAGCACCTCCGGATCGGTCAGCAGCCAGCGGCCGATAATGACCTTCTGCTGGTTACCGCCGGACAGGGCGCGGATCTTGGTTTCCTGAGAGGGTGTTTTGGTGCGCATGGCATCGATATAATATTGGGTATCTGCTTTCTGAGATTTCTCGCTGAGATAGAAGCCAAGGCGCTTATGGCGCTTCAGGCTGGAGATCACCGTATTCTCCCGGATGTTCAGCACGCCGAAGATACCGGTAGCACGGCGCTCCTCCGTCAGCAGAGCAAAGCCGTTTTTGATGGACTCGCCGGCGCTGCGGTTGCGGCAGACCTTGCCATCCAGCAGTATCTTGCCGTCCTTCCGGGTACGGATGCCAAAGATGCTCTCCAAGGTCTCCGTTCTGCCGGAGCTGTCCAGACCTGCCAGACCCAGAATCTCGCCCCGACGGGCTTCAAAGGATACATGGCGCAGCTGGTTGTACATACCGGTGATGTCCTGCACCTGCAGGTACACCTCGCCGGGCTTATTAGTCTTGGGTGGGAACTGGTTGGTCAGCTCACGGCCCACCATCAGGCGGATAATGTCCTTCATCTCCAGATTGGCGGCAGGCTCGGTGGCGACCCACTGGCCGTCGCGCATGATGGTGATCTCATCGGAGATCCGCTTGATCTCTGCCATCTTGTGGGAGATATAGATAATGGCAACGCCCCGGTCACGGAGCATGTTGATAATGCGGAACAGGTGTTCCACTTCCTCTTCTGTCAGCGAAGAGGTAGGCTCGTCAAAGACGATGACCTTGGAATTGTAGGAAACCGCCTTGGCGATCTCCACCATCTGCCGCTGAGAGACAGGCATGGTGCTCATGATCCGGTGGGGATCCACATTGATCTCCAGCTCCTCAAAGACCGCCATGGTGTCTTTGTACATCTTCTTCTCATTGACGGCGATACCGGCGATCTTGGGGTAACGACCCAGCCAGATGTTATCCATAACCGAGCGCTTCAGCGCCTGATTCAGCTCCTGATGCACCATGGCCACGCCGTTGTCCAGCGCCTCGCGGCTGCTCTTGAAATCCACTTCCTTGCCGTCCAGATACACATGACCGCTGTCCTTGGAGTAGATACCGAACAGACACTTCATTAACGTGGATTTGCCGGCGCCGTTCTCGCCCATCAGGGCGTGGACAGTTCCGGCTTTGACTTGCAAATTGACTTTATCCAGCGCTTTCACGCCGGGAAAGGATTTGGATATGTCTACCATATTCAGAAGAACATCGTGACTCATTTTTCCGTTCCTCCTTAAAAATTGATTGATTCAAACCGGTGGCGATAGGAATCGGTACACATCGGGGATCCCGGTGTCCACCGATTCCTACTGCTTTATTTAAGGCAGCTGCCGCCGGAACGGCAGCTGCCCGGATTTTAGGTTTCGATTCGATTATTCGCCGGTGTAGGGTGCGTAAGCAACGTACAGCTTTGCCTTGCAGTCGCCTGCAACGGAGAAGCGCTCGTCGGTCAGGCCTGCCAGTGCATCAATGGGGGTCTTGCCCTCGCTGATAGCCTTTGCGGTCTGTGCGATAGCCACTGCCATGCCGTTTGCATCCTGCTTCACGGTGCCGATCATGGAGCCTTCCTTGATCAGAGCCTTAGCTGCGTCGGTAGCGTCAACGCCGAATACGGGGATGACGGTCTTGCCTTCCTTGTTGTAGCCGGCCTGCTGCAGAGCAGCAACAACGCCTTCTGCCATGCCGTCATTGTTACAAATGACCAGCTCGATCATGTTGTTGTTGTCAGCATTGTACTGAACCATGTTGGTCTCCATGTAGTCCTTAGCAGCCTTAGCGGACCATGCGCCTTCCAGGTCGGTCTGCCACTTCTGCTGTGCGGCTGCGTCGAAGTAGACCAGAGCGGGCTTGCCGGCATCGGTCAGGATCTTGTCAGCGTCTTCCACACCGTACTGGGTACGGTAGATAGCCTCAGCATTACCCTCTTCGCCCTTGAACATAGCGTAGGAGATCTTGCCATCCTTGTTCAGGTCCAGCTTGTCGAAGTTGGCCAGAACATACTCGCCGACCATCTTGCCCTGCATGTGGCCTGCCTCGGGAGCGTCGGTGCCGATGAAGCAAGCGGTGCTGTACTTGCCCAGCATGGTAACATCGGAGCCCTTATCGCCGATAGCGCGGTTGAAGAAGATGACGGGGATATCGCCTGCAGCCTCGATGATGGCTTCAGCGGTGTCGGGGTCACCGGAAGTGACCTGGTTGACGATCAGCAGGTTGGAGCCGCCTGCAACAGCGGTCTTGATCTGGTCCAGCTGCTTGGACTGGTCCTTAGCTGCATACTGGTTGTCATACTCAACGCCCAGCTTATCCAGCTCCTTGTTCAGCTCAGCGCGAACGGATGCCAGATATACGTCAGACTCGTCGTACCAGAAAACAGAAACCTTGGTCTCTCCGCTGCCGGCATTACATGCTGCCATGCCCAGAACCATGATCAGTGCTAAGGTAATTGCGAGAAGTTTTTTCATTATCATTTTCCTCCTTTTACGGGCAGGTGTTCCTACCCTGATTTCCTGATAAATATAACACAAATCCGCCTGTTTGTAAAGAGGTTTTTAGACGCTTTTACAAATGCAACAGTTTCCAAAGCATTTTTTTGTTAATATCTACCAAAAGCGGCAGATTGCGGCAGCAACGGCGGCCGCTATCGTTTTTCCCCTTGCAATTTCTTCCTTTTTGGTGTAAAATTACCCTCGGTATTCAGGAGGTGATCTCATGCGGGAAATCCCTGTCAGCGCAGTTGCCGACGCAGTAGAGCGGTTGTGCATCGACGCCAACCTGCACCTGCCCGAGGATGTCAAGTGCGCCCTTACGCGTTTCCGCCTCCAAGAGGACGGTGGGATCGCCCAAAGTATCTTGGATAATATCATAGAAAACTATCACATTGCCGATCAGGAGAATGTTCCCATCTGTCAGGATACCGGTATGGCCTGTGTCTTTCTGGAGATCGGGCAGGATGTGCATTTTACAGGCGGCGATCTGCGGCAGGCTGTGGATGAAGGCGTCCGCAGGGGCTACGAAAAGGGCTATCTGCGGAAAAGCGTGGTGGCGGATCCCATCCGTCGGGGCAACACCGGCGACAACACCCCTGCCATGCTGTACACCGAGATCGTTCCCGGTGACCGGGTCACCGTTACCCTTGCCCCCAAGGGCTTCGGCAGTGAGAATATGAGCGCCATTCGGATGCTCAAGCCCTCTGCCGGTCTGCAGGGCATTGCGGATTTTATTTTGGAAACGGTGGAAAACGCCGGTCCGAACCCCTGTCCCCCTATGGTCATCGGCGTAGGCATCGGCGGCACCTTTGATAAGGCGGCGCTGCTTGCCAAAAAGGCGCTGCTGCGTCCTGTGGGCAGTCACAACCCTGACCCCTATTACGCGGAGCTGGAAGACACGCTGCTGCAAAAGGTCAACGAACTGGGCATCGGTCCGCAGGGTCTTGGCGGCAGGACTACCGCCATCGGTTTGCAGATCGAAACCATGCCCACCCACATTGCAGGCATGCCCTGCGCCGTGAATATCAACTGCCATGTGACGCGGCACAAGCAGGAGGTGCTGTAATGGAAAAACACATTACCCTCCCCCTGACCGCCGACCTTGCCCAAACCCTGCAGGCAGGTGACACCGTATATCTGACCGGCACCATCTACACCTCCCGGGATGCCGGTCACAAGCGGATGTGCGAAGCCTTGGCCCGGGGAGAAGCGCTGCCCTTTGACCCGATGGACGCTACCATTTATTATGTAGGTCCTACCCCGGCAAAGCCCGGTCAGGTCATCGGCCCTGCCGGTCCTACCACCTCCGGTCGGATGGATGCCTATGCACCCACGCTTTTGTCTGTCGGTGCAAGAGGCATGATCGGCAAAGGCGCCCGGCTGCCGGAAGTGGTGGAGGCCATGCAAAAATACAGCGGTGTCTATTTCGGCGCCATCGGCGGCGCAGGAGCGCTGCTTGCCAAGTGCATCAAATCCTGTGAACTCATCGCCTACGAGGACTTAGGCGCTGAAGCGCTGCGGAAGCTTTATGTGGAAGATATGCCTTTGGTGGTCATCATCGACTGTCACGGCAATAATTTATATAAAACCGGTCGTGCCGCCTATTTGGCTGACCGCGAAAAGAAAGGATAATAACTATGACACCTGCAACCATCGCAACTCTGTATGAGACCATCATGATCATCTGCTTCGGTCTGAGCTGGCCTCTCTCCGTTTACAAGTCATGGAAGTCCCGTACCGCCAAGGGCAAGAGCCTCCAGTTCGAGATCTTCATCTGGATCGGCTACATCTTCGGCATTACCAAGAACTTCGTGCTCTTCTTTAACGGCACTGCCAACTGGATCTTCTTCCTTAGCTGGGCATTCTACTTCCTGAACTTTATTGAGATCACCATTGACATCTGCCTCTACTTCCGCAATGTGAAGCTGGATAAGCTGAGAGATGCCCAAAATGCATAAACAAAATCCCTGCATCAAAAGATGCAGGGATTTTTCTATGGGAACCGTTTCCCATTTGCGATGTCTTTCTATCAGTTGGAGCCGTCGCCGTAGACGCTTACAGGCCGCTTCGTAGACTGCGTGCCTTGGATTTCATCGTCATCTGCGCCGCCATTTACGGAAGTTCCGGGCTTTTTGCTGTTTTCTTCCTGTGCTTTACAGCCACAGAAGGCTGCCAGCAGGCACAGCGCCATCAATAATGCTAAAATCTTTTTCATCGTTTCTCCTCTTTTCTATTGATATAGTAGCTCTTCAAAGCCATCGGTCATATAGGTATTTGCTTTCCCGTCTACCCAAAACGCCTCCACGCCCCAGCGCTCCGCCAACGCCTTTCCCTCCTCCAAAGGAAGCAAAAACAACGCCGTGGACAGCGCGTCTGCCAGCGCCGAGTCCTCCGCTACCACGGTAACGCTGCGGAAATACGCGGAAGGCATCCGGGTCGTGGGATCAATGATGTGGTGGTAGTCCTTGCCGTCTACCCGGTATGTCCGCTGATAGTCGCCGCTGGTGACCACCGCGCCATGGGCAAGGGAGAGCTTACAGATCATTTCGCTGCTGTTTGCCGGGTCCTGAATGCCTACGATCCACGGCGTTCCATCCTGATCTTTTGCGCCGGTGGCGTAAACATTACCGCCTACGCTGATGAGCATCCCCTCCGGAGCAGACTGCGCCGCCTCTTGGACTGCCCAGCCCTTGGCAACGGCGCCCACATCCAAGGACATAGCCCCATCGGTCAGATACACCGTGGATGCGTTCTCGTCGATCTTCACGCAGGCAATGTCCGTATGGTCTGCCGCCTCGGTCAGGGCTTCCCTATCCGGCAGCTTGGCGATCTCCGCCTGTCTTGCTTCGTGCCAAAGCCGCAGCACGCTGCCCATGGCCACATTCACCTTGCCCCCGGTCCGTTCGTAATAGGTCTTGCAGTCTTTCAGCAATTCGATCACCGGCGCATCCACCGTTACCGGCGCAACGCCTGCCTGATCGTTGACGGTTTTAAGGTTGCTTACGCCCGCATATTCCTTATAAATATCAAACAGCCGGTGGTAGCGCAGCAATTCATCGCGGATCTGTTGGGCTGCCTGCTGAAACTGCGCCTCGGAATCCTGTGTGCCGAGGATGGTGGTCACCGTGTCGAACATGTCCAGATAGGTAACGGTGTAGGGCTGCTTCTGTTTCCTGCAGCCGGACAGCGGCAACAACAGCAGCAAGGCTGTCAGCAGGATACACAGTATTCTTTTTCCCATACCGCTACCCCCTGTCCATTCCCTTTGGGATCTGCACAGATCCCTTGGGCAAAAGCCGCAAAACGCCTGCGGTCATACTGCCGGTCAGCAGGCCTGTTGCCAAGGAAACCAGCAGCAGCCACGGCAAATAAGCCGCCACATAGACAGATCGCATCAGCGCCATTGCCGCCAGGATCTGTCCGATCTGGTGGGCTGCCGCCCCCAGTACGCTGACACCGAACAGAGAAAGAAATGGCAGCTTTCTGCTTAGCGCCATAACCCCCAGCGCCAGCATACCACCGGACAGGGAAAACATAAGTCCGGTAATGCCGCCGCCAAAAACCGCCCCCAGCAAGCACCGCAGCAGCAAAATCACGAAGGCATACCGGCTGCGGAACAGGCAAAGCGCAAGCAGCGTTACGATATTGGCAAGGCCCAATTTGACCCCCGGCAACGGGATCAGCAGCTGCAAGGGCAGCAGACGCTCGGTGTAGGACAGCGCCAGTGCCAGCGCGATCATCACCGCGCAAAGAGAAATTTGTTTCGCTGACCGCATGCCCTCACCTCACCACAAAATCCACATCGTCGGATCTTCCCACAACGCGGATCTCCAAGCCGTTGGGCAGGCACACGATGCTTTTGCCGGCAGTTCCGGTGAAGCCGCAGTGCAGGCAATCCTGTCCCGGACAGTCGGAAGCGGTTACTGCGATCTGACCGTCACGGACTGTGACGGTGTTTCGATAAGCGCCCTCTACGGTAAATTCCTGATCCTCCGCCAAGGAGACCGTTTTTAACAGCTTTCCGTTTTGATAGATTTCCGCCACAGCGCCGGAAGCCGTTTGACCCGGAAGAAACATGGCAAACACCAGTCCGGTCAAAAGCAAAACTGCAACGATGGCAACCATATCCCCTTTTCGGAACCGTAAACCCATGCCCATATTCCTTCCTGTTTTTTCTCCATTATACCGACCTGCGGGGTAGTTGTAAAGAGAAACCCGCCCCCTTTGACCCGATTTCTTAAAAAATCCTCTAAAAATTCGGTTAATCCATCATTTTTTATCGATATAAACATATTTTCTTCCGTTTTTTTGTGCAAAATGCCACATTTCTATGGACAAACACAAGATTGTGTGCTATCTTGGACTCTATCAAAAAATAAGTGAGGTAAGCGCTATGGCTTTGTCTTTTTTAGGCGGTCTGCATCCTAAGGATCACAAGTCCTACACCCGGGATCGGCTGATCCAGACCTATCCGGCACCGGATACGCTGGTGGTGTCCATGTCCCAGCATATCGGTGTGCCCTGTGAACCGCTGGTAAAGAAAAACGATTTGGTAAAAAAAGGTCAGAAGATCGGTGACAATCAGGGACTGTGCGTTCCTGTCCACGCTCCCGTATCCGGCAAGGTCAAGGCTGTGGAAGCCCGTGCCCATGTCAGCGGTGTGACGGTGATGAGCGTGGTCATCGAAAACGACCATCAGGACACCCTTTGGGAGGATATTAAGCCCCGAACCAAAGAAGAGATCGATGCTTTGACTCCGGAAGAACTGATCGGCATTATCCGGGAAGCCGGTATTGTGGGTATGGGTGGCGCAGCCTTCCCCACCCATGTAAAGCTCTCCGGCGGTATCGGCAAGGTGGATAAGCTCATTATCAACGCCGGCGAATGCGAACCCTACATCACAGTGGACGACCGGTTGTGCCGGGAGATGCCGGATAAGCTCATTGCCGGCATTCAGATCCTGATGAAGATCTTAGGGCTGGATGAAGCCCACATCGGCGTGGAAAGCAACAAGCCGGAAGCCATTGCCGCCTTAAAGGCCTATGTAGGCAAGTCCGGCGTAAAAGTCCATCCCCTGCCTGCCAAGTATCCCCAGGGCGCGGAAAAGCAGCTGATCCGCGCAATCACCGGGCGGCAGGTCCCCAGCGGCGGACTGCCGTCAGCAGTCGGCTGTGCGGTGTTCAACATTGCCACCTGCAAAGCCGTTTATGACGCTGTGTACTTAGGTATGCCGGTGATCAGCCGGGCCGTCACCGTATCCGGTGATATCCTGATGGAGCCCAAGAATCTGCAAGTACCCATCGGCACCAGCTTCAACGACCTGTTGGAAGCCTGCGGTCACTCGGAGAATCCCTACAAGGTCCTCTCCGGCGGTCCTATGATGGGCGTTGCCCAGTTTGACCTGTCCGTATCTACGGTAAAGGCCTGCAACGCCGTAACGGTGCTGGGCAAGAAGAACCGCTTTAATGTGGAAGACCCCCACTGCATCCGCTGCGGCAAGTGCATCGATATCTGCCCCATGCGGCTGATGCCGGTGCTGATGTACAAAGCCCTTTACACAAACGATATCGAAGAAATGAACAAGACCCACCTGATGGACTGCATCGAGTGCGGCTGCTGCGCGTATAACTGTCCTGCAGGCGTACCGCTGGTGCTGGCGTTCCGTTCCGGCAAGCAGAAGATTCGGGACGCAGTCAAAAAGTGAGAAAGGAGATCGGATCATGGCACAAATGAAATACTACTATGAGCTGACCATTTCCAGTTCTCCTCATGCCCACACCCCCAACACCACCCGCGCCATCATGCGTCATGTGCTGGTGGCTCTGACACCGGCGCTGGCAGGCAGCGTGTACTTCTTCGGTCTGCGTGCATTGGTGGTCTGCCTGATGAGTATGGCAGCCTGCGCGGTGCTGGAAAAGCTTTGGTGCGTATTGATGCATCAAAATGACAAGACCTACGACCTCTCCGCCTTGGTCACAGGCCTGCTTCTGGCCTTTGTGTGTCCGCCTACCATTCCCTACTGGCAGCTGATCATCGGCGATGCCTTTGCCATTATTGTGGTAAAAATGCTCTTTGGCGGCATTGGCAAGAACCTGTTTAATCCTGCCTTGGCAGCAAGAGCGTTCCTGTTCAGCTGGCCGGTGAGTATGAGCACTTGGGTGAAAGTGGGCTGGGAAAACCGGGCAAGCGTCTTTGGCGGCGCGGATATCGTTACCTCCGCAACGCCGCTGGCTGCCATGCATCGGTATGCAATGCCTGCGGAAAACCTTTTGGATCTGTTTCTCGGCAAGGTTGGCGGCTGTATTGGCGAAACCTCTGCCGCGCTGATCCTCATCGGCTTTATTTACCTGATCGCCACCAAGGTCATCTCCCCCCGGATCCCGCTTTTCTATATCGGCACCGTGGCTGCGCTGACCTTCCTGTTCCCCATGGGCAACGACCGGCTTCTGTGGATGGGCGCGCAGGTGCTCAGCGGCGGACTGATGCTGGGCGCGGTATTTATGGCTACGGACTATGTTACCTCTCCCATTACCCGTACGGGACAGATCTTCTACGCCATCGGCTGCGGTGTTCTGACGGTGGTGATCCGCTACTTCGGCGGCTATAACGAAGGTGTTTCTTACGCCATTCTGATCATGAACGCCTGCGTGGTCCTCTTTGACCGGATCGGCAGACCCAAGATGTTCGGCAACCCCGGAAAGGAGGCTCTGCGGAAATGAAACAGGAATCCCTGACCAAATATATTTTACGGATCACGCTGGTGCTCCTTGCCATTGCTGTGGCTGTGGCCGGTCTGCTGGCTGTGGTCAACCGGATCACCGCGCCGGTGATCGCTGCCTCCACCGAGGCAAAAACGCAGGAAGCCATCCGGCAGGTGCTGCCCGGCGGCTATGAAAAAGAAATTACGGATTTCAAAGACGAAACCGGTCTTGTTTCCAGAGTCTATCAGGGAAAAGACGGTTACGCGCTGGAAGTGACTCCCATCGGTTTTGACAACACCGTTACCATGATGGTCGGTGTGGACTTTGCCGGCAAGGTTTTGGGCATCGCTGTGGTTTCCCACACCGAAACCTCCGGCTTGGGCGCGGTGGCTGCCGCCTCCAATTCCGCAGGCGAAGCCTTCCGGAATCAGTTCGTGGGGCAGTCCGGCTCTGTTGCCGTCACCAAGGACGGCGGTCAGATCGACGCCATCACCGGCGCTACCGTCACATCCCGGGCTGTATGTGCCGGCGTCAACGCCGCCCTTGCCTGTGTGAAGTCTTTGGGAGGTGCATGATGAATTTCAAAAAGCAATTCAAAGAAGGTCTGCTGACCAAAAACCCGGTGCTGGTTCAAATGCTGGGTATGTGCTCCACGCTGGCCATCTCCACCAGCCTTTTTAACGGTCTGGGTATGGGCATCGCGGTGACCATCATCACCGTCTGCTCCAACATTTTGATCTCCGCATTGCGGAAAGTGATTCCGCCTCAGGTGCGGATCGCCGCTTACATTACCATCATCGCCGGCTTTGTCACCATCGTGCAAATGCTGCTGGATGCCTACATCCCCGCCCTTTCGGAGAGCTTGGGCGTGTTCATTCCCCTGATCGTAGTCAACTGTATCGTGCTGGGTCGGGCGGAAGGCTTTGCCTCCAAGCACGGCGTTGCGGCATCTGCTGTGGACGGTCTGTGCCAAGGTCTTGGCTACACCGCCGCGCTGGTGCTGATCTGTATCATTCGGGAACTGCTGGGCGCAGGTACTTTCGGCGGCGGTCTGCTGTGCGGCGGCGAAGGTATCCGGATTCTCCCCGAGGGTTCTCCTGCCATGCTGGTGGTTATGCCCGTTGGCGGTTTTCTGGTAATGGGCTTTGTGCTGGCCGGCTCCCAATGGCTGACCAAACATCTTGACAAGAAAAACAAAAAGAAGGAGGCATGTAAATAATGCAGGTTTTAGGTATCATTATTGCTGCCCTCCTTAGCGAAAACTATGTTTTGGTGAAGTTTTTGGGCATTTGTCCTTTCTTGGGCGTATCCAAGCGGATCAATGCCGCTTTGGGTATGGGCGCAGCGGTCACCTTCGTTATGACTTTGGCATCGCTGGTATGCTGGTGCGTGTATCAGCTGCTCATTATGCTGGATCTTGTGTACATGCAGACGGTGGCCTTTATTCTGGTCATCGCTTCCATCGTGCAGCTGGTGGAAATGTTCCTGAAGAAAAAGATCCCTGCCCTGTATAAAGCTTTGGGCGTATATCTGCCCCTGATCACCACCAACTGCGCCGTGCTGGGCGTGGTGCTGGTGAATGCGCAGAAGAATTATTCCCTGCCGCTGAGTCTGCTCAACGGCTGCGCCAGCGGCTTGGGCTTCCTGCTGGCCATCGTCCTGTTTGCCTCTCTCCGGGAGAGAGTGGACAAGGCCAATCCTCCGGAGTGCTTCAAAGGCTGCCCCATCTCGCTGATCGCTGCAGGTCTGCTGGCGTTGGCCTTTATGGGCTTCTCCGGCATGCGGTTCTAAGGGAGGGCTACACATGGATATTTTGATTGCCATTGCGCTTTTAGGCGGTCTGAGTGTTGCCTTCGGTCTGATCTTGGCCTTTGCTTCCAAGGTGTTTTATGTAAAAACCGATCCCCGGCTGGAACAGCTCAACGACTGTCTGCCCTGCGCCAACTGCGGCGGCTGCGGTTATGCCGGCTGCAGCAGCTACGCAGAAGCGATCCTCAACGGCGAAGCTACCATCGACAAATGCGCCTCCGGCGGCAACGAAGCCGCCCAAGCCATGGCCGCTATTATGGGTGTGGAAGCCGTCAGCGTCACACGAAAAGTGGCGCTGGTGCGCTGCTCCGGTGAAAAGAACTACGACAAAGAGGGCAATCAGACCTCCGGCGCAAAGCTGAAGGGCAACTACGAAGGCATCCACGACTGTCTTGCCGCCTCCAAGGTAGGCGGTCGCGGACCTCTGTCGTGCAAATACGGCTGTTTGGGCTACGGTACCTGTGTCAAGGCCTGCAAGTATGATGCCATCTCCATTCAGCACGGCGTTGCCGTGGTGGACGAGGATCTGTGCGTGGGCTGTATGGCTTGCGCAGCAGCCTGTCCCCGTGACCTGATCGTTCCCGTAGAGCCGGGACACAATGTAGTCATTGCCTGTAACTCCATGGCAAAGGGCGCTGTCACCACCCGAGGCTGTACCGTTGGCTGCGTAGGCTGCGGTCTTTGCAGCAAGATCTGCCCCAACGATGCCATTACCGTCACCAAAAATCTGGCAGTCATCGACTACACCAAATGCGACAACTGCGGCCTGTGCGCCACCGTCTGTCCCAAAAAGCTGATTAAAGACTCCAATGTGGAGAACCTGCCCGATCCCGGTCTGGTCCACTCCCGGAACAACCCCGACGCGGTGGTTGCAGAATAAAATTTACCCGGTGTGTTTTCAACACACCGGGTTTTGTTTATTGTACTGTTTCTTCCAGCTTCTTTCTGTCCTTGTCCGCAACGCGGTACATCAGCAAGTACACAAAGATCAGCGCCACGCCCAAGCCTGCCGCCACATAGAACACAGGATCATAGGTCTTGATCCGGTCATAGACGCCGTTGGAGATAGGGCCGGCAACGATAGATGCCGCAGACACCATGGAGATAAAAATACCGTTATACTGTGCCTGAGACCGGTAGCCGAACAGAGAGGACGCCAAAAGTGGGATCACCACCGTCAGGCTTGGGATCGCCATGGCATACACGATAATGGCAATGAGGGCGGACGCAAAGCTGTTGACCATAGTCAGTAGGATCATGGCCGCAATGTTGGCAGCCATGCAGATCAGCACCACTTTCCGGGCGCCGATGGCATCGCACAAATAGCCGCAGAGCATCTTCGTACCGGCAAGACACAGAAGCAAAACACTTTGCATGGTGCTGGCATCGGTAGCGCTCAGGCCCTTATCCTGCATGTGCGGCGGTATCACATAGAACGCAAGGTACGGCAGAATGCAGCAGAGCAAGGTGCCGAAGGTCATCATGTAGAACGCAGGCCGGCGGATGATATGCGCCATATCCGCGCCTTCCCAATGATCCTCATGCTCCCGTTTCTTAAAGGCTACCACTTCCCCGTCACCCAAGGGCAGCAAGCCCATATCCGACGGATGGGAACGGAAGAAAAGCAGCATGATGGTGCCGCAGCAAGCCATCAGGATCGCGCCGAAGTACAAGGAGTAGCGGTAAGAGGACTGCTGAATAATGGCTGTTTGGATCAGGCACACGATACTGCCGCCTAAGCCGGTGGCAGAGGCTACCACGCCCAGCACCGTACCCTTATGCCTATGGAACCAGCAGCTGATGACCCGGGTGGTCACCGCCTCGGCCAAAATGCCGTGGGTCAAGCCCTGCAGCATATAGCCGGCAAAGAACTGCCAGTACTGCTCCGCGCTGCCCATAATGACCACGGCAACGCCGCCGGAGAACAGCAAGCCGGAGATCACCGTCCGGTAACTGAAACGGCTGAAAACCGCGCCGGAGAACATGGTCGCCAGCATGGCCACCACAAAGCAAGCGCTGCTTGCCAAAGAAAACTGGGCACGGGTAATGTTCAGTGCCTCGGTGACAGGAATGGTGTGCAGGCCGGCAAGGTTGTTGCTGACACCGCCACGGACACCCATCATCAGAAACAGAAGGACTGCGATAACCCAGTGATAGTGCTTTTTCATAAATTTGAGCATGACAATTTCCTCTCTCATTTTCTTCTTATCATCATACTCCAAGGCGCAGGAAAGTCAAGTATCTATTCCGCGTAAAATATTACAATTTCTTCTTTTTATTGCCGTTTCATCTGCCGCAGGAACAGCAGCACCGCCAGTACCAGCACTGCCACGGCGTAGACCATGACCCATGCAAGGTGCGGAAGCATTCCGGAAAGGTCTCCTGCAACGGCGGCCCGCTCCAATTCCACCGCATGGACAAAGGGCAGCAGGTACGCGATTTTCCGAAATGCGCCGCCTACCAGCTCCAGATCAAACCAGATCCCGGACAGCCACGCCGACACATTGGTCAGCAACGCGCCGCAAATGCCGCCTACCTGCTTGTCATTGAACACGCTGCCGCAGAGCAGACCCAAGGCGATATACAAAAGCGCCACCGGAAGCAAAGCAACAATGGCCAGCAGGATATTGACGCTGAGCTTCAGTCCCAAAAACCATGCAAACACATAGCATGCCACACCCTCTGCCAAGGCAATGGGCAGCAAGGGCAAGGTATAGCCGAGGATGAAATCCGCCGGGGTCATGGGCGTGGTGTAAAGCCGGTGGATCAGGCTGCTCTGCCGATCCTTGGCAATGAGGGTAGCGGAAAACAGGGTCAAAAAGGCCAGTCCGAACACCGCAACGCCCGGAGACAGATGGTCGATCACAAACAGACTCACAGGGATATTGGCCTGAATGGCGCTAAGCAGAAGCAGCAGCACCACCGGAAAGCCGAACAGAAAACTCAGGTTCAGGGGATCCCGGACCATTTCCTTGAAATTACGCTTGGCAAAGGTCAGCATTCTCATTTCCCCACCCCCTTGACAACACGGATGAACGCCTCTTCAAACCGGTCTGCGCCGGTGATCTCCTTGATGCGGTCAGCCGTATCGCACAGCAGCAGCTTGCCGTCTTTCATAATGGCGATCCGGTCGGACAGGGCTTCCGCCTCCTCCATATAATGGGTGGTCAGCACCATGGTGACCTTGCCCTTCAATGCCCGGATCAGCTCCCACAGGTCGCTCCGCGCCAGCACATCCAAGCCCAGCGTCGGCTCATCCAAAAACAGGACCTTGGGCTCGCTGATCAGCGCCATGGCAATGCTCAGCCGCCGCTGCCAGCCGCCGGACAGCTTGCCGGCCTTTCTGCCGATGACGCTCTCCAATCCCAGCAGGTCTGTCAGTTCCCGGATCTTCGCGTTTTGTTTTTCTTTTGTAAAGCCGTGGATGCCGCAGATCAGCTCCAGATTCTCCCGTACCGACAACCCCGGCGCCACCGCGGTCTCCTGAGGAGATACGGCGATCAGAGCTTTGACCTGACTCGCATCCTTGCGGATACTCTTGCCCAGCAGCCGGGCATCGCCCCTTGTGGGCGCTGTCAGGCAGGACAGCATCTTGATGGTGGTGGTCTTGCCTGCGCCGTTGACGCCCAAGAGCGAAAGCAGCTCTCCCTCCTCCACGGTCAGGGACAGGTCGTCCACCGCCAATACCTCCCGGTATTGCTTTGTCAGATTTTGTATCTCAATGGCGTTCATTGGATCCCCTCCCCGGTGTGTCTTGCCCGGATACCCTGATAGATATCCGTCAGCATGTCGCTGACAAGGCTGAAGTCCAAGGCCAAAAAGGAAGTGGCAAACATAGTGCCAATGCCGTGGACACAGGCCCACATCTCCAAATGCATCAGCCTTGCCGTTTCCTTGGTTACGCCGTTGGCTTCCATGATCATCTCCGCAGATGCCTCAAAGTCCGGCGACGGTGACAGGTCCTCTCCGGTTCTGTCACGCATAAACAGAAGCTTGAACAGCTCCCGTTCCTCCTTGGCAAAGCGGATATAGGCCATGCCAAAGGACTTGTATTGGGGGTATTCCCCTTTTTCCGCTTCCCCTTTCAGGAAATCCAGATAGATGCCGTAGGCAGAAGCAATGACCGCTTCCTGCAGCGCGTCCATGGTGGCAAAATTGGAAAAGATGGGCTGGGTGGAACACTGCAGGACCGCTGCCACCGTTCTGGCGTTCACTGCCTCCGGGCCTTGCTTACGAACCAGCTCCAATGCGGCGCTGACGATCTCTTCTTTGGTTATCTTCACTCTCGGCGGCATATAGCACCTCCAAAATATCACTCGTTATATAACACTTGTTATTTTATAGCATCCGGCACCGTTTGTCAAGAGGAAATCCGCATTCGGCGGGAGCAAGCCCCCGCCCTACGGCAAAACGCGTACCTTGTAGGGGAGGGTCTTGCCCCTCCCGCAATTCTCCCATCCGGTGTCATTGCGAAGGCGATTACGCCGCCTGTGGCAATCCGTTCTCTTACCGTCCGTAGGACGGCGTACACCGGAAGGGACTCGTTTGCATTTTTGCACTTGCGGGGGACGGGCAAAAATTAAGGTAGCAACCAGTTTTTGAACTGGTTGCAGCAATATGCCACCGGCATATTGCGATTTGATCTTTCGAGTCCCTTTTTCGATGCATAAATAAAAGACGGAGTGAATCTATCATTCACTCCGTCTTTTATTGGTACACCGGAAGGGACTCGAACCCCCAACCCTCGGAACCGGAATCCGATGCTCTATCCATTGAGCCACCGGTGCATTTGCTTGACAGCCTGTGTATTATAGCAAGTTTCCTGCCGTTTGTAAAGAGGTATTGTGGAAAATTCTGCGGTTTTTCTCCCCTTTTTCCGACATCTTTCCGATTCCAAATGATTGTCTTTCCCGTACAATTATGGTATAATCCCCTCAATCAACTGTAGTAGGTGTGACTATGAAGATTTTGAAACCTGACTATTACGACCGCTTCCGTTGCATCGCCGGCGCTTGCCCGGACAGCTGCTGCAAGGATTGGGAAGTGGATGTGGATCCCGATGCTGCCGCCTTTTATCGAGGACTGCCCAGAGATCTGGGTGACCGGCTGCGGAGCGTTCTGCAGGATACCGAGGACGGCGTCTGCATGACCATTGAAAACCGCCGCTGTCCCATGTGGCGGCAGGACGGTCTGTGCCGGATTCAGGCAGAGCTGGGCCACGACGCCCTGTGCAAGACCTGCCGGGAGTTCCCCCGTCTGCGCCACGATTACGGCGATTTCGCCGAACTGGGACTGGAGCTGTCCTGCCCGGAAGCAGCGCGGCTGATCCTGAACAGCGATTGGGAAATTCTTGCCGAAAACGCCCCCGATGGGGATGCGCCGGAATACGACGGGGAAGTTATGTCAACCTTGCTGCGAAGCCGTCAGGCGCTTTTGGGCTACCTGAGTACATGCGATTCCCCCAGGGACGCGCTGGCGGTGATGCTGCTCTACGGCTACGAGGTACAGAACGAATTGGACGGCGGCCAGCCTGCCGCCCTCTCCCCTGACAGTTGCCTTGCCGCCGCCCGGCGATTTGCCGGTCCGGGAAATATCGATGGGATCTTTGCCTTTTTCCGGGAGTTGGAAATTCTGACGCCCCAATGGAAAAAGCGGCTGGATGCCGGCGCTGTGGACGGTGCGTGGGATCGGCGGCTGCTGCGCTTTGCTCGCTACGGTATCGAGCGATACTGGCTGCAGGCTGTCTCCGATTTTGACCTTGTATGCCGGGTAAAGCTGATCGTGATCGCCTGCCTGCTGGTCAATGCCTTGGGCGGCAACCTCTTGCAAACCGCTCAGGCATTCTCCAAGGAGATCGAAAACGACCCCGATAATCTGGAAGCCATTCTGGATGGCGCTTACTCCGCCCCCTGTTTCACCGACGCAAGTCTGCTGGGTCTGCTGCTTGGGAATGAAAATGCTTAAAACAGCAACATTTTTCTCCTATAAAACGCAAAATCACCGAAGCCAGAAGTGTTTCGGTGATTTTTATGCCGCTTTTCAACAGCAGTCCGGCTCAAGACTTTTGTTTTTGTGCCCTTTTCCCTTTCCAAATCTGCACAACTCTTGGAACAGCCATATATTTTCGCACAGCGGTTGTTGCCTGTCTGTTTTCCGTCCGTTTTTTAGCAAAAATTTGCTCTCCCCCCTTGACAAATCTCGCCCTGACCGCTATAATACAAAAGCTGTCTGCAATCGCGGACGGAATTTGGGGGTATAGCTCAGCTGGGAGAGCGCTTGAATGGCATTCAAGAGGTCAGCGGTTCGATCCCGCTTATCTCCACCA
>JAZKXW010000112.1:0-1707 GCA_045611825.1 Faecousia sp.
AGCTCAAAGCTGTAAACAACTTTGTCTGTTTCGGCAGGTGCAGCGTAAACTGCAGGAACTGCCAGTGCACACAGCAGGCATACCATCAGTACGAAAGCTGTTGTGCGCTTGATAAGCTTGTTCATAGTGTTTTCCTCCTAATTTTTATGCACCGACAACAAAAAGGCGGATGTCGGTGTGCAATTTCACAGTAAAGGACATATCATCTCATACTATGCCTGCCTATTATATCGCATACCAGCTCCCTTCCGCAAGAAAGAAAACAAAGATTTGATATAAGTTTTCAAAGATTTGTGCCGTGTTTAAGGATAACATGATCACCGACTGAATGTTTTCTCTCCCCCGCCCTGCTTCACGAGGAGAATCGGCTTGTTACACCGACTTGACAATGACATGTATATTCCGCAGGGTGTTAAGGTGTGGGGTCAATCACCGATTGCCCGTGGGAGAGTCAAGGACCTCCTCTACAGGTCTCATGCGTTTTGGGCAGAAAATTCCCGGCAGGAAGATTCCTGCCGGGAACGGTTATTGTGTAAGCAATCACTTATGTGTCTGACTTACAGGCGCGTATCAATCAGGTACGCTCATCGAACCCGCCGTAAACGCTGCTGGCGGTCAGGTCAAAGGTTGTCAGCATAACGCTTTCAGCCTGGAAGTTCATGACTTCGATTTCGGGCTTAATGTAATTCTTCATCATTTCTTCCTCCTTAGCCAGCAGTGTAGGTGATGGTGCCGTTAGACAGCTCGGAACCAGCGGGGCTCTTCAGGATGGGAGTCACCTTCAGGGTGCTCTCCAGACCCTCCAGACCAGCGATGTCAGCATACAGCCAAATATTGTTATTCGCATTGTAAGCATTTGCCCACATCTTAGCGAAGGCAGTCTCCTCACCGTTGCGTGCGAAGATGACTTCCAGAGAACCGCCGTCCCACTCCAGCTCAACGCCGATGGTCAGACCGGTGTCGCTCTGAGCGATCTTCACCAAATCCTCAGCAGCCATGTGCAGCTTGAACCAGAAACGGGTTGCACCCTCAACAGGCTCATAGACGGAGTCCACAGACAGATCAAAGTCAGCGAAGGTGTAGCAGTTGTTAGCAGTTGCCAGAGGCAGCTTGTTGCCGTTGGTAGCAAACAGGTCCAGCTCCTTAGTAATCAGAGTGCCGGTGCCCTTGCTGTCGAAGACAGTCTCCTTAGCGCCGGTGGACACGATGCTCTGGGTGTCCAGAGTGTAGCCGTTCAGGTCGATGGAAACGCCCCCGGGCAGATCCACGGTGCCGATGAAGTCAGCAGCCAGCTTGATCACATCGCCGGGCTGAGCAGCAGCGCAGGCAGCAGTCAGAGTGGGATACTCAGTGGTGCCGATGATTGCCTGAGGAATGTAAATAGGAGCGGGCACGAAGCCATTCTTACCGGAAACAGAAATACCGTTCAGGTAGATGTTAGCGGTGAAGTAGCAGCCATCGCCATGGTCTTTGTTAGCTGCGATGCCGGTATCGGTAGCCATAACCAGGACATACTCCTTGTCGTGGGAACCGAAGGTAACATCCATCTTGCTTTCGGTAGCTGCAGTACCGGTGGTGCCAAGAGGCTTGACCTCGCCGATCTTGTTGGCTTCATTGATCACAGCAGCCAGATCCATGCCCTCGGTGTACTCTACCATGTAGACGTTCATCCAAACGGTAGACTTGGTAGCGGAACCGCCTCTGGTG
>JAZKXW010000113.1:0-5422 GCA_045611825.1 Faecousia sp.
GGGGTGTATTGCCGCATGAGGCTCACCAAAACCTGCCCTTTTGGGAAGGTATCCCCGATCCAGTCCAGTACCTTCAGGGAATTTTCCACATGACCGGGTAGAATCAGGTGACGGATGATGACGCCTTTTTTAAGCTTCTCCCCTTCCCACTGAGGCGCGCCTATCTGAGAAACCATTTCCTGAATGGCGGCGGTGGCGGTGGCAAAGTAATCTCTTGCCCCGGAAAGGGCTTCGGCAAGGGTATTATCGGCGTATTTAAGATCCGGAAGATAGATATCCACCTTACCGGAAAGGGCGCGTACCGTCTCCTGCCGCTCGTAGCCGCCGCAGTTATAGACCACCGGAACAGGCAGAGGCTCGGCCAAAGCAGGTAAAACGGTGGGCAAAAACTGGGTGGGGGTCACAAGGTCGATGTTCTCCGCCCCCTGGGCAATGAGTGCTTCCATCATTTCCCGCAGACGCTTGCTGTCGGCTTTCTCCCCTGCCGGGACTTTACTGATGGCCCGGTTCTGGCAGTAGACACAGCCTAAGGTACAGCCGCCAAAGAAAACAGCGCCGCTGCCGCCGCTGCCTGCCAGCACCGGCTCTTCCCATTTGTGGAGCATGGTTTTTGCCACCACGGCAGTATCCGGACAGCGGCAAAAGCCCAATTCTCCCGTGGTGCGGTCAACGCCGCACATCCGTGGACATAAAACGCAATTTGTGTAATCCATTCAAACACATCCTTTGCCTTATCATAGCATATTTGCAAACAATATTCAAATTCTCGTTTATCGGGTGGATGCAAATTACGCGCCGCACCCACAATACCTTCCCCCGGGGGGAAGGTGTCAAAAATCAAAGATTTTTGACGGAAGAGGAATGCGGGCAGGAATCTTACCAATTGCTTTGTGCATAAGGCTTTTTCTAAAGTTTGGATTTCGCCGTTCCTCATCCGTCTTTTTGCTCCGCAAAAATCCACCCTCCCCCCGGGGGAGGGTATATGGGTGCAAACAAAAAGTTTAACAGCCCGACAAACCGGAATTTATGCAAGAAAAAACCTCTGCCGTGTGGCAGAGGTTTTTATCGTAAATGTAGGCATTAGCCGCCGAAAACACTCAGCAGGAAACCTGCAGCGATTGCGGAGCCGATAACACCGGCCACATTGGGGCCCATAGCATGCATCAGCAGGAAGTTGGAGGGGTTTGCCTTCTGGCCTTCCACGTTGGAAACACGGGCAGCCATAGGCACAGCGGAAACACCGGCAGAACCGATGAGGGGGTTGACCTTACCCTTGGTCAGCTTGCACATCACCAAGCCACCCAGCAGACCGCCAACGGTGGACAGAATGAATGCGCAAACGCCCAGAACGATGATCTTGAGGGTTTCGGGAGTCAGGAAGTTGGAGCCAACCATGGTAGCGCCAACAGCGGTAGACAGCAGAATGGTGACGATGTTCATCAGGGCATTCTGGACGGTATCGGACAGACGGTCGGTAACACCGGTCTCCTTGAACAGGTTGCCCAGCATCAGACAGCCGATGAGCGGAGCGGTGTCGGGCAGCAGCAGCGCCACAAAAATGGTGACCACGATGGGGAAGATGATCTTCTCGGCCTTGGACACGGAACGGGTCTGAACCATCTTGATCTTTCTCTGCTCTGCGGTGGTCAGCAGCTTCATAAAGGGAGGCTGGATCAGGGGGATCAGCGCCATGTAGGAGTAAGCTGCCACAGCGATAGCACCCAGCAGATGGGGAGCCAGCTTGGAAGTCAGGAAGATGGCGGTAGGACCGTCAGCGCCGCCGATGATACCGATGGAAGCGGCTTCCGTGCCGGTGAAGCCCAGCAGGGTTGCACCGAAGAAAGCGGCGAACACGCCCAGCTGCGCGGCAGCGCCCAGCAGCAGGCTCTTGGGATTAGACAGCAGAGGACCGAAGTCGGTCATTGCGCCGACACCCATAAAGATCAGACAGGGATACAGACTGGTCTTGACGCCGATGTAGAATACATCCAGCAGACCGCCTTCCAGCAGGATGGTGCCGTAACCGATCTCGTGGGCCATGAACTTAGTCCACAGCTCCTGATGGTACAGACCTGCGCTGGGCAGGTTGGTCAGCAGACAGCCGAATGCGATGCCGCAAAGCAGCAGCGGCTCGAATTTTTTCACAATGGCTAAGTACAGCAGCACGCAGGAGATGGCAAGCATCACCAGGTTCTGCCAACCGCCGGCGCCAAAGCCTGCAAACAGGGCGGCGAAGCCGGAGCTGTTCCACAGGTTCAGCAGAATTTCACCAACATTGATCATTGGTAGCCCTCCTTATGCCAGGACAACCAGTGCATCGCCGGTATTGACGGAAGCGCCCTTGGCGGCGATCACCTGAGAAACGGTACCGGCTCTGGGAGCCATGATCTCGTTCTCCATCTTCATTGCTTCCAGCACGCACAGGACGTCGCCTTCCTTGACAGCCTGACCTGCGGTGACATTGACCTTCAGGATGGTGCCGGGCATGGGAGCGGAAACAGCCTCGCCTGCGCCAACGGCAACAGGAGCGGCAGCAGGTGCGGCTGCGGGAGCAGCGGCAGGAGCGGCAGCTACGGGAGCAGCTGCAGGAGCAGCAGGAGCAATGGCCTCATACTCATCCAGGAGCATAGCCTTGCCGGCCTCGACCTCTACTTCATAAGTACGGCCGTTCAGAGTTACTTTATATACCATTTTACTTTACCTCCTTGATGGAAATGAAACGCAGCTCGTTCAGGGGCTTGCCCATCTTGTCTGCGACGATAGCCATAAGCATTGCGGCGGTCTTGGGCTCTACATCGTGGAGCTTCAGGTCACCGGCAGAACCGGGAGCCACAGCCTTGGGAGCTTCCTCCACAGGAGCGGCAGCAGGCGCAGGAGCAGCGGCTTTCTGCTTCTTCTCAGCGGCAACGAAGCACTTGCCCATGATCATAACCACGACCATCAGCAAAATAATGCCGAAGAAAACCACAGCATAACCCAGCAGCGCGATGATACCGGCATCGCCGATAGACAGCATCTCGGGGAGTTTGGAAGCTAACATATTGCTACCTCCTTATGCCTCGGTGATGGTGTAGGTGACAACATTCTCTTCCTTAGCCTTCCGATCCTCGAAGAACTTCTCAGCCAGGTTGGGGAATGCGATGTAAGACAGAACATCCTCGTCGGACTTGGCAATGCCGGCCAGCTTCTCGCGGGTAGCCTCAACAACGGGCTCCAGAGTGTCGGCATAGCGGCCTTCCACAGGCTTCTCGTCGCCCAAAATCATAGCCTTGACCTTCTCGTCGATGGGAGCAGGTGTGATACCGTACTCGCCGCGGCAGTAAGCCTTGACTTCCTTGGAAACCTTCTTGTAGCGCTCGCCCTGCAGGACGTTGGTAACTGCCTGTACGCCCACCATCTGAGAGGTAGGAGTGACCAGAGGAGGATAACCCAGATCGGCGCGGACCTTGGGAGTCTCCAGCAGAGCCTCGTCGAACTTATCCAGAGCATTCATCTGCTTCAGCTGAGAGAGCAGGTTAGACAGCATGCCGCCGGGGATCTGATAGGTCAGGCACTGGGTGTCGGTAGCCATGGACTTGGGCATCAGAGTGCCGTCAGCCAGGAACTCGTCACGAACGCCCTTGAAGTAGTCGGCCATTGCCTTGGTGCAGGTGTCGTCCAGGTCTACCTCGTAGCCCAGCTGACGCAGTGCGTAAGCCATGGTCTCGGTAGCAGGCTGAGAAGTACCGCCGGAGAAGGGAGAAATAGCGGTGTCGATGATGTCCACACCGGCTTCCACAGCCTTCAGGTAGGTCATGAATGCCAGACCGGTGGTGGAGTGGGTATGCAGGTCGATGGGCAGATCCACAGCGTCCTTAATAGCGGAAACCATATCGTAAGCTTCCTTGGGACCCATGATACCGGCCATGTCCTTAATGCAGATGGTAGCAGCGCCCATCTCCTTCAGCTCCTTGACCATCTCCACGTACTTGGCGTGGGTGTGAACAGGAGAGGTGGTGTAGGAAATGGTGCCGGAAGCGATGGCGCCGGCCTTGTTGGTGGCTTCCATCGCGACCTTCATGTTGTTGACGTCGTTCAAAGCGTCGAAAATACGGATCACATCGATGCCGTTTTCCACAGCCTTGGCAACGAACAGCTTCACGAAGTCATCGGGATAGTGGGAGTAACCCAGCACATTCTGACCGCGCAGCAGCATCTGCAGCTTGGTGTTGGGCATAGCAGCCCGGATCTTCCGCAGACGCTCCCAAGGATCTTCATTCAGGTAGCGCAGGCAGACATCGAAGGTAGCGCCGCCCCAGCACTCGGCTGCGTAGTAACCGGCCTTGTCGATGGTCTGGAGCATGGGCTCAAACTTCTCGAAGGGCAGACGGGTGGCGATGAGAGACTGGTTGGCATCACGCAACACAGTTTCCACAAACTGAACTTTTCTTGCCATAATGTATGTAACCTCCATTTAGGAATAATATATACGAAAGGTGGGGATGATAAATCCCAACTTCCACCGGATACATCTTAACACAGAAAATGCAAGATGTAAATACATATTTCGGCATTTTCGGTATCGGAAACGCTTCTTTACTGAAAATTAAGTGGTTTGTCGAAAAAAAGGTAAAATCATCCCGTATTTTTATAAATCTTTCTTATTGATTTTTATTTATCGTTAGTGTATGATATAGTTGCAAAATATGGGATACCGCAACGCGGTATTACTTTAATAATGAAAGAGGTAAACAATTATGGCTAAGATCGATCTGAGCAAGTACGGCATTACCGGCACTACCGAGATTGTCTACAACCCCTCCTACGAGCAGCTGTTCGAGGCTGAGATGGATCCTTCTCTGGAAGGCTTTGAGAAGGGCCAGCTGACCGAGCTGGGCGCCGTCAACGTGATGACCGGTATCTACACCGGCCGTTCCCCCAAGGATAAGTTCATCGTTATGGACGACACCTCCAAGGACACCGTGTGGTGGACCTCCCCTGAGTTCGCCAACGACAACAAGCCCGCTTCCGTGGAAGCTTGGAAGGCTTGTAAGGAGCTGGCTCTGAAGCAGCTGTCCAACAAGAAGCTGTACGTCATGGACCTGTTCTGCGGCACCAACCCCGACTCCCGTATGGCTATCCGCTTCATCGTGGAGGTGGCATGGCAGGCTCACTTTGTTAAGAACATGTTCATCACTCCCTCCGAGGCTGAGCTGGAGAACTTCGAGCCCGACTTCGTCATCTACAACGCTTCCAAGGCTAAGGTCGAGAACTACAAGGAGCTGGGCCTGAACTCTGAGACCGCAGTTCTGTTCAACCTGACCTCCAAGGAGCAGGTCATCCTGAACACCTGGTACGGCGGCGAGATGAAGAAGGGTATGTTCTCCATGATGAACTACTACCTGCCCCTGAACGGCATGGCTTCCATGCACTGCTCCGCCAA
>JAZKXW010000114.1:0-1849 GCA_045611825.1 Faecousia sp.
AGTCAGCAGAGCGACTATATGACCGTAGGCGCCACCTCCGATCGTATCGTACTGGAAGCCGGTGATTTCCTGGATGTGGCCAGCTTCGGCTGCTATAGCTTCCTGTGGGATCAGCAGGGCGGTTTCCATCTGTTTGCCGACAAAAACGACAACTACACCCATGATTATGCTGCGAATGCAGGTGAAACACTGACTGTAAAATTGAAGCACTCCTTCTGCGACTTAATGTATGGCAACTCTTGGGTAAAGAACGCAGAAGATTATGAGGTCTATTATGGTACTACCTTTGGCGTAGAAGAAGGTTCTGTGACCACTGACGAAAGCGGCAATGCTGAGATTACCTTCCCCAATGCCGGTACTTATTACATTTGGTGCGAGGGCGGCACAGGTTCTGAGGATGGCACCCATATTTCTTGTGAACAGTACAGCAACACCGGCGAGCCTTGTATCGTTTCCTCTCCTGCTTTTGCGAAGGTAACCGTTTCCGGTGCAGCCGCTCCCGAAACGCCCCGTCAGCCGCAGGATGTTTCTGCTGTTCTGAATGCAACGCTGGCTATGCAGGCAACCACAGTTGCTGAACCTGCATTTGGTACTAACTACGGCGAGTGGACCGTGTTCGGTCTGGCCCGTGGTGGCTACTATGCAAACAACAGCCAGTATTTTGCTGACTACTACGAGCGCATCGTAGAGTATGTCAACACCACCGCCGCTGAAGTCGATCAGAGCGGCGCATTGGACAGCAACAAATCCACCGACAACTCCCGTTTGATTATGGCACTGGCTGCTATTGGCAAGGATGCCACTTCTGTAGGTAACTGGGATCTGGTGGAGGCCTACAGCGCAAACGGCATCAACTGGATTCGCAAGCAAGGCATGAATGGCACAATCTGGACCCTGATTGCCCTGGATTGCGGCGGCTATGAGACCAGTGATCCCACCATCCGTCAGCAGTGTGTGGATGCTATCGTTTCTGCACAGCACAACGATGGCGGTTGGTCTTTGGTTACTGCCAAAGCACAGCCTTCCAATGTGGATATCACCGGTATGACTCTGACCGCTCTGTACCCCTACCGGGATCAGCCTGCGGTAGCAGCAGCTTGCGAAACTGCTTTTAACTGGCTGTCCGAAAGCCAGCTGGATAATGGAGGCTTCCCCTATGGTCAGGGTGAAACTTCTGAAAGCTGCGTATGGGCCATCGTAGCCTGCACCACTTGGGGCATTAACCCCGATACCGATCCCCGTTTTATCAAGAATGGCAACTCTGCCATCGACAATCTGCTGACCTACTACCTGGAAGATAAGGCTATGTTCGAACATGGCAGAGGTGCCGGTGCCAATGCCATGGCTACCGATCAGGCTACCTATGCACTGGTTGCTTACAACCGGTTTGTCAATAACCAGCCTGCCCTGTACGATTATTCTGATGTGATCCCTGCCCCCACTCCGGAATCCCCTGAGGAACCCACCGATCCCAGCGAGCCAAGTCGGATCGTAGCCATGTCGTTCTGTGGGCCAAGGAGTTGACTATAAAGCTTGTCTTCCTAAGACCGCTTGGCCTCCGACTTCAACCGTTTTGTCAATAACCAGCCTGCTCTGTACGATTATTCTGATGTGATCCCTGCCCCCGCTCCGGAATCCCCTGAGGAACCCACCGATCCCAGCGAGCCTGCTGACCCCGAGACACCCGAAACCGAAGAAATGACCGCCACCCTGGGTCTGCCCGCCCAGATCAACGCAGGCGACACCTTCAATGGTGTCATCAGCATCGACAAGTGGAACAACGAAGCAGATTACAAGCTGATCGACCTGATTGTAAACATTCCCGAAGGTGTATCCGTTACCGATGTAA
>JAZKXW010000115.1:0-14016 GCA_045611825.1 Faecousia sp.
ACGCCGGTTTTTACAAGCTGCCAGAAATCCAAACCCATATCGCTAAAATAGGAAATGATCATATCCATACGCGAACACCTCCAAAAAAGAAGACAACCGCTTTACGCGGTTGTCTTTTTGTGTAGCATAAAGCTGAGATTACTTCATCTCTGCGTCTGCGCCAGCTTCCTTCAGCTCTGCGATCATCTTCTCTGCGTCTTCCTTGGAGACAGCTTCCTTCAGAGTCTTGGGGCAGTTGTCGACCAGGTCCTTTGCGTCCTTCAGGCCCAGACCGGTAACAGCGCGAACAACCTTGATAACGTTCAGCTTGGAAGCACCGGCGTCCTTCAGGATAACGTCGAACTCGGTCTTCTCCTCAGCAGCCTCAGCAGCACCGCCAGCAGCGGGAGCAGCAACAGCAGCAGCAGCGGCAGAAACGCCGAAAACTTCCTCCAGAGTGTGAACCAGCTCGGACAGCTCCAGAACGGTCAGACCCTTAACTTCCTCAACGAGAGCAGTGACTTTTTCACTAGCCATTGTAATTTCCTCCTAATTGTTTGTAAATAAATTTTGTTTGTGGTTGTTTACGTTTGTAAATTAAGCTTCTGCGGATTCAGCAGGAGCTTCTGCGGCGGGAGCTTCCTCGGCGGGAGCTTCAGCAGCGGGTGCCTCTTCAGCAGGAGCTGCAGCGGCGGGAACGAAACCCTCTTCCAGCTTGATACGAGCCTGATCCAGGACGAATGCCAGGCTGGAGATAGGAGCCAGGAAGGTACCCAGGACGGAAGCCACCAGAGCGTTCTTGCTGGGCAGTTCACCGAAGCCGTTCAGCTGAGCAGCAGACAGCACGGAGCCCTCAACAACGCCGCCCTTAATGGACAGGCCGAGCTTGTTCTTCTTGGCGAACTCGCATACGATACGAGCGGGGGCAATGGGATCGCCGGTGGTGCTGGCCATAGCGGTAGTACCGTTGAGAACCTCATCGAAGTCGTAGCCGTTTTCCTTGGCTGCGAAACGGGTCAGAGTGTTCTTAACAACGGAGTACTCAACGCCAGCGTCACGGAACTGCTTACGCAGGTCGGCATCCTGAGCAACGGTGATACCCTTGTAGTCAACGAAAACCACGGAAGTAGCTTCCTTGATCTTACCGGACAGAGCTTCCACCACTGCCTTCTTGCTTTCCAGAACCTTTGCGTTAGGCATTTGTGTTTTCACCTCCGAAAAAATAAATGTCTTTCTGCCGATAAAGACAGAAAGACACGTAAAAAACATTTTCACGCACCTCGGCAGGATTTATGGCGTAGCCACCTGCTGTCTCCGGCAACCTCTATACTATAGCAAAAACCCCTTGAGTTGTCAAGGGGTTTTTGAAAGAAATTATAAATTAAATTATGCGTACTTGGTGGTGTTGACCTTAACGCCGGGGCCCATGGTGGAAACGACGGTGCAGGAACGGATATACTGACCCTTAGCTGCAGCGGGCTTTGCCTTCACAACAGCGTTCATCAGAGTGTCCATGTTCTCGCCCAGCTTTTCAGCACCGAAGGAAACTTTGCCGATGGGGCAGTGGATGATGTTGGTCTTGTCCAGACGGTACTCGACCTTACCAGCCTTGATCTCCTTAACAGCAGCGCCTACATTGGGGGTCACGGTGCCGGCCTTGGGGGAGGGCATCAAGCCCTTGGGGCCCAGAACCTTACCCAGACGGCCAACAACGCCCATCATGTCGGGGGAAGCAACAACAACATCGAACTCGAACCAGTTCTCCTTGGTGATCTTCTCAACCAGCTCCATGCCGCCGACATAGTCAGCGCCTGCAGCCTGAGCCTCGTCCACCTTAGCGTCCTTAGCGAAGACCAGAACACGAGCGGTCTTACCGGTGCCGTTGGGCAGAACCACAGCGCCGCGGACCTGCTGGTCAGCGTGACGGGAGTCAACACCCAACTTGATGTGCAGCTCGACAGTCTCGTCGAACTTAGCGGAAGCGCCCTTCACGACCAGCTCCAGGGCTTCTGCGGGATCATATTGAACAGAGCGGTCAATCAGCTTGGCGCTCTCCTGATACTTTTTGCCTCTAAACATTATAAATCCTCCTAATAGTGGTGATGCGGAAAAATCCTCCCACATTTCCGGGTCGTTGCCCGGATACAATTATCAATCGACTACGGTAATACCCATGGAGCGGCAAGTGCCGGCAACCTGAGTCTCAGCAGCCTCCAAAGAAACACAGTTCAGATCGGGCATCTTGGTCTTAGCGATCTCAGTAACCTGAGCCTTGGTGATGGTGCCGACCTTGGTCTTGTTGGGAACACCGGAACCCTTGTCCAAACCGATTGCCTTCAGAATCAGCAGGGGAGTGGGAGGGGTCTTGGTGATAAAGGTGAAGCTGCGGTCCGCGTAGACAGTGATAACTACGGGGATCTTGTAGCCTTCCATGTTCTGGGTACGAGCGTTGAACTCCTTAATGAAAGCAGCGATGTTAACACCGTGCTGACCCAGAGCGGGACCTACAGGGGGGGAAGCGGTAGCCTTAGCGGCGTTGATTTGAAGTTTGATAATACCAGTGACTTTCTGTGCCATAATAAGCACCTCCTGAATAAAAATGTGGTAATATGCGCAATGCGCATTTCTTGCGGGGCATCATGCCCCTCCCACCGTTCCGACCGGAAAACCGGTCCGATGCGTTTACTGGGATACGACTTCCACTTGATCGAGTTCAAACTCGACGGGAGTCTCGCGGCCAAACATAGATACGATAACGCTGACACTGCCTGCGTCCACATCGATGCTCTCCACAGTACCGGTGAAGGAACTTAAGGGGCCGTCGAGAATGCGGACGGAATCGCCAACTGCATAGTTGACAACGATCTCGCGCTTTTCGACACCCATCTCGTACACTTCCTCATCGGTCAGAGGAGTGGGCTCGTTGCTGGAGGTTCCCACGAAGCGGGAAACACCGCGGACGCTTCTGATCACATGCCAGGTTGCGTCACTGTAAACCATTTTTACGAATACGTAAGAGGGGTACAGCTTGCGGTCGTAAGTTTTGCTTACGCCGGATTCGTTGATCTCGGTGACCGTTTCCATGGGAATGGAGATCGCCACGATCTGATCTTGAAGCTGACGGCTCTGCACAGTCTTCTCAATGGTGGCCTTTACAGTGTTCTCATAACCGGAATAGGTATGGACAACATACCACTTTGCAGCCTCTGCCATAGCTTGTTACCCAATCAATGGAACAGTCCGAGGAGGGCATCAATGCCCATACCTGCTGCCAGATCAAATACCCAAATGAAGATGCCCACAACCAGGACACACAACAGAACAACCAGGGTATTCTTCATCACCTGCTTGGGGGTAGGCCAGGAAACCTTCTTCAGTTCGCTGCGAAGCTCGCGGAAGTATCTGCAGATGCTTCCGATGGCTCTTGCGAACCAATTCTTCTTTTTGCCTTCTGCCATGATGTGAGCCTCCTTACTTGGTCTCGTTGTGAACGGTGTGCTTTCTGCAGAATCTGCAGTACTTCTTCATTTCGAGACGGTCGGGATCATTCTTCTTGTTTTTCATGGTGTTGTAGTTTCTCTGCTTGCACTCGGAACATCTCAAAGTGACTTTAACGCGCATAACGGCACCTCCTTAAAATTGCCTCCCTGTATCACCCCGGCTAGAGAAGATTTAGGAAGCGGTCAACTACAAATTACCGCTCCGGAGCTGAAAAAGGCGCGCAAAAAAATAGCCCTTTTTCACAGGTAAAACCATTCTATCACAGGGAAATGATTTCGTCAACAATTTTTTTCTTTATTTTTTGGATTATTTGGTCTATAATGAAGGAAAACCAGAAACAAAGGGAAGGAAATGCAATTATGAGGATCATGGGCGTAGACTACGGCGATGCCAGAACCGGCATTGCCATCTCCGATCTGCTGTGCAGCATTGTGGGAACTACCTGTGTAATACACAGCAGAAACCGGGAAAAGACGGTGGAGGAGATCCTCCGGCTGGTAAAAGAAAATGATGTATGTGAGATCGCAGTGGGTCTGCCGAAAAATATGGACGGCACCGAAGGCGCCAGAGCAGAGCTGTGCCGGGAGTTGGCCCGGCTGCTGGAAGAGAGGACCGGTTTGCCGGTGAAGCTGTGGGATGAGCGCCGTACCACTGTAGAAGCCCACAATATTCTCTCCCAGCACAATTACCATGGCAAGAAGCGGAAGGATACGGTTGATGCGGTAGCCGCTTCTCTGATTTTGGAAGGCTATTTGGGTTTTCGCTGCCGGTAACACAATTCCCGGATGCCGGTGAGGATCAGCAGCCCTCCGAACAGCTTTTTCAGAATCGCCAAAGGCAGCTGCTTACTCCAAAAAGCAAAGACACCTGCGGCGATACAGCCGCACAGGATAGCCGGCAGGAGCTTTTTGATATCTAATGCGCCTTGCCGCCAGCGGAACACAGAGGCAATGACAGCAGAGGGAATGAAGAAGATCAGATTGATCGTGCGGGCAATGTGGTGCTCGATTCCCAGTACCAGCGTCAGCCACAGCATCAAAAGACTGCCACCGCCAACGCCGATACCGGAGAGGAATCCCAGCGCGCCGCCGGCGATCAGGCTGATCGGTAAGCTCTCTAACATAAATACCGAATGCCTCCCCAAAGGATCAAAAGTCCCAGCAGTCTGTGAAGCCATAGGGTAGGGATCTTTCTGCCGAATATGCCGGCAAGAATGCCGCCTACAGCACTGCCCAGAAGGTAGGGGACAGTCAGATTCCAAGGTACGACCCCTTTTTCAAATGTGATTGTTAAAGAGATGAGACAGACCGGCAAAATGATCCCTACCGAGGCGGGAAATACCTGCCGGTCCTCTAAGTCTGTAAGCGCGCCCAGCAGCGGCACCAGCACCATACCGCCGCCGGCACCGAACAGACCGTTGACCGCGCCGGCCCCTGCGCCGGCAAGACCCGGACCGATTTTCTCTTTCAGTTTCAAAAGCAGCACCTCCTGTGGAAATTTTCTCCACAGGAGGTGCTTTTATACATATTTCGGTTAAGAGGGCAGGATCACATAGTCATAGTTGGAAAGTTCGGCATCATCGAAGGTCGGTGTGTATGCGTCCATAATGCCGTCGTACCATTTGGAATAATCGACATCCTTGAGGGCCCGTTCAATAAGCATATCCCGGTAGATGACTTCATCATCGCTGACATAATACATAATATGATAGCCGTAAACGGATTCCACGATACCGGTGTCGCCGGCCTGACGGGCAGGATCAATGGACCAATTCAGAAAGCTTTCCACAAAGTTGGTTTCCGGGGAGATATCCTCATACAGACCGCCGGTTTCCTTGGAACCGCTGTCGGCGGTGTATTCCTTTACCAGTTCGATGAAATATTCCTCTGTGGATTTTTCTTTCCACAGGGCCAGCAGACGGTCAGCTTCTGTTTTTGCGGCGGTTTTTTGTTCTTCGGTGGGGTTGGTAGTACCGCCTTCAAACTCCACCAAAATATGGCGGACATTGGCAAGAGGTCTCAGGTTTTCGTTTCTGCCGGTGAAGAGGACCGCATAGTAACCGTTGGTAACCGTGGTGCCGTCATCGTTTTTGGAGATGTTGGCAAGGGTGGTGGCATCGCCTGCCTGACGGGCAGGATCTGTCAGCCATGCCCGGAGGCTTTCGGTTAGTTCCGCATATGCCTGATTTTCGGCAACTGTGGCAACCGCGCTTTTGCTTTCGCTGTTAAAGCTTAATGCGGCAATGAGGGTGTTCAATTCCTCTACGGTGTTGGCGCTGGTCAGCGTTTCGGCATCTGCCTTGGCAGCATTCAGGGCAGCCTGCTTCTGTTCTGCGGTAAAGGCGGTGCTGCCCTCAACTTCCGTGCCTAAGTGGGGATACTTAACGTAGCTGATATGATAGACTGCGTAGGAATAGGCGCTGAATTCCTGCTCCCGTCCCTGCTCGTACGCCTTCAGAGCGGCGCTGTCATAGGTCAGGGATTTGCCATAGGCATCTGCAAAATCCTGTGCCTTGATGATCCGCAGCAAGTATTCCTTCCACAGCGCAAAGGTAGCGCCGTCACCATAAACGGTTTGGACAAGCTCATCTGCAGAGATGCCGTACAGGTTGGCATAGGACTGGTAATTGGCTACCCAACTGTCGTATTCAGCCTGCGCGTCGTCAGACAGCGTATATTCTTCCGCATCTGCCTGATCGGAGAGGGCGTAGGTTTCTTTGGCATCCTGCTTTGCAATGTCCAAAAAGTAGTCAGCCCAGGTTTCTTGGGTAGTACTGTCATAAAACTGAGAATCCAACCCGACAGTCAGGTCCAGCAGATAATACTGCTTCAAATATGTTTGGGTATATTCCCCGAAGGTTTGCTTCCATGCGGAGTACTGACTGCTGATGGCATCCACATAAAAGAAATTCAGCACAGTGGCGCTGATATCATACGCAGCAGGATCAGCCGGGCTGGTGGGATCTGTGGGGGAAGAAGGCGCGGTGGTGGGGATGCTCTTGTCCTCTTTGCAGCCTGCAAACAGGCTCAGACACAGAACAGCGGCCAGCATCAGCGCAAGAATTTGTTTTGTCATAGGATTTCCTCCTGTGGGTTAGAATGCAATTATTTTATCAGCAAAGGCGCATTGTGTCAATGAAGAGAATGTAAATAAATCCCTCCTGCCGGCCGGCAGGAGGGATTTGAAATCAGTAAAGGCTGGAGGAGGAAAGGGTGGTGGCCATGATAAAGTCACGGCGCAGGAACAGGGTGTTGCCCTCCTTGACGGTGACAACATCGACGATGCTGTTGTACCACTCGGTATAAGCGGCGTCCTTCAGCTGATCGGTGATCATCTGGTCACGGTAGGTGACCTCGTCATCGCCTACATAGTACATAACATGGTAGCCGTACTGGGTCTCGATAATACCGGCATCACCGGCCTTGCGGCTGTCATCCAAGGACCACTCCAGGAACTCTTCCACATAGTTGGATTCGGGGGAGATGTCCTCAAACAGACCGCCCTCTTCGGCAGAGGTGTCATCGCTGTACTTCTTGACCAGCTCAATGAAGTATTCCTCGGTCTTGCCGTTCTTTTCCCAGTCAGCCAGGAACTCTTCGGCTTCCTTTTTGGCAACAGTCTTCTCGGTGTCGTTGTAGGTGGTGTTGCCCTCTGCATCGGTCTTACCGCCTTCAAACTTTACCAGCAGGTGGCGGACATTGGCCAAAGGTCTGGAGTTGTCGTCCTTGCCGGTGAAGTAAATAGCAAAGTAACCGTTGGTCACCTTGGTCTCGGTGCCGTCGTCATTCTTGGTGGTGGAGACGTTTGCGATGACAGTGGTATCGCCTTCCTTACGGGCAGGATCACCCAGCCATTCCTTCAGGTTTTCGTTCAGGTCGGCATAGGGCTGATCTTCAGCCTTGGTGGCGATGGCGCTCTTGTTGCCTTCGTTGCACTTCAGACCGGCAATCAGTTCGTCAAACTTCTTCAGGTAAGGATCTTCGTCCTCTTTGACTTCAGGCAGCTTGCTGGGATCGATCTTGACAGCTTCCAAGCCGGCGACCAAGCTTTCCGCATCCTTCTTGGCAGCTTCCAGAGCAGCCTTCTTCTGGGCATCGGTGAAGGTGGTCTTGTTGTTGGCGTCGGTAGTGCCTAAAGAGGGGTACTTGGTATAGCTCAGGTGATAGGTGGCAAAGGAGTAGGAGTTAAACTCGTGCTCGCGGCCCTCTTCATGCTTCCGCAGATCCTCATTTTCATAAGTCAGGCTGTCTGCATAGTCCTGAGCAAAAGCCTGAGAGGTGATAAGTACCTTCAGGTAGTCCTTCAGGGAGTTGAAGTCAGAGCCGGGACCGTAGTTGGACTTGACAACATCGTTTACATTGGTGCTGTACAGCTTGGCCTGCATCTCATAGTTCGAGATCCAGCCGTTGTACTCATCCAGAGCCTCACCTTGGAGTGTATACTTGGCAGCTACGGCCTTATCAAAGATAGCGTAGCAGCTCTTGGCATCATTGATAGCCACCTGTGTGAAGTAATCTGCCCAGGTGATCTTCTCGGCCTCGTTGTAGTACTGCTTGTTCAGTGCCTTAGTGGTATCCAAGCCGAAATACTGGGCAAGGTACTGATCGGTATAGGTGCTGAAACTCTGCTGCCAGGAGCTATACTGATTGGAAATGGCATCCATATAGAAGTAGTTCAGCATAACGGTATTGATCTCGTGGTTGCCCACAGTCAATGCGGTAATGTTTTTCTGCAGAATGCCGCTGTTCTTAATGCCTTTCCAAGCTAACACGCCCAGCACAGAGGTGAAGACCAGGGCAATGACAAGAATGAACAGGACGGTTTGGGTCCGGAGCTTTTTAGCATCCTTCTTGGTTTGCTTCTGACGCTGGGTCAGCAGCTCGTTTTCTTGCTCCTTGCGGAGTTTTTTCTTACGGGAAGCGCTCATGTAATCAATTCCTCTCATTTATCCATTGGTATGCTCTCGCATAGTCTAAGGTATTATAACTGATTCTTGCCGTTCTTGCAAGGATTTTCTTTTGGAAAGGCAGAAAAATATAAAAAATTTACAATTAAAGCAAAAAGGAGGGAGCGATGCTCCCCCTTTTTATTTGCGTATATCTAAGGAAAAACCTTCTTTTACAATGACGGTTTCCTTCCCACTTTCTACGGTGATGTTTGAAAAAACAACATTGTCGAGCACATCGTTTGCCCGCAGACAGCGGAAATCCAGCGCACAGCCGGGGTAGGGGGTACCTGGGATGTTAAAACGTGTCTCATCTCCGTGTTCGGCGGAGCCGGTGTAGCGGATGTTATCAAATACCACATTCTTCATGCTGACGCCGCCTTCCACAGCCTTGCCGGTTGTACCGCTGATACAGGTAATGGCAAAGGTGGATACGGCAGACATGGCCGTGCCGCCGGCACAAATATCTCTGAATTGACAATCCTGCAAGGCGCCGCCTAAGGTAACGGTACCGCCCTGATGAGAAGTCAGTCCCCGGATACGGATGTTGTACAGCTCTCCCATAATGCCCGGTCTGTTTTGATAGTAATTGTTTTCACCAACGCGCACAATGGCTCCCGGCTCGTAGCCGTCACCGGTATCCCGTATATCTTCAATGGTGACATTGTAGATCTTCGCACCGTCACAGTTCCGCAGAGCCACCATGGTCTGCTGTGTGTTGGCGTGAATATTCCGGATCGTGATATCGTGAATGTCCGGTGCGATTCCTTCGGGAAGATAATCTTTGTCACTGCAAAGGGGCAGGGCAGTCAGGGCGACCACATCGTCGCCGGTGCGGCCGGTGATCTCTTCGATCACAAAATCCGAGCAGCCGATCCGCAGATCAATACCGTCCTGATTGGGAATGCGCTGACCGTTCCAAAAATGCAGGCGGCGAATCTGCGCACTGCGGCAGCCCACGAAGTGGAGTCCCCACCAGCGCATATTCCGGCACTCAAGATTCTCCAGCACGATGTCACAGACATTTTGGAAGAGAAGCAGATTGTTGAAACGAATATTGGGTCTGCCGTCCTGTTCGGAATTGGTTTCTCGCAGGTCATTGCCCTTGCCGCCGTCCAAGATGGCTTTGCCGGTGCCGATGATCTGAATGCCATGCTGCCGCCCCTCCGGCTTTTTAGCCGTTTCGGTGTACATGTTGGCGTTGCGGAAGAGATTGTCGTAAATTCCATCGGCAAGAATCAGATGGCAGTCGTCCAAATAGACGGTAATATCCGACGGCAGCAGGATCGCTCGACAGATATTCCAACGATCTTCTCCCGTGCGAAGGTTCTTTTTAGGGATCCGCACCACACGGACACCGTCTGCAATGGCGGCATCGATGGCATTTTGGATGGATTGGGCATCGGTGTCTGCCAGAAAACGGGTATCGTTAGGGGAAAAGAAGTTCTCCAAAGAAATCACCTCAAGACCTTATAACAGATCAAGACCTTATAACAGATTATAAACACTGTCCACAGGCGGGCGCTTTTGCAGCCACATGCCGCAGGTGAAATCGGGGAAGGGAACAGGCCCGTTGATAGAGATGGACTGCTCACTCAAAGCGGTGATTGCCATCCAGGTTGCGGCATCGTATACATCAATGGGCATGGGTGTGCCATTTTCCAGAGCATCGAAGAAGGCGTCGATGAGCAAACCGTCCATACCGCCGTGACCGCCCTTGGTTCCGTTTTTACGGTACTCCACCCACAGGGGATGGCGGTACTGCTCCATGTAAGTGGTTGCCATGTTGTCCCATTGACCGTTACCTTTCCAGTCTGCCTCCATCTTGCGATGGGGTTCGTCCAGATAGACGGAGTTTGTCCGCTCCTCATACATGCCCTTGGTGCCGCGTACGGTAAAGTCACGGCAGTAGTATCGGGGCAAGGTGGTATCCAAGGTAATGGTGATGGTTTCACCGTTGGCGCATTTGAGAACGGTGGTAAAAATATCGCCCTGAGCAAAGGTCGCGTTTTTCATGGGATGGTCGTCCTCTAAGTAAGCGTTGATGCCGGCAGCTTTGGAGGAGATGCTGTACAGCGACAAAAAGCGGTTGCCGTTGTTGATATCCAGCAGCTTGGCAATGGGGCCGATCTCATGGGTCGGGTAGTTTTCACTGTTGCGCTTTAAGTATTCAATACCCCGGTAGTGGTCATCCTTGGTCAAACGTGCCATATCGCTGCGCAAATCATGGCAGTAGCCGCCGGCGCAATGGACGATCTCACCGAACATACCATCACGGACCATTTTGGTCACGGTCATTTCGATCTCACCGTAGCAAGCGTTTTCCATAAAGAAAAAGGGAGTCCGGGTCTGTTCATAGGTTTCCACCAACCGCCAGCACTGCTGAATGCTGTGGGCGCCGCAGACCTCGGTGGCTACGGGTTTGCCTGCCAGCATGGCGGCGATGGAAGCGTCCACATGGTTGCGCCATGCGGAGAACACCATCACAACTTCCACATCCTCGTGGGCGATGAGCTTTTTATAATCCGTGGTCAGGAAGGGGATTTCTACGCCTTCCTCATCCTTAAACTTTTTCGCTTTTTCGTAAAGCCGTTCCTCGTTGCACTCACACAGGGCTACAATCTTTACGTTTTGCATGTGTGCCAGCACACGCATCCAGCCGTAACCGCGGGAACCGGCACCGATGACACCTAACCGAAATTGTTTCATAAACCACACTTGCCTTTCTGTTTGAAATATGGTATCTTCATTATAAACTTGGCTAAGTTCTTATGTATATATAAAAATAGATATAAAAAATAAGAAATCGGCTTTTAGGAGATCTTTTTTATGGAACATCCTTTGCAAATCGTCCATATTCACAGCGCATTTACCGCTGAGGAGTCTGTAGGTTTTGACTTTCCCGGTGAATCTCACGATTATTGGGAAATGGTGTGGATCGAGAAAGGAACCGTTGGCATCACCGCCGGCAGTCGCGTGTTCACCTGCCTGCCGGGAACGGTGGTACTGCACAGACCTAATGAATTTCACCGCATCTGGAATGCAGGCGACAGCAGTATTCAATTTACCATTATCTCCTTTTCCGCTGTGGGAGAATATCAGCAAGCCCTTTACCGCAAGGTGGTTGCCAGCACTGCCGAAACGGAGCAGCTGCTGCAAATGCTAAAGGGGATGATCCTGAAGCATCGGGCAAATGACCGCTTTCTGCCCCGGAAGTTTTATGACGACCCGGTGATCGGCGCCCGTTTTAGTGCAGGCTTAAAGCTGTTTTTGTACACCTGCGCCGATGCTGCCGAGCAACCCCAGCAGACAGCCACCGGCTCTGCCGCTATCTTTTCTGCTGCGGTAAAGACCATGCGGGAAAACATCAGCCAGCCTATGAAGACACAGGAATTGGCACTTGCGCTGCACATCAGCCTGTCCCAGCTGAAAAAGGTGTTTCAGCAGTATGCATCCACCGGTGTCCACGAATATTTTTTGAGGATGAAACTGGATCTTGCCCGGCAAATGCTGGCCGGGGGAGAGAGCGTCAATGCCACCGCCGAAGCAGTGGGCTTTGACTGCGGCAACTATTTTTCCGCAGTCTTCAAACGGGAAACCGGCATGACCCCCACGGCCTACCGCAACGCCAACAGAAACGAAAAGTAAAACGGGCATAGGGAAAATTCCCTATGCCCGTTTTTGCGTATCCCAAAGCCGCCGATGGTCATGTAGGGACCGGCGTCCTCGACGGTCCGCGGCAATCTCAAGCAGATGTGCCGCTAACTTTATGGAAATTCGTTGGCGTTTGACTTTGGGACTTAGGGGACAACAGAACCGTCCCCTTGTCACATTACATTAGTCTCGCCAGACTGCTATTACATCCCCGGTAGAGCTCTTGATCAAAATATATATCCCACTATCCAAATAGCCTTTCTTTACACTTTTAACCAACCAGACCTCGCTTTTAGCATCGTATGATACAGATATGACACGTGGCTTTTTGTCACTTGCCGCTTCCTCTCCCCACATCTCCGCCCAAACCATACGAGCTTTTTCTCGCGCAGTATATGCATCATTAACAGGTCCAATATTTCGATCAGATGGATACCATTCGACCCATTGGCTGTACTCGCTAATGTCAAAATCGGATACTTTAGGGTTTTTGTGTAAATATTGGGAATATAGCACATAGGCTACACTACCCACAACCAGTACGGAAAGTATGCAAATAATCCATGCACGTATTTTCATGTTCAAAACCCCACTTTCTAACCAAACAAATAATTCGGATCAGATGGCAAATTTTTATCAATCACGATTTGCTTCTGTGTATAGGGTAAATATTTTCGCAACCATCCAGATGGTGTAGCTAGAAATATCGGAATCTTTAAATCTCTTGAAAGTGCCATATCTTCCGTTGAAAAATGATTTTCAGCAGAACTTCCCATGAATGCACCAAAGACAGGGGACGGTTCTCTGTCTTTCATACCACACGCGATCCCAAATCCCCTCGTAGGGGCGTGCATTGCACGCCCGCGGGCGATCACTGATCGCCCCTACACCCACTGGCTGTCATTATATTGATACAGCACCACCTTGGTGGGATTGGTAGGGATTTAAGGGACAGAAGACTGTCCCCTGTCTTTGATAACCATCCCCTGTCTTTTGTCTCCTATTTGGTGCCCCAAACAGCTATTACATCTCCAGTAGATTTCTCGATCAGGATATAATCCACGCCACCTAACTTCCCTTTCGGCAGGGTGCCTTTAACTAACCAAACCTCGTTTTTCGGATCGTATGATACAACATGCGGTCTACATCTAGTCACTGCTTCTTTGCCCCACATCTCAGCCCAAACCATGCGAGCTTTTTCACGTGCAGTATATGCATCGTCAACAGGACCAACATTTCTGTCAGACGGGAACCGTTCGATACACTCACTATACTCACTAATATCAAAATCAGAGACCTTAGGATTTTTATACAAATATTGTGAGTACAGTAGATAAACTGCAATGCCCGCGATCAGTACGGCAAGTATGCAAATGACCCATACATGTTTTTTTATATTCATATCCTCCCTTTTATTTAAAAAGACAGGGGATGGTTCTCTGTCTTTCATACCACACGCGATCCCAAATCCCCTCGTAGGGGCGTGCATTGCACGCCCGCGGGCGACCGATGGTCGCCCCTACACACGAAGGGTGTCATTGCGAATTGTTTTGTGGGGGATTGGCAGGTGTTTGGCTTGGGGGGGAAGTCTGTCCCCTATATTGTGCGCTAAATGCCACCGCTAAGACAGAGAACCGTCCCCTGTCTTTGGTGGATTGACTTCTTTACTTGTAATGACATTTTACCATGTTTTTCCGGTATTGACAAGAAAAAACCGTTGCAAATACAGGGTAAGCAGTGAAATTATGCGTTATCACGAAAAGGGGAAGGGGAAATTGTCTATAATGAACAAAAAAGTAAAAAGGGCATAGGGAAAACCCTATGCCCGGACCCGCTTTGGCCGTACCGTATCCAATTATGACCTGCGCAAAGGCAGGTGGGTCGCCGCTCCCGACTTTAGCTGCTCCCAACGTCCACCCCTCGTCAAAGCGGGGGCG
>JAZKXW010000116.1:0-2788 GCA_045611825.1 Faecousia sp.
GGCTTGTCGCCTTCCCATTCGATGGGCAGCCAAACATAGCGGGCAGCTACATTCTTCTGGCTGTGCCTGGTCTCCACGCCGGACAAGGGGACGATCTCCTTCGGCGAGGTATCCGGCTGGTAATCCTTATACCGCCGCTCCATGCCGGAGATCACCTGTTTGGACATGAAGTTCATCCACCACTGGGGATTCCAGCGATCTGCACAGGCAATATATTGGTCCGTGCCGGGAATTTGGATCACGGAAGTGATCTGGGAATTGAAGGTATTTTCGTGTTTATCACCGATGCAGGGGTCGCCCAGATCGATATATTCCCCGTGATAATCGTCAAACACGCATACCTGGGTTTTATTGGGGAAGAAGCCGCTGGTGCCGGAGGTGAACAGATACTTCTTTCCGTTTCGTTCAAAGTAGGTGGGGGCTTCTCTTGTGTAAGGAGGGAAGATTCCGTCGTAGTGAACAGAGGCTTCCTCCGTCACCTCGGTGTAAGTATCGCTCAAAGTGGCACAAATCATCTGGAAATGAGGCCGCTCGAACCAAATGTAAGCCTTCTTGGTCTGCTCATCCACATGGAGGCAGAAATCGCCGGAGTCCATCTTGAAGGGCTTATACATTTTATGAACGAAGGTGTACGGGCCTTCAAACTTGTCCGCCGTCAGCACAGAATAAAACTGGCTCACTTCACCTGCCATGATTTTCAGCCACGCCACATATTTTCCGGTCTTTTCACAGTAGATTATATGAGGCCTGTCCATGCAGTAAGTCGGATGCAGGGGGCTTTGCAGGTCATTTTCATGGGGCGGAATAATTAGGCCCTGATCCTCCCAGTTGTACAGATCCTTGGAGGTGTACAGCCGCACACCCCAATGCCAAACAGTACTTTTGCCGTCGGATTTTTCTTTATTCTCGCCGTACCAATACCAAGTCCCGTCTTTGTGAAAGACGGAGAATCCGTGGGCCTGGATCGGCTTTCCATTGGTATCCAACCAAACTTTACCGGGTCTAATGCTATTGTACATCTTACTTCCTCCCCACTACCTGATAGCTTTCAGGGGTATACTCCATGATCTCAAACTTATTGCCGTCGGGATCATGCATCCAGAACTGCCAGGTGTATTCCAGGCCACGGGTAATTTCCGTATCCAGGTACTGGGCGCCACCTCTGGCGATGATCTCCTGGCGGAAGGCCCGGATATCCTCCACTTCTAAAGAGTAGTGGGTGTAGTTCAGGTCCTTCTGTCCCGGAACCCGGCGCTTGCTGGCACCCATGGCATAGAACAGCTCGATAAAGCTGTCATCGTTCCACTGCATGTATACAGACCACTTCTTATCCGCGAAGCGGCGCAGCGCCTTCAGATACAACGGCTCTTTTTTCCCTTTCTCTGCACACTCCCGCTCCACATCGGCAACGATATCGCCGTAGGTCAAGGTAAACTTCTCGGTACAGCCCATAATATCACGGTAGAAAGCGATGGACTTTTCCAGGTCCTTGCAGTTAAAGCCAAGGTGGCTGATTGCTTTGATTTTCATGTTTTCCGGTCTCCTTTCGGTCTCTTGGGGGAACTTCAGTCCCATCTGGCGGCGGCATTCGTCCAGCAGTTTCATGCAGTCGATGGTGGCATGAGCAGGAACAAGCTTACTTTCCGTCAAACCTGCGCGGATCTCCTGGGCTACATTAGAAAACTCTACGGCGTAGTGGGCAGCTTTATCCATAAATACTTCGCCGTTTAAGTTTACCTTGGATGCCATGTGGAACATGGGCACATCCACGCTGCCCTTGGTGCCCTTGATGCGGAAATACTCGCCCACCTTTTGATCCATTGCAATGGTCAGGTTCGCATCAAAGCCGTCATATTGCATGGTGATCTTTTCGCCCAGGTCCGCGCCGCTGCGCAGGCGGCCCTCACACTTCAGTGCTTTGGGCATACCGAACAGCTCATAGCAGTAACGGACAGCATAGATGCCGATATCCATCAGTGCGCCGCCAGCCTGGAGTGGGTTCATCAGACGGGGATTCCGAGAGAACTGCAGCATCGGGAAGGCGTAAGCGCAGTCCACACTTTGAATCGTGCCCAGCTTGCCGCTGTCCACCACTTCCTTCACCTTCAAGGCAATCTGATTGTGCCATGTCCACATTGCTTCGGACACATACACGCCCTCCTGCGCGGCGTAGGCAAAGATCTCCTCCGCTTCTTTTGCGTTGATGGTAAAAGGCTTCTCGCACAATACCGGCTTGTGATGCTTGATACACAGGCGCATGTATTCCGCATGTTTATCCGCAGTCAGAGCAATATACACACCCTCCACGCCGGGTGCAGTAATGGCTTCCTCAGCCGTCTTGTAAGCAGTGCCGCCGTATTTCTTTACGAATTTCCCTGCTTTTTCATAGGTTCGATTCCAAGCAGCCACGATTTGCTGATCATCTGTTTTAATCAGTTCTTTCGCCGTGGTATGCGCAATACCGCCACAGCCAATATAAGCCCAACCAAATTTACCCATGTTTTTCACCCTTTCTTTGTTGTTTTCCTACATTATTCTACTTGATTTCTTAGCTCATGTCTTTTACAATAGAAGTCATCAAATTCGCATTTTCGGACATGCTGGGGGGGGGATATTATGGAAGAACTCAAATCACTGGCAGGGTTACCTATGACGGTCTTGGAAACTATGCTGAAGGATTGCTTTCAGCATAGACCGGATATTCAGGACCATATTCTGAGTTCTAATGAACTGGCAGATTATATCTCGTGGCTCACACACACTTATGGTCATAAAGCGGATATTTCAG
>JAZKXW010000117.1:0-7408 GCA_045611825.1 Faecousia sp.
CTAGACTTGATTCCTCCTATGTTTATGTAATGGCGGTTGGCAGACCACCATTACTATAACCATAGGAGGATATTTTTTCTATGCATAGCTAAAGCTTTTTGGAACCACCGGCACCGCCGGTGGTTTTCTTTTTACAACAAAAAGTAGCATTGGAACATTCCAATGCTACTTTTCATTTTTTGCCTTAAAAACAAGAAGTTTACTGCCCACATAGTTGGCAACCACCACCGCAATGCTGGTCAACAGCTTCATAAGGTTGCCGTTCCAAGTCAGGATATCCACAGTAAGCAGCAAAACGGCTGTTTCCGCAATACCGGAGCCGATGCGGAACATCACAAATCTGGAAAACTCCCTTATCACCGTTTTCAGCGACCAATCATGGCTTTTGAACACAAAGGGTTTATTGGTCAAAAAAGCTACGACAACAGCAGCTACCCACGCTGCGCAGTTGCTGACCGTTGCCGACAAGCCTAAAAGGTTATGCAGCGGCAAATAGACAGCAAAATTGGCTGCGGTAACAAGAATGCCAAAAGCAAGGTAAATGATAATCTCCCAATAGCGCTGCAGGACGGCTTTTATCTTTCCCGGCATATTCCCACCTCTTTTTTATAGTATAACACAAAAAGGTCGCAGAAAGCAAGTTTTCTGCGACCTTTACATATTATCGGGAAAGAAGTTTCTCCAGCGCTGCCAGTTTCAGGCAGGTGCAGAACACCTGCATCGCCGCCTGCAGTTCCTCCACCGGAGGCAGGCTGGGAGCAATACGGATATTGCTGTCGGCAGGGTCCTTGCCGTAGGGGAAGGTTGCGCCGGCAGGGGTCATCTCCACACCGGCTTCCTTGCACAGTGCCAATGCACGCTTGGCTGTACCGGGCATGGTATCAAAGCTGATAAAGTAACCGCCCTTGGGGGTATTCCACTTTGCAAAGCCCAAAGGCTTGATTTCCTGATCCAGCATATCCAAAACCGCCCGGAACTTGGGCTGCAGAACCTTGGCATGGCGCTTCATGATCTCAATGGTCTGAGCTTTATCCTTCAAGTACTTCACATGGCGAAGCTGATTGACCTTATCATAAGAGATCATCTGCACGCCGAAGAGTTTGGTGAAATAATCGATGTTTGCCTTGGAGGATGCCATAACGGAAATACCGCCACCGGAGAAGGTGATCTTGGAGGTGGATGCAAACTCCATAACCATATCCGGGTTGCCGGCCTTGGCGCAGGCTTCGATGATGTCCGGGAAGGGTACATACTCCCCCTCAAACTCATGGACACAGTATGCATTGTCCCACATCACCACAAAGTCCGGTGCTGCAGGCTTCAGACCTGCGATCCGGGAAACGGTGGCATCGGAATAGATAATGCCATCGGGGTTTGAGTACTTAGGCACGCACCAGATACCCTTGACCTGAGGATCTTTTACCAAAGACTCCACAATATCCATATCCGGACCTTCCGCCGTCATGGGAACGGTGATCAATTCTGCGCCAAAAAACTCGGTAACACGGAAATGGCGGTCATAACCGGGGCTGGGACAGAGGAATTTGACGGTTCCCTCCTTGCACCAAGGCTGCTTGGAATGGAGCAGGCCATGGGTATACGCCCGGGAGATCACATCAAACATCAGATTCAAGCTGGATGCACCGCCTACGAAAGTCTGTTCCGGCTTACAGTCCAGCACATCTGCCCAATAGGCTCTTGCGCAGGGCAATCCTGCCAGCTCGCCGTAGTTACGGGTATCGATACCGTCAGTAAAACAGTCCTCTGCCGTCTGCAGGGTCGTCAGCATATCGCTGACAACATCCAGCTGCGCCTTAGAAGGCTTACCTCTTGCAATATTTAAGCTAAGACCTTGCATTTTGCATTTAACAAAGTCGTTCTTCACTTTTTGGAGCTCCTGCTCTAATTCTTCCCGATTTTTACTGGAATACGCCTGCATTCTCGGACTTCCTTTCCAACAAAAGAGATCAATTGGGCTTATTATATACCCCTTTTCTAAAAAAATCAACAGCAAATTTTGCAAGTTTTGCTTCCTTTATCATTCAAAATGCAAGTTTGTATGCCTTGTGCAAGGAAAGCCCCAAAGTATTGTCAAAATTAGGCATATTTTTTACTTGCATTTCCTCTGTTTTTCGCATAAAATTACTGTATGTATGCATTGGAAAGGAACATAGATTATGAGTGATGTTATCAACGTCCCGGAAATATTCGGCTGTGATGTTTTCAACGAGTCTACCATGCAGCAGCGTCTGCGCCCGGACATTTACGCCTCCTGGAAGCTTTGCATCCAGAACGGCACGCCTTTGGAGCTGAGCGTGGCAAATGAGATCGCTGAGGAAATGAAGAATTGGGCCACAGAAAAGGGTGCAACCCATTATACGCACTGGTTCCAGCCCATGACCGGCATTACCGCAGAAAAGCACGATTCCTTTATCACCCCTACCGGTGACGGCATGGTCATTATGGAGTTCTCCGGCAAGGAATTGGTCCGCGGTGAACCCGATGCCTCCTCCTTCCCCTCCGGCGGTCTGCGCGCCACCTTTGAAGCCCGTGGCTATACCGCATGGGACCCCACCGCTTTCGCCTTTGTGAAGGACGGCAGTCTGTACATCCCCACCTGCTTCTTCTCCTATACCGGCGAAGCCCTTGATAAGAAAACGCCTTTGCTGCGTTCCATCGACGAGGTTTCCAGAGAGGCTGTCCGCATTCTGCGGCTGTTCGGCGATCAGGAGACCAAGCATGTTATCCCCTCTGTAGGTGCAGAACAGGAGTACTTCCTGCTTCCCAAGGATATGTACGCACAGCGAGAGGATCTGCGGCTCACCGGCCGTACCCTCTTCGGCGCACCTGCGCCTAAGGGACAGGAGCTGGAAGATCACTATTTCGGTACGATCCGCACCCGTGTTTCCAATTTCATGAAGGATCTGGATGAGCAGCTTTGGCGGCTGGGTATCCTCTCCAAGACCAAGCACAACGAGGCAGCCCCCTGCCAGCACGAGCTGGCGCCCATTTACTCTGACGCCAACAGCGCCTGCGATGCCAACCAGCTGGTCATGATGATCATGAAGAAGTGCGCTGCCAAGCACAACCTTGTCTGCCTGCTTCACGAAAAGCCCTTTGCCGGTGTCAACGGCTCCGGCAAGCACAACAACTGGTCCTTGTCCACCGATTCCGGCAAGAATCTGTTCAGCCCCGGAAAGACACCCCGGCAGAATGCCCAGTTCCTGCTGTTTTTAGCCGCCTTTATCAAGGGCATTGACGAGTATCAGGATTTCCTGCGCTGTACCATTGCATCCGCCGGCAACGACCACCGCTTGGGAGCAAACGAGGCACCTCCTGCCATCGTTTCTATTTTCTTGGGAGATGAGCTGACCGCTGTTGTGGATTCCATCATCAACGGTGCAAATTACCAAGACCCTGAAAAGAGCATTCTTCGCATCGGTGTTGATGTCCTGCCTGCGATCCCCAAGGACACAACCGACCGGAACAGAACCTCTCCTCTGGCCTTTACCGGTAATAAATTCGAGCTGCGTATGCTGGGTTCTTCTCAGTCCATTGCCGAGCCCAACATTGCCATCAACACCATTATGGCAGAAGAACTGCGGCAATTTGCCGACGAACTGGAAAAGGCTGAGAATTTTGACGAAGCGCTTCACAGTTTGGTTTGCCGCGCCTTTACCGAACATCAGCGGATCATTTTCAACGGAAACGGCTACTCCGAAGAGTGGAAGCAGGAAGCTGCACGCCGCGGCTTGAGCAATCTGGCTTCTACCGCCGTGTGTTTACCTGCCTACTATTCCCAGAAGAATATCGATCTGGTGACCAGTCACGGTATCTTCACCGAAGCAGAGTTCCATGCCCGGTATGCCATCTATCTGGAAGCCTACTGCAAGATCGTAAATATTGAAGCAAGAACCAGTGTAGACATGGTGACCCAGCAGATCCTGCCGGCTGCCACCGCATACAGCAAGTTCCTGTGTGACACCGTGATTGCCAAGAAGAGCATTGGCGCTTCCTGCCTTGCGGAATCCAGCCTGATCGCAAAGCTGTCTGCTGCCGCTGACGGTGCTTACATGATCTGTGAGAAGCTCCGTCAGGATCTGCTGCATGTGCCTGCCGACACAGAAACCGCATCTATGTACTACAACGATGTGATCGTTCCCGATATGGCAGCCTTGAGAAGCGAAGCCGATGTTCTGGAACAGCTTACCGACAAGTCCTACTGGCCCTACCCCACCTACTCCGATCTGCTGTTCTATTGATATCAAAATATTGCCGCAAAAACCTCCGGTGCATTGCACCGGAGGTTTTATTTGCCATATTCTTACTGAATTGCCTGCAGAGGCTTGATATACTGCTCACGGCGGCGGTCTTTTTCCGCATTGTAAGCCGTGTCGTTGCCTGCATGAATGGCGCGCAGATACTCATAATGGTTCTGCAGAATAGCATCGTTCTCACGAGCCAGCATCATCACAGCAATGGACGAACACTGGTCGGAAGCACGCTCCAGATAGGTCAGTGTTTCCATGAACACAAGACCGCTGGATACGGAGCATGCGCCGCTCTTCAAGCGCTTGGTATGCTTGTCACGCAGGATCATAACCATATCGTCAATGATCTCTTCCAGAGGCTCAATGGCCTTGGCTGCATGGTTATCGTTGTTGGCAAAGGCTGTCACGGTAATATCCAAAATCTCGTCCACCGCGGAAGTGATGATCTCCAGTTCCTGCTTTGCCATATCCGAGAACTCTGTCTTTTCTTCCTGCAAGCGCTGGGCAAGCTCCACCAAGTTGGTGGCATAGTCACCGATACGCTCAAAGTTGGGAACAGACTGCATCAGCATGTCGACCTGTCTGTCGTCAGCTTCACTTTCCACCACTTTCGACAGACCGATCAGGAAGCGGTCAGAACGGTCAGCAAACTGGTCAAGGCTCTCTTCATCTTCATCAATGACAGCCAGATTGGTTTCATCATACTGCATCAGCTGGGCTGCACCGCGAGCAAAATTCGTCTTTGCCAAACGACCCATTGCAGCAACCGCTCTGGTCGCTTCGCTAACTGCCACCGCAGGAGAGATGTACAGCTTCTCGTCCAAGGTGTGCAGCTCGGGATGGGAAGGCGCTTCCTGCTTATCATCCTTCACGAAGAACATAGACAACTTCACCAGACTGCCGGTGAAGGGAAGCAGCACAACCGCTGTCAGCAGATTGAAGATGGTCTGGAAATTTGCGATTCCACCGCTGTCAATGGTGGCAGTCCAGAAATCCGTTCCAAATACCGCCATTTTTTGCATGACCGTCATCACGATCATAAACAAAATGGTACCGATGGTATTAAATACAATGTGCACCACGCCGGTACGCTTGGCATCCTTGGATGCGCCGATAGAGCATACCATAGCCGTTGTCACACAAGTGCCCAAATTAATACCCATGATCACAGGATACGCCATAGAGAAGGTGATCACCACGGTGTTCGGGTCACTGGCTGCTGCCGCCGCCGTTGCCGCCGCCACCGTTTGAAGCATACCCACAGTTGCAGAAGAGCTTTGGACAATGACCGTCAGCACGAGGCCAAAGAGAATGCCAAGCAGAGGATTCTTCAGGAACACCAAGAAGGATTCAAATACCGATGTGCCGATCAGGGGCTTGATACCGGAGGTCATCAGATTCAGACCAACGAACAAAATACCGAAGCCGATGAAGATATCGCCGATAGACTTAGAGGTCTTGGTCTTGATAAACATGACCAGTACAATGCCCACCAGCAACGCGATGGGGGCTAAGGTATCGGTATCAAACAGCCACAAGAACCAGTTATCGCCGGCATCGATAGAGCCCAATCGGATGATCTGGGCAGTAATGGTCGTGCCGATATTGGCGCCCATGACGATAGAAACCGCCTGCTTCAGGTTCAAAATGCCGGCGCCGATCAACGCAACGGTCAACACGATGGTTGCTGTTGAGCTTTGAATGACTGCCGTTACCAGCGCGCCGGTCAAAACGCCCATGATAACATTGCCTGTCACCTTCTCCAGCACACGTTTCAAAGCTTCGCCGGAACTGTTTTTCAGGCCGTCACCCATGACCTCAATACCGTAGAGGAACATGGCCAGGCCACCGAGAAGCTGGATAATGGCGGTTAAGATCTCCATATGAAACTCCTACTTAATTCTTTATTGATTCTTAGCAGATGTGAAAGCTGCCTTTTACGGCATGTTATAATTATAAGAAATTTTCGTCAAAAAGTATAGTGATCATTTTGTATAGATTTTCGCGTTTTGATTGCTAAGATTTGACAAACAATATAATCATTTTCCCGTGGAGCCAAAGCCGCCGTTGCTGCGAACCGTATCGGTCAACGCCTCTGCCGCTTCATAGGCCGGGGTCAGCACCGGTGTAACAAGGAACTGTGCGATCCGTTCTCCGGATTCGACGGTCTGGGGCTGCGTACCATGGTTGTGCAGTGCCACCAGGATCTCACCCCGGTAGTCGCTGTCCACCACGCCCACCTTATTGGCAGGAGCCAGTCCCCGCTTGCAGGCAAGGCCGCTGCGGGCATAGATCAGACCGGCACAGCCCTTCGGCACCTCCAGCGAAATGCCTGTGGGAACAAAGGCAGTCTCACCTGGCCCGACAGTCACCGGCTCCGGAATGCAGGCATACAGGTCCGCACCGGCTGCTTCGGCAGAGCCGTAGGTCGGAAGCTTTGCCCCTTCTTTCAGAAGCTTAACGCGAATGGATGTCATTGTTTTCCTTCATTCCTTTCTGTTTGTCGTCCCAGAGAATGATTTCTCCTGCTTTCAGAGAGGCAGGCACATCGATGAGCCGCTGATTTTCCGAGCCCCGGAACCGCAGGCTCAGGTTCTTCTTTTCCTGCACAAAGGGACCGTCCACCAGCACATCCAGATAGCTCAGATACTCGGCGGTATCTCCCAGCCGTCCGGAGAGGATGTCTCTGTCGAACAGGTAACCGGAAAAAGCCCAGATGCTCTTTTCCGGCAATTCCCGCTTCACCTGCCTCAGAAGCTCCACAATGGCCCCCTGATTCTGAGGCTCAAAGGGTTCTCCTCCCAGCAGCGTCAGTCCCTTGATGTAGGATGGCCGCAGCATGGCGAGGATCGAATCGATCGTCTGCTGGGTAAAGGGCTCACCGTACTCAAAATCCCAGGCGATCTCATTGAAGCAGCCGGGGCACCGGTGAGTACAGCCGGAGACAAACAGGCTCACCCGAACACCCGGACCGTTGGCAATATCGCAGTTTTTAATTGTCGCGTAGTTCAAATCATTTCCTCCTTACAACCATGGCTGCCGAACCATCGGAAGGTCAGGGTCCAGACCGCACCTGCCACAGCAACCACCAAAAATACCGCACCCCGGGCAACCATATGACAGCCAAAAATCAGATT
>JAZKXW010000118.1:0-4104 GCA_045611825.1 Faecousia sp.
AGACGCGGTCTCAGTCTTGCCGCACTCGGGATCCTTACAGGTGCGGCTATGGGTCTTGCCGTTTACATCGTCTGTCCAATCGCCGAAATCGCAGACGTGAGGAGGCTCGCTGTAAACAGCTTCGGAAGCATACAAGTATGCAGGCAGCTTAGCGGTAGCGGAAATCATGATTTCGCTGTCATTCCACAGGTAATCCGGAAGGCCTACGATCGTCATCCGGCCATCGCCATACTTGACCAACTGTAGAGCTGTGGAATCCTCCAGTTCCGACCAGCTGCAAACAAAGCTTGCCGTGCCGTCGTCGTTGAAGCTGATCTTCCAGTTCATGTTGTCCATGACGCCGGGATACGCATCGTCGCCGTACTGTCTCTCCCGCATCATCAGGTGGTCTTCACCGTAATAGCCGAGCATACCGCCGTTTGCAATCCAATAGTTGGGAACCCACATAGCGCGCATACGGTCGGTTTCCTGGATTCCGTACCACTCCTTGTCGTACTCAAACATTTCCTTGTCAAACAACTGGCCGCCCCAGACACCGGCTTCCATCAGCTGGAACTCCATAGCGCCTTCGTCAACAATGGTAATGGAACCGTCGTCGGCAATCGTTACCTCAACGAAGTTAGATGCTGCATAAAGCTCCTCGTCCTTTGCATAAGCCAGCGCGTCATAGACCCAGAAATAGTCATCGTACGTGCCGATTTCCTCATCGGAATTCTGGTCTTCCATGTAATCGAGCACGCCGTTTTCGTCCAGATCGACGGTTTCAATGCAATCGGGAATGCCGTTTTCATTTTCGTCAACGACAAAAAGGTCATACTCCCAATCAAAATTCCGATCTAACCAATAGGGATTTTCTCCCGGCAGATAGGCGGCATAGGTCTTGCTGCCGTCCTTGAACACGATGATATAGGACGCATCCTCACTCAGCTGGTCAAACTGTGCAAGGGATGTCACCGGTCTATACACATGGCGGTTCATGCCGCAGTTTTCGCACACGCCTTCGCTGTTATACTTGTGACCCAGCGCGAAGAGCGTCTCATTGTTAATAGTCACGGATACCTCAAAGTTGCCGTCCAGATAATATCCATAGCAATCTTCGCAATACCAATATTCAATGGTACCCTGCTCCGTGCAAGTAGCGGGGATACCGATGATATGCTCCATATTCTTATGGGGACAAAGCTCGCAATAGAGATAAGTGGATTCATCGGCTTCGCTTACGCCCTTGAAGGTGAGGGTTGCAGCGTCAAAGCCAATATATTCACTCTTCTTGCTCAAGTAAGAATATACGCCGAAGTTACCGGAACCCGTATTGTAATCTTCAATGCGGAAATCCGCAGGCTCCGGGATATGCTTGTTTACATTCTCAAGAGAAGGTTCGTAAGACAGAACCTTTCCTTCATAGACAGAGAAATAACCGCCGTCGGCAAAATAGCCGATCGCTCCGCTGTCAGGCCAGATATAGGTCAAAAACTCCGCTTCATCGGAGCCGGCGGTAATGATTCCGTTTTCGTTCGGAACCACTTCCACAGCATTGCGGGAACCATCGGCGTTGGTCACGTTGCCCATGGCGTAGTATTTGTCGCCTGCCTTGCCGATCAACAAATACCGCTCACCGCTCTCATTGCTGCCGCTGGGCGTATCGAAGCAAGGCGCGAATCTGGCCGCCTCTTTTTCATGGCCGCAGGTGCCACTGTGGGAGAGTGCCGGCAGGAAGATATCGGTCGGCTCAATTGCCTCAGTCATTGCTTCGCCGGAGAAATAGGTCTCGCAATCCGAGCAGTACCAGCATTCCTTGATGCCAGGGGCGCTGCAGGTGGCGCTCTTTCCTTCTATGTGGGTCAGCGTATCGATATAATGATTGCACTCAGTCTCCATGTAAAGGAGGATGCCGGTGTTCGCCTCAGGGAAGGTCTCGATACTATTACCGGAAACTTCCGTTGCAGCAATACCGTGATGGGGATAAATGTAGGACTGAATGCGCTCAAAGCCGGTAATGCGGCCATCGTAACTGCCGTAAGTCGTCTGGGTGCAAATCTGCCAGTAGCCGTTGCTGCCCACGCTCAGCTGCCACCAGGGCGCACCGGACGTGCTGGTGCCGATGGGCATTTTGGCATGGTAGTGATGTCCGGCGGTACCGTCATTACCTCTGGAGGTAAAGCCAAACATATAACCATGTCCGTCAACAGCAAACTTGTACTGATTTTTCGTCAGATCGTACGCCTCAAAACGCAGTCTGAGGATACCGTGTTCCGGTTCATTTTTGCTGTAGTCGTTTGCGTAATTATGTTCGTAATTTGTGTCATTATAATAAGTCGTAATGGTGTTCTTATCATCACTGATCGTAAATGTGTTGCCGACACCGTAATACTCGTCATTTCCCTGGCGGTAGGCTAGGCGGAAGCCATCGTAAAACGACATTCTTGCGCCGAGCGCATGATAAGATGTTTCACCTGTGGTTTCGTTGGTATATTCCGCCACAATGATAAAATGCTTGCCCGGGACAATATCATCCACACTGTCGATCTTTTGGTAAGTGTAGACTTTATCCGTTGTGATCGGAGTGTTGCCTGCTGCAAACGCCGCCGTCGGCATCACGCCAATCAGCATCACGATGCAGAGAATGATGCTAACTAACCTCATCTTATTTCTTGCTCTCATAAATGTCCTCTCCTTTGCATTTTTGCCACACAAAGTTTTTGTACAAGCACCGTTTCCTTGACTGAGCCAACCGTTGATGATACAATAATGGAACTAAATCGGGGCAGGCTCTGGGTCCCTTGACATGTCGGCAGAGTTCTTTATACGTTATATATTATAAAGATTCTCATGCTGCATGTCCCCACCCTAAAAGTGTGGGATTGGATTCTTTTTCTATGTAATAACATGTAGAAAAAGATCGATCAGGCCGCCATTCAGAAGAAAAAACGGTTAGAGGAGAGCGAAATGAAACGGTCATTTTTTATAGTACCTATCCTGCTGTTTCTAATATTCAATTTGTCAGGGTGCAATTCCATCGGTGATAAAAGCACAAGCATGACCATCATCTACGGAGCCGCCGCCGTTCTTTCCTTATTGCTTCTGATTGGCTGTTGTCTCTTAGTCCGCAAAAAGAGATTTTGGTTTATTCTACTGTTCTCATCCGTACTGGTGGTGAACATCGGATACACCCTTTTAGCACTTTCCTCTTGCCTGGAAATGGCATTGATGGCAAACCGCATCGCTTATCTCGGATCGGTCTTTTTGCCGTTGTCGATGCTTATGATTATTTTGAATACAACAAACACCCAGCACAAGAAGTGGCTGCCCGGTGTTTTGTTTGGTCTTGCCGCTGTTATTTTTCTAATTGCCGCAAGTCCAGGTATTTTGGATATTTACTACAAGGAAGTTTCTTTTGCGGTCGTGGACGGCGTTTCCACCCTCGTTAAGGTTTACGGACCTCTACATCCGATATATCTGTTCTATTTGCTCGCCTATTTTGCCGGTATGGTTGCGGTCATTATCCGTGCATCAACAAAGAAAACAATCGACACTCCCGCACACGCAGTTACTCTTGCCATCGCAGTTTTTGTTAATATCGGCGTATGGTTTATCGAACAGATTGCGAGTTTTGATTTTGAAATGCTATCGGTATCCTACATTATCAGTGAATTATTCCTGCTTGGTGTACATCTTGTAATGAATGAAACGCAACGGCTGCGAGAAATCGTCAAACAGGTGGAAACCGTGCAAAGCTTTTCCGAACCAGAACAGACCGGCGCCGACGCTATGCTGGAAAACCCATTGGAAGCTGAAACTGTGGAACCCGTGCGAATTGAAACTTTTATCAATGGTTTAAGTCAACTGACGCCAACCGAGCATGCCATCTATGATGCATATGTCGCAAGAGTTACGACCAAAGAAATTATGGCAAATCTAAACATCAAGGAAAACACCTTGAAATATCACAACAGAAACCTTTATAGCAAACTGGGTGTTTCGTCCCGCAAGGAACTCCTTGAGATCTATAAACAACTAAAGGCAGTGAAGACAAAGCTCGGGGCAATAAACGATGTTACCGGCAAATAGGTTAACTCAAGTAATTGGGGAACAAGAATAAAGTTA
>JAZKXW010000119.1:0-3902 GCA_045611825.1 Faecousia sp.
CCGATAATGCCGGGGATCAACACCTGCCCCACGATGCGCTGACCTTGGAACATACCGGCCTTATTTTCCGGGGTGTGGTCACGGAGCATGGCGCCAAACACCGCCATACCGGCGAGATAGCCGCACATCATCAGCAGTGTACCCACAAACACCAATGCGGTAATGCGGAATACATACAGGATCACGAAACCGATCATCAGCAGCACCAGCGCAGGCAAAATCGCCTTGCCGAAGCCCAGACGGTCATAGATTCTGCCGTAAAATGCCGTAAAACCGGCAGCCAGCAAAATTGCCGGTGCAAAAATCAGTACATAATCATCCATACCCAAGCTGACGGTAAAGTACAGGATCAAATAAGGCATGAAGATCTGAATGGCAATGCCGAATACGGCATAAGCCGCCAATGTCCAGTACAGGATCGGATTTTCCCGGATCACAGAGGGGCGGAAGCCGTAAAAGATATTCTTAAAATAATTTTCGTTGCCGCTGCGGTCGATCTGCGGCTCTTGGATCAGGAAGAAGCCTAAAATACCGATCAGGGTCACCACCGTACCGATGACGCCGAAGAAGATGGTCCAATAGTGAGGGCTGTTAGCATCCAGCAGCATTGCGCCGCCAAACACCACCAAAATTGCCATCAGGGGCATCATGGCGTTGACGCCCTCGGCTGCACCCCGGTTGGTCTCATCGGTGGCGTCCGTCAGCCATGCATTGAAGGCGGCATCATTGGCAGTAGAACCGAAGAATGTCATAACACAGTCCATGATAATGGTCATAGAAATGCCGATGGATGCTGCATTGACCGCTGCGCCGAAAATACCGGTGATCACATCCGCCCGGATCAGCGCAAAGCTCCAAATGGACAGACCCCAGCACAGGTAGCCGCCGCAGATAAACAGCTTCCGCTTACCCACCTTGTCAGACAACGCACCCATAAGCAGAGTGGTCACCGTAGCGGCAACCGCGGATGCCGACACCATGGCAGAGATCATTTCGGCGCTGGCGTTGAACTGCTGATAGATGAATACATTAAAATACATATTCTCCATCACCCACGCCACCTGACCCACCAGGCTGAAGATCACCAACGCGATCCAAAATTTAGAATCTTTCTTTGTACGCATACTACGCACCACCTTGCACTAAGATAGGATCATTATAACACATCATTACCAAATGCACAATGCAAAACAGGACATACCTTTCAGTATGTCCTGTTGTTTTTTATTCACAAGCAAAGCGCAAAACATTAAAAGAATGCTTCTTTAGGATGATTTTTTCATCGGAACACACCGTTGTCGGCCGAACAGGCTGACTGTCTACCGTATTCACCGCATTCAGGTCGCCGGTCAGGCTGATATGCTCCATCAGACGGCATGTGCCAAAGTCCTCCAAAGCGATCTGTAATTCCATGTCCTCATCCAAAGACCGATTCACAGCAAACACTGTCAGTTCTTTCTTTTCGGCATTGTACACACAGGAGGTCGCCAGATACGGAACAGCCTTTAAATCGCCTGCATCGTAGGTATCGCAGTCCACCGCCGGACGCATCGCCGTACCTCTGCCGTAGCGGGAGGCATAGTAGAATGGCCAGTAAAGGGTCTGCGCCCAGGCTTTACCGCCGGTTTCCGTCATAATAGGCGCAATGGCGTTGACCAGTTGGGCAAGGCAAGCGATCTTCACCCGGTCACAGTTATTCTGCAAGGTCATCATCATACAAGCGGCCACCAGCGCATCCTTTAAATTGTAAGCGCATTCAAACCGCTCCGGCGCTTCCTCCCAGGTTTCCGATGAGATCACCATATCCTTGCCGAATACGCCCCACTCATCGAAAGAGAGCATCATAGTCTTGGGGGAATGCTTTTGCGCCTTTACTGCATCGCACATAGCGGCAACAGACTTGATAAAGGCATCCAGTTCCACGGACTTGCCCAAGAATTCTGCATCTTCGTTATTTTCCCCGGCGAAATACTGATGAATGGACAAATAGTCCACAACGTCATAAGTATGCTCCAACACCGTCAATTCCCACTCACCAAACAGGGGCATATTTTTATGGGATGAGCCGCAGGCAACCAGTTCGATAGAGGGATCAGTCTTTTTCATCACCTTGCCGGTCTCCGCCGCCAGGCGTCCGTATTCCTCCGGGGTCTTGCGGCAGATCTGCCATACACCGCCCATTTCATTGCCCAAGCACCAGGTCTTGATGCCGAAAGGCTTCTCAAAGCCGTTCTCCCGGCGCTTGTTGGCATAATAGGTATTGGTGTCCAAATTGCAGTACTCCACGCAGTTGCGGGCATCGTCAACGCCGCGGGTGCCTAAGTTTACCGCCATCATAATTTCCGTACCGGCTTTTTTAGCCCAGGATTGGAATTCGTCGATGCCCATCTGATTGGTCTCAATGGCATTCCACGCCAAGTCCAATTTCCGGGGACGTTTTTCTTTATCCCCGGTGCCATCTTCCCAGTTATAACCGGAGAGGAAATTGCCGCCGGGATAGCGGACAATGGGCACTTTCAGTTCTTTGACCAGTTCCAGCACATCCTGCCGGAATCCCTCGCTGTCAGCCCTTTCGTGACCCGGCTCATAAATGCCGCCGTATACCGTTCTGCCCACATGCTCCACAAAAGAGCCGTACAGCCGGTCATCGATATTCCCAATTGGGAAATTCTTGTTAACAACCAGTTTTGCCTTCATAGCAAATCTCCCTTACACATCAAATGTTCTGCCGGTGATTTGGGAGACCTTGGCGGCGAAGCGCTTTGCGTCGGTGTTTAAGATGGCTTCTTCCGGAATGCCGTTTGCTTCCAGCAGTTCCAGAGCAATGCCTACCTCTCCCACACTGCCTGCAAAATGGGCATCGGAGGACACCACCAGCGGCACACCGTGCTTTACGCACAGTTTGGCAATGGTCATGCAGTTCCCCTTACAGGTGGGACGGGTGCGGAAAGAGGAAGCGTTGATCTCCACGATCTTTCCGTACTTGGCAAACAGGGGAATCACCTTTTCGTAGTCGAACTTGTATGTTTCTTCGCCGCAGTGACCGATGACATCCACATCCGGATTTTCTGCGATGGCCGTCCAAAGGCGGGTACACTGGTCAAAGTCCATAGGCGCAGTGACAAAACTGTGGATGGATGCGATGACCCAATCCAGTTTTTTCAGCACACCGGCAGACAAGTCCACCGTGCCCTTTTCATCGATAATATTGACCTCACAGCCACGAAGCAAGTACACACCGTTGTATTCTTCCGGTAGGCCGGTGCGCAGCGTACCAAAATACACATCCTCCGGCGAACCGGGCATAATGCCGGTGTGGTCGGTAATGGCAAGGAATTTCAGTCCCTTTGCCTTAGCGACCGCCAGATTTTCCAAGACTGTGGAGCTGGCATGACCGGACATCAGGGTATGGGTGTGGGTATCTGCAATGATTTTCATAAAGTAGCCTCCAAACCGTAACAGGTCGCCGTTACCTTTGCGCCTGCCCGGACGATCAGCTGGGCTCTGCCGTGGAAAAGGCGGATCTGATCCGCTTTCTGATGGTGATGGCTGTTGGGATCGCCGTTGCCGACACCCAAAATCACACCGTCAGACACCGAGAAACGAACCGTTTCCCCGAAATCCGGCACCAAAACGCCCTGTTCGTCCGTAACACTAACATTTATAACACAAACCTGACTGTTTGTCACGTGTTCCGTCCAGTTTTCCAACACCAACCGGGCAGGCTTCCCCGCGGTGCGGACCGTGTCAGTAACGATCTTATCTCCCCGCTTGGCAACAACGGTCAGTTCGCCGGGTGCGAAAGGCACTTCCCAGAATACCTTTTTCAAAGCCACAGTCTGTACACCCAAAGACTTGCCATTTAAGAACAACTCCGCAGAATCCGCGTTGGTAAAAGCACA
>JAZKXW010000120.1:0-4422 GCA_045611825.1 Faecousia sp.
GAAAAAAGTGTCATTCTGAGCGGAGCAACCTTTGGTTGCGGAGTCGAAGAATCTTTTTTGTTACGGCAAGGGAAAGGCCAGAAGATCCTTCGACGCGCTTCGCTTGCTCAGGATGACACCCCGTTGGGGTGTTTCGGGCGACCAATGGGGAGCGATGGGAGCGCCGCTGGGAAGAAGCGGCAGGCAATGGACAATGGACAATTGACAATGGACAATGGACAATTGCGGTGTCGCTGCGCGACAGATTGAAAAAAGTGTCATTCTGAGCGGAGCAACCTTTGGTTGCGGAGTCGAAGAATCTTTTCTGTTACGGCAAGGGAAAGGCCAGAAGATCCTTCGACGCGCTTCACTTGCTCAGGATGACACCCCGTTGGGGTGTTTCGGGCGATCAATGATCGCCCCTACGAAATGGTTTTTACATGGTGCGATAGATTGCCACAGGCGGCGAAGCCGCCTTCGCAATGACACATTTTTACATGGTGTGATAGATTGCCACGCCAGTGTGATCACTGGCTCGCAATGACAACGAAGATTGTGCATTCTGCATTGGCAATTGTCCATTGTCCATTGTCAATTGTCCATTGTCCATTGTCCATAAAAAAAGACTGCCGGGTGGCAGTCTTTTACAGGGGCGCTTGTTTGATCTTGGCGTATCTTCTGGGATACTGGGGCGGTGTGGGGGAGGTCTTGCGGAATACCAATACATTGTGGCAGGTATCCTCCATGGGGAACTCCACCACCTCCTCCAAGGTAAGTCCTAATTTGCGGATGGCATTTTTCGATTCTGCCAGCTCCTCCGCGGCCGCCGCGCCTTTCATGGCAAGGACATAGCCGCCTTTCTTTACATAAGGCGCTGTCAGCTCCAAAAGAATCGGCAGCCGGGCAACGGCACGGCTGGTGGCAACATCAAATTCCTCCCGGCAGCCGGTGACATATTCCTCAGCCCGGGCGGTGACGGTGTCGGCTTCCACGCCTAAGGTGGGAAGCACGGTGCTGAGCCATGTCATCCGTTTGCCCAGAGAATCCAACAGGGTCAGCGTTACGCCGGGACAGGCGATCTTCAGCGGTACGCCGGGAAAGCCTGCGCCGCAGCCCACATCAATGAGCCGTTTGCCGGTCAGATCCATGACCTTCAAGAGGGAGATACTGTCCAAAAGATGCAGCCGCGCTACCTGCGCCGGCTCGGTGATGGCGGTCAGGTTCATGACCTCGTTCTGCCGCACGACTGCTTCGCCAAAGGCGCACAGCCGGTCCTGAACAGCATCGTCCAAAGAAAGATTCAGTTCGCAAAGCCCTGAAAGAAGGGCAGTCTTCATCTCGTTCATTTCAGCATCACCTGAGATTCGTCGTAGGGGTCAAAGGGATTTTCCGCCTCCACCTTGGAGGGGATCACGATCTCCTTGATATACAGGCAGGTCAGCAGCTCGGGGTAGTTGTAACGCTGCTTGACGGTGGCTGCGTCCTCGGCTTCGTCCTCCAAAAGCGCCTCTTCCCGGTCCAGCATCATGGCGGAATTGTACAGCTCCTCCAAGCGATACTGCCGGTCCAGCGCGCTGTCCTGCAGGTGCTCGTCCCAGAAACTGTTATAGGCTGCCAAGTCCGCTGCCAGCCGGTCGTTGATGCCGGCAGTCAGCCCCGGCAGAGCAGCCTGCGCAGCGCTGGTGGTGTCTGCCTGCACCGCTTCATAGCAGCCTAAAAAGGCCATGAAGTAGGCAGAATACTGAAATTCTACCGAGGGGTTGGCTTCGCATGCCATATAGGCGGCAAATTTGGCGTCCTCATCATTGACGATAATCATACGCTTTGCCATCTCCTTGCACATGGCAAAGGGCAGGCAAATGTCAGGAATGTCGGGATTGACACAGGCTTCGCCGGTTAGCGGCATGGTCATGCCTGTCAGACCGGCGGCGGTGTAGCTGTCGGCGTTGGAGAGCTTCTTTACCGGGTCTCTTGCACCGGCAAAAATGGAAAGGGCTTTGTCATAGGTCAGCACCCGGAAGCCCTCGCCTGCCTGCTTGGACAGGTCTTCAAAAGAGGCAAAGTCCACATCGCCGTCACCGTCGCGTTTCACCTGCTCGGCAAGGGCATTGGCTTTGTCCCGGTAATAGGCGGTTGCGCCTACCAAGTGGGTCAGGGTGTAGTCTGCTTCCAAGTGGATATCCTCTGCCAGAGAACCGGCATGGTGATTCAGGCCGTACAGGCCGGTATGCAGCAGGAAAAACAGACTCACGCCGGCGCAGACCCAGCCGATGAGCTGAATGGGATTTAACCGCATAATGATCATCAGCACCAATCCGGCCAGCAGGATCACGCCGAATACCAACAGCAGCAGCTGCCACAGGCAATAGGTCACATCGGCGCTCCATGCAGACAAAAAGCCTTGGATCAAACGGGTCATATAAGGGTAGATCATATCCACAAGGTTGGCATGATCGGCGGCAAATTGCACGAGACCCCATGTTAAAGATGTGAGAATGATGGCAACTAAAAAGCCACGCCAGTATTTCAAAAGGATGCACCTCCTTGGAAAATTGCAGAATGATGACAGGTTTTTTGGATTGTGCGTTAGGGAATGTAGGGGCGACCATTGGTCGCCCGGCAAGGCGAAGCCTTGCGCGATGCAGAGCATCGCAAGGGGAACGGATTGCCACAGGCGGCGAAGCCGCCTTCGCAATGACACCCTTCGGGTGTAGGGGCGATTCATGAATCGCCCGACGGGCAAGAGAAATCCAAAAAGTAGTGTCATTCTGAGCGGAGCAACCTTTGGTTGCGGAGTCGAAGAATCTTTTCTGTTACGGAAAGGGAAAGGCCAGAAGATCCTTCGACGCGCTTCGCTTGCTCAGGATGACACCCCGTTGGGGTGTTTTGGGAGATTCAATAATTTATTATAACACAAAAATTCTGCTTTGTCTGCTGTTTGGGAAAATTTTTTCAAAATCACAGAACTTCCCCGTACATGCCGTCCAAATAAGGCTGGATCAGGCGGACATCCGCTATGCGGTTGTGAAGGTTTTCACCCTCAGTATAGACCTTGATATAATTGGGTGTGTGGCCGGTGAAGTGTTCGCCGTTTTTCTCCTCAAACAGCACCGGCTGGACGGTACCCATCAGGGAGTAGAGATAGGCGTTCTCCAGCGCCTGCGCCACCTCTGCGGCTGCCCGGCTTCGGGCTTCCTTGGTGGCGTTGTCATGCTGGCCGGGCATTTTGTCCGCCGGCGTGCCCGGGCGTCGGGAGTAGGGGAAAATGTGCATTTGCGCAAAGCCGCATTTTTGGATAAAGGCAAGGCTTTCCTGAAATTCCTCCTCCGTTTCACCGGGGAATGCCACGATCATGTCCGTGGTCACGGCGCAGCCGGGGAAGTAGGTGTTCAGCAAACGGACGCTTTCCAAGTACCGGGCGGTGTCGTATTTCCGCTTCATGCGTTTGAGCACCGTATCCGAGCCGGATTGCATGGACAGGTGGAAGTGGGGACACAGGTTAGGGAGCGCCTGCAGCGTCTCGCAAAATTCTTTTGTGACGATCCGGGGCTCTAAAGAACCTAAGCGGATCCGCAGGTCCGGAGCAGCATGGCACACCGCCTGCAAAAGGGATACGATATTGGGCTTGCCCGGCAGATCCTCACCCCAGGAGGCAATCTCAATGCCGGTGATGACGATCTCTCGATAGCCCTGCTGCGCAATGGCTTTTGTCTGCGCCACCGCGGTGGGGATATCCAAGGAGCGTACAGGACCCCGGGTGTAGGGAATGATGCAGTAGGTGCAGAAATTCCGGCAGCCGTCCTGTACCTTCAGCATGGCCCGGGTGCGGCCTTCCAGACCGCCGGGAGGCAGAATTTCAAAATCCCGGCGTTTCAGCGCCTCGTCGATGAGAGGGAACGGATCGTCGCAGCCGGTGGGAGCATCGGCTCGCAAGGATAGGAGCGCATTGATAAATTCTTCCCGGTTGGCGCTACCGCCGATCAGGTCTGCGCCCAGTCGGGCAGCGGCTTCCGGATCGTGCTGGGTATAGCAGCCGCACACCGCCACAATGGCCTGTGGATGCTGCCGCCGGCAGCGTCGGATCAAATTCCGGTTTTTCTTGTCCGCTATGGCAGTGACGGAGCAGGTGTTGATAATATACCCATCGCAGTTCTCTTCAAACCCACCGACGGTATGGCCACGGGCAATCAAAAGCTGGGCCATGGCTTGGGTCTCATATTGATTTACCTTGCAGCCAAGGGTCATAAATGCAAATCTCATGGTGTTCTCCGTTCGCGTTTTTCCTTATTATACACGATAAAGGGGAAATTGACAATGGACAATTGACAATGGACAATTGCGGTGTCGCTGCGCGACAGATTGAAAAAAGTGTCATTCTGAGCGGAGCAACCTTTGGTTGCGGAGTCGAAGAATCTTTTTTGTTACGGCAAGGGAAAGGCCAGA
>JAZKXW010000121.1:0-2613 GCA_045611825.1 Faecousia sp.
CAACACAGCGGCCGCACAGGATGCACGTGGAAGTATCCCGAATGATGGCGGGAGTCAGTGCATCATAGGTAGTGGGAGTCTTGCTGCCCTGGTAACGGCCTTCACGGGCGCCGGTGATACCGGCTACGTACAGCAGCTCACACTTGCCGTTCTTATCGCACTGCTGGCAGTTGATGTTGTGGTTAGAAAGCAGCAGTTCCACGGAAGCACGGCGGGCTTCGGTGGCCTTGGGGCTGGAAATGATGATCTCCATGCCTTCGTTGACAGGGTATACACAGGAAGCCACCAGGCCTCTTGCGCCTACCACTTCAACCAAGCAGACACGGCAGGAACCGTTGTTGCACTCACCGTGATTAAATGCACACAGAGAGGGAATTTCGTAGCCACACTTTTTGGCAGCTTCCAGGATAGTCAGGCCCTCTTCCACCTGATAGGAAACGCCTTCGATCTTAATATTTACCATTTCTCGTTTCCTCCTTACTTTTTGTAGATAGCGTCAAGCTTACAGGTTGCAATACAAGCACCGCACTTCAGACACTTATCTGCATCGATCTGATAGGAAGCCAAACGGTTATGGGGAGCAGTATAGGTGGTCTTGTAGATAGCATCCACCGGGCAGAACTTGGCGCAACGGGCACAGCCGACACACTTATCCTGATCAATGGTGTAGGTCATCAGATGCTTACAGACCTTGGCGGGACACTGCTTGTCCACAATATGGGCAAGGTACTCGTCCCGGAAATGGGTCAGGGTAGAAATGATGGGGTTAGCAGCGGTCTGACCAAGAGCGCACAGAGAGTTGGCCTTGACAGTCTGACCCAGTTCTTCCAGTTCCTCCAGATCCTTCATGGTACCTCTGCCTTCGGTAATCCGGGTCAGGATCTCCAGCATACGCTTGGTGCCAATACGGCAGGGAGAACACTTACCGCAGGACTCATCGCAGATGAACTCCATGTAGAACTTGGCAACGTCAACCATGCAGTTGTCTTCGTCCATTACGATAGCGCCACCGGAACCCATCATAGAACCACGGGCAACCAGGTTATCAAAGTCGATAGGCTCGTCCAGATCCTTTTCGGTCAGGCAACCGCCGGAAGGACCGCCGGTCTGAATGGCCTTGAACTTCTTGCCATCGGGGATACCGCCGCCGATGTCGTAGATCAGTTCACGCAGAGTAGTGCCCATGGGGATCTCCACCAGACCAACATTGTTGACCTTACCGCCCAGTGCGAACACCTTGGTGCCCTTGGACTTTTCGGTACCACAAGAAGCAAACTCAGCAGCGCCCTCACGCAGAATGTAGGGAACGCAAGCCAGGGTCTCAACATTGTTCACAATGGTGGGCTTGCCCCACAGACCCTTTACAGCGGGGAAAGGAGGACGGGGACGAGGCATACCACGCTTGCCCTCGATGGAGTTCAGCAGAGCGGTTTCCTCACCGCAAACGAATGCGCCTGCGCCCAAACGAATATGTGCCTGGAAGCTAAAACCGGTACCCATAATGTTCTCACCCAGGATGCCAGCCTCGTTCATCTGCTTAATAGCATTGCGCAGACGGTTCACAGCGATGGGGTACTCAGCACGAACATAGAAATAACCCTCGGTGGCGCCAATGGCATAACCGGCGATCATCATACCTTCAATAACCGCATAGGGATTGCCTTCCAGGATGGAACGATCCATAAATGCGCCGGGGTCGCCTTCGTCGCCGTTGCAGACCACATACTTCTGGTCAGCAGCATTGGCAGCAGCAAAGGACCACTTGCGGCCGGAGGGGAAGCCTGCACCGCCACGGCCGCGGAGACCGGCAGCCAGAACTTCGTCGATGACTTCCTGAGGCTTCATATTCAGAGCGCGCTTCAGACCCTGGAATGCACCATAGCCCATAGCCTCATTGATATCTTCGGGGTTGATGACGCCGCCGCCGTGGAGAGCAACACGCTTCTGCTTCTTGTAGAAGTTAATGTCCTCCTGCTTGGCAACCTTCTCACCGGTGTTGGGCTCTACATACAGCAGGCGCTCGATGATCTCGCCACCCATGATGTCTTTCTCGAAGATCTCGTCCACATCGTCCAGAGAGACCAGACGGTACAGAGTATCCTCGGGGAAAATCTTAACGAAAGGACCCTGGGAGCAGAAGCCGAAACAGCCAACAATGTTGACAGTAACTTTGTCCTGCAGACCGTTCTCCACTACCAGATTTTCAAACTTAGCCTTAATATCCATGGAGTTGGAGGAGATACAGCCGGTACCACCGCACAGCAAAATAGCACGCTTGCCGTTGCTGCCGTCCAGCTTGGCGGTCAGCGCATCGGTGCAGCTACAAATCTTCTTTTCAAGCTCGGCAAAATTCTTCATTTACTTGCCCTCCTTAGCCAGATACTCTTCCACGACACCGGGGACAGCATCCACGGTCATCTTGGGATAGACCTTGCCGTTGATGGTAACGGCAGGAGCGATACCGCAAGCGCCGATGCAGCGCAGGGCATCGATGGTGAACAAACCATCCTCGGTAGTCTGGCCGGGCTTTACCTTCAGGATCTCGCAGAACTTGTCGATGATCTGCTGAGCACCCTTAACATAGCAGGCAGTACCCAGGCAGCAGCCGATGAC
>JAZKXW010000122.1:0-2236 GCA_045611825.1 Faecousia sp.
TCAAAATAATCGCTGGTATGCCAATAGGGCGGTAAATATCGAAGGGGCTGACAGATCACAATATCATGCCCCGCTGCGAAGCTATTGGATTCCGAGGATGCTTTTGACAAAGCGGATAGCTGGGCCAACGCATCCGCGTCAGTTGGGTTGTGCAGCAGCTGCTGTGTCAAAAGTCCAATATTACCTTCCATGATCGTGGCAGGAGAATGGGATCGTGCACCGGCGGAGGATGCAAAGTTGCGGGCCATCCAGGCGTAGTATTCCTGCAGTTCGTCGGAGGTCAAGACTCTGCCGTGGATGTCTTTGCGTATGCTATAGACGTTTTTTAGTTCCTGTTCCAGGCCGGACATGGGAAGCAAATTTGCCTTGGTGATCTGCCCCAATTGCGGTGTGCTATTTGCAGACATCGTTCTATTCCTCCTTGCTGTCGCAATTTAGAAATGCGATTTTCTCTATTTTACTGTAGAAGGATGGAAATGACAAGGATTAATTTCGAAACGGGGATGTTTTACATAGGAAGAATGTCGCAATTCAGGAATATATCTGTCGCATATGAGAATAAACACAGACGCAAAATGCTGATATACTGATATGTGTAAAACTATGAATGATCCCGGCATTTTCGCAGAAGGAGTTGAACTGCTTGGTTATTACGAGAAACATGAAAGTAAAGGAAATTTTTGAGCATCCTGACCTGAAGCCATACGCAAAATACGCGATGTTCAATCATGAGATGGGAAAGTTCCTGTTCAACAAAAGATTGAAGTGGATCTGTAAGCTGTCCGGTTGGTCGGAAGGAGCAACTCTTTTGGGCCTGCAAAGGCTGGCTGACATTGCGCAAACGAAAGAACCGTTTGTTTACCGCGTGTATCCCGAAGCGGACAGGCAGAATGATTCAACTAAGGAAGACGTTCTGGTGATGCACTTTAAGGTGGAGGAAAAGACACCTTTTGTTGTGGTGGTGGCAGGTGGCGCTTACACCAGCGTATGCAGCATGACGGAAGCCTTTCCGGTGGCGGCAAAGCTGAATGAACTGGGCTATAACGCATTTGTGTTTAATTACCGGGTCGGTGGAGAAGGACTCCAGCCGAAGCCCGTGGAGGATCTGGCACAGGCTGTTCGATACATCCGTGGACACGCGCAGGAACTGAATGTGGACCCTGACAACTACGTGGTCACCGGTTACAGTGCAGGCGGCAATCTGGTGAATCTCTATTGCAGCGACAATCTGGGTTATGCAAAGTACGGTTTGCCTGCGCCCAAGGCTTGCTTCCCGGTGTACTCCACTTCGGAAGTGACTAGAGATGCCAACCCAAAGCGGGATCGCTATAATATCACAAGTTTTGGAAAGGGCTATTCGGATCAAACAGTGGAAGACTATACGGTTTTGAAGCATTTGAGCAAGTATCCTCCCGCCTATATCGTTGCCTGCCGGGATGACAGAGTTGTTCCCGTGGAGCATTCGCAAAAGCTCGCAGACGGTCTTTCTGCCATTGGAACGCCCAACAAACTGGAACTGGGCAATCGTGGCGGCCATGGCTTTGGTCTTGGTATCGGAACGGATGTGGAAGGTTGGCTGGAGCGAGCGATCCGCTTCTATGAAGGCCTATAAGGGGGTACTTATGAAAGCAATCAATTTGAAAGCCGCACATTTGCGGAACCCTTTGGGGATTGACATCCGGCAGCCGCTGTTGACATGGAATGTGGTGGACGGTGTCAAGCAAACCGCCTATCAGATCGCTGCGACAAGTAATGGTACGGAGGTGTGGAACACCGGGAAAGTGTCCGGCAGCACCATGCAGGCAGTCTATGAAGGCCCGGCGGTCAGCCGCCAGAGAATCGATTGGAAGGTTTGCGTTTGGGATGAGAATGACATTCCGGGCGATTGGAGCGAACCAGCCTTTTTCGAGCATGCATTTCTTGACAAGCGGGAATGGAAGGCAAAATGGATCAATCCGGAGATCGATGCGTTTGATCCGGAAGAAAATCAGCCTGCCTCGGTGTTGACCAAGTGTTTTACTATGGAAAAATGCGGAAATGCAAGGGCCTATGTTTCGGCTCACGGTATGTATGCTCTGTACATCAACGGCCAGCGGGTGAAGGATAACCTGCTGACACCTGGCACCAGTGAATATTGGTTCCGGCTGCCGTATCAGACCTTCGATGTGTCCGCATTTCTGCAAGTCGGAGAAAACAAAATCGAAGTGACCCTTGGCGATGGCTGGTATCGTGGCTG
>JAZKXW010000123.1:0-40633 GCA_045611825.1 Faecousia sp.
AGACCGAAAAGCGTCACTATGCTCACGTGGACTGCCCCGGCCATGCCGACTACGTTAAGAACATGATCACCGGTGCTGCCCAGATGGACGGCGCGATCCTGGTGGTTGCCGCTACCGTCGGCGTGATGGCTCAGACCAAGGAGCACCTGCTGCTGGCTCGTCAGGTTGGCGTTCCCGCTATCGTTGTCTTCATGAACAAGGCTGACCTGGTCGACGACGAGGAGCTGCTGGAGCTGGTCGAGATGGAAATCCGCGAGACCCTGTCCTTCTACGAGTTCCCCGGCGACGACATCCCCGTCATCCAGGGCTCCGCTCTGAACGCTCTGATCTCCGAGTCCAACGACGTCAACGCTCCCGAGTTCGCTTGCATCAAGGCTCTGATGGACGCTGTCGACGAGTATATCCCCACTCCCGACCGTAAGGCTGACATGCCCTTCCTGATGCCCGTTGAGGACGTCTTCACCATCTCCGGTCGTGGTACCGTTGCTACCGGCCGTGTTGAGCGTGGTCAGCTGAACCTGGGTGATAAGGTCCAGATCGTTGGTCTGTCCGACGAGTCCAAGGAGACCACCATCACCGGTATCGAGATGTTCCACAAGCTGCTGGACTACGCTGAGGCTGGTGATAACATCGGTGCTCTGCTGCGTGGTATTGCTAAGACCGAGATCGAGCGTGGTCAGGTTCTGTGCAAGCCCGGCTCCATCAAGCCCCTGACCAAGTTCGTTGGCCAGGTGTACGTCCTGTCCAAGGAGGAAGGCGGCCGTCACACTCCCTTCTTCAACAACTATCGTCCTCAGTTCTACTTCCGTACCACCGACGTTACCGGCGTCATCACTCTGCCCGAGGGCACCGAGATGTGCATGCCCGGCGATAACGTTGACATGAACGTTGAGCTGATCACCCCCATCGCTATCGAGAAGGGTCTGCGTTTCGCTATCCGTGAGGGTGGCCGTACCGTCGGTTCCGGTGTTGTTACCGAGATCTTCGAGTAATTCACATCCTGATATGCAATTAAAATCCCGGTCTTCGGACCGGGATTTTTTTGTATTTTTTACCGTTTATTAATTGTTTAATTTCACAAGTTATGATATAATCAAAAAAGTATTTTACAGGGTGGGGATGAAGTGAAGGAGTTACGGTCCAAAATACTGGAGGCGCTGATTTCTGCGCTTCCAATCACGTTGATTGTGTACCTTGTTGCGGTGTTGCCATGGTTTCATTTTACTGCATCGGAACTGATTAACTTTACCATTTGTGCTGTGTTGCTTGTTGTGGGCATCGGACTGTTTAACATGGGTGCTGATATTGCAATGACGCCTATGGGTACGCATGTCGGCGCAGGCCTGTCCCGACAGAAGAAGCTGTTTTTGTTGTTAAGCGTCTGCTTTGTATTGGGTCTGCTCATTACCATTGCGGAACCGGATTTGCAGGTTCTTGCCAATCAGGTAAGCTCGGTTATGGATGGCGATGTCCTGAAGTATACCATAGGCATCGGTGTTGGCGGTTTCTTAGTGGTTGCCATTCTGCGAATTGTATTCAAGCGCCGTCTTGGTACAATCTTGATGTTGTTTTATATGCTGCTGTTTGCTTTGGCACTGATCCTGTCTGAGCAGGGAAAAATGGCGCTGCTTCCGGTTGCTTTTGACTCCGGCGGTGTGACCACCGGCCCGATCACCGTACCCTTTATTATGGCTTTGGGTGTTGGTATCTCCAGCGTTTTGGCAGACCGAAAGTCTCAGGAAAACAGCTTTGGTCTGGTTGCTCTTTGCTCCATTGGCCCTGTTCTTTCTGTGCTGATTTTAGGTTTGTTCTCCGGAGGGGATCTGCATTATACTTACAAGCTTGAAACCCATCCATTCATGCAAACTATGCTTGTGATTGCGAAAAATGTTGCTCTTGCCCTTGGTATGATCGTTGCCTTCTTCATGATCTGCCAACTGATATTCCTTCGGTTGCCGAAGCGACATTTGCTAAGAATCGGTATCGGAGTTGTATTTACATATATCGGACTGGTTTTGTTCCTGACTGCTGTAGAGGTTGGTTTTATGCCTGTGGGTTATAAGATTGGTGCTTCTGTTGCAGGGCTGAATAAATGGCTCTTGATTCCGTTAGGCTTGATAATGGGTGTGCTTGTTGTTTTGGCTGAGCCTGCTATTCATGTCCTTAACAGCCAGGTAGAGGATGTGACCGGTGGCTATGTGACGAAAAAGGCAATGTTGACCGGCTTGTGTATCGGTGTTGGTGCAGCGATTGCATTATCAATGGTTCGAATTATCTTTGATTTTTCCTTGATATATTATGTAATTCCGGGATATTTCATATCTCTTGCCCTTTCGTTGTTTGTGCCGCCTGTGTATACAGCTATTGCCTTTGACTCCGGTGGTGTCGCAAGCGGTCCAATGACATCTGGCTTTATTCTGCCTTTTGCAATCGGTGCATGTATCTCCGTTCAGGGCAACAGTGCGGTGCTTCGGGATGCGTTTGGCGTGGTTGCATTAGTCGCAATGTCGCCTCTGATCACCATTCAGTTACTCGGCTTCCGCGCGATTGTTTCCAATAAGATCAACGAGCGACGCGCTATGAAGCGCATGTTGGATGCGGATGATCAGCAGATCATCAACTTTATGTAAGGAGGGGGCGCTATGGCAAAAAAAGTCAATGATTCCGCGATCAAAAAGCTCAAACTCCTCTTTACGGTTGTGGACAGATCCAAGGCAGAGTTCTATTTGGATGTTTTAAGTCAGTTTGAAATTAATTGTCAAATGGTAACCGGTGGCTTAGGCACAGCGCATTCGGAAATCATTGACATACTGGGCTTGAACAGACAAAAAGCTGTGATTTTAAGCGCTGTGCGTGAAGACCAGATTAAGCCTGTAATGGATTGCTTAGAGGAAAAATTTGTGACGATCAAGAACGGAAAGGGTATTGCCTTTGCTGTACCCATGTCCGGTGTGATCGGTGTTAGCTTGTATCAGTTCTTAAGTAACTACAGACAAGAAGGGAGGACGGAGCATGAAAACCAATAATCATGAGGTGATCTTTGCGGTTGTGAACTCCGGCTATGCTGAGGATGCTATGGCAGTTGCCCGCAAAAAGGGCGCTCGTGGCGGTACAATTTTGAATGCGCGCGGCGTTGCGAACGAGAAGGATGCTGCGTTCTTTGGTATTACATTCCATGCTGAAAAAGAAATTTTGATGATGGTGGTGGAGAAGAACATCCGCGATCAGGTGCTCAATGCTCTTTATGAGGAAATGGGTATGGGACAGAAAGCACAGGGCATAGCATTTGCTCTGCCGGTTTCCGATGTTGCCGGCCTTGTTCAGATCGATGAAAAAAAGGAAGAAATGAAATAAGAAAAAGCACCGCCGATTGGCGGTGCTTTTTTCGGGCGCGACACGGGTCTGTAAGCCGGGTTCTGTCTTGACAGCCATCTATCTAGTCCTGCAATCACTCGCAGGATCAAGCCGCCTCCATGGGACGATCGGGCCGATCTGTGTGTCCCGCCACGGCGTTGCTCCGGATAGAGTTTACAGCACCCCAATGTTCCCATGGGGCGGGTGGTCTCTTACACCGCCTTTTCACCCTTGCCGACCGGAACGGTCGGCGGTATCTCTCTGTTGCACTTGTCCTGGGGTCACCCCCGGCAGGCGTTACCTGTTATCCTTGCCCTGTGGAGCCCGGACTTTCCTCACCTGCAGCTTTTCAGCTTGCAGCCGCGGCTGTCCGACCTGGTCGCGGAAATATTGTACATTACCGGAAGCGGAATGTCAAATGTCTTGCAAATTCTTTTTGAAAAGGATATACTATACATAGAAATGTTTGTGTTAGGTGAGGGGATTCTATGAACTCATTATTTGATCAGTATTTCACATCCTTGCGAAATAAGCGCATCGCTGTGCTTGGTTTAGGCGTCAGCAATCGACCGCTGGTGCGACTGCTTTTGGAATACGGCTGCACTGTGACCGGCTGTGATAAAACACCTCGTGAGAAATTAGATCAGGAGGTCTTGGATTTGGAGAATGCCGGCTGTGAGCTTCGTGTGGGCGATACATATCTGGATGGACTTCAGGCGGATATTGTGTTCCGCACTCCCGGTATGCATTCCGGTAATCCGGTCTTGGAGCAGCTGCGGAAAAACGGTGCGGCAGTGACCAGTGAAATGCAGGTGTTTTTCGAACTTTGCCCCTGTAAAATTATCGCTGTTACCGGATCTGACGGCAAAACCACAACGACCACGCTGATTTCTGAAATGCTGAAGGCGGAGGGTAAAACCGTCTGGTTGGGTGGCAATATCGGCACACCGCTGCTGCCCTTGTGCCGGCAGATGGCAGAGGATGATTTTGCGGTGGTGGAGCTGAGTTCTTTCCAGCTGATGGATATGACGCGCAGTCCTGCGATTGCCGTTATCACCAATTTAGCCCCCAACCATTTGGATGTTCATAAGGATATGGCAGAATATATTTGGGCTAAGGAAAATATCTTCCGTTACCAAAAGAAAACCGATAAGCTTGTTATCAACGCCGATAATACGATCACTGCCGGTTTTGTTGGCAACGGACTGACCAAGAAGTTTTCCCGTCAGATCAAAACAGATGTGTATCTGCACGATGGTGTAATTTTCCGCGGTGCGGAAGAGATACTACGCACAGAGGACATTTTGCTTCCCGGTATCCACAATGTGGAGAACTATATGACGGCGATCCTTGCAGTTGAGGGTCTGGTAGGGGATGATACTGTCCGGCAGGTTGCCCGTACCTTTGGCGGCGTGGAACACCGCATTGAACTTGTCCGTATTAAGGACGGTGTTCGTTTTTATAATGACTCCATTGCATCCTCGCCCAGCCGTACCATTGCCGGTCTGCGGAGTTTTCAGGAGAAAGTGCTGCTGATTGCCGGCGGTTACGACAAGCATATACCTTACGATGTGTTGGGGCCGGAGATCTGTGAACATGTGAAGACCCTTTTTGTCAACGGCGCAACTGCTGATCAGATCCGCACAGCAGTGGAGCAAGCGCCCCAATACCGCCTCGGACACCCGGAAATCGTGATGTGCGCAGACTTTACTGCTGCGGTTCAGTCTGCGGCTGCAGCTGCACAAAGCGGAGATGTGGTGCTTATGAGCCCTGCCAGCGCGGCGTTTGACCAGTTTAAGAACTTTATGGAACGCGGTAAGTACTTTAAGAAAATGATTATGGAGCTGTGATTATGGATGTGACGAAAGTGACCAGACCTGTCCGCAAACTGCTTAAATTAAAGCACTGCAGTGCTATTGTTGTGGCTGCAGGCAATGCCACTCGCATGGGCGGCATTGATAAAGTGATGGCACCCTTGGGGGGAGAGCCGATGATCGTCAGGACTGTTCGTGCCTTTGATCAGTGTGACGCCATCAGAGAGATCGTGATCGTGACCCGTCCGGAGAAGATCGTCGAGGTTATGGATCTGTGCGCCCGTTTTCCAAAGGTTCTCGCCGTGGTCGCCGGAGGCAGTACCCGGCCGGAATCTGTGCAGGCAGGTATCAATGCGCTTTCATCAAAGACAAAACTGATTGCCGTCCATGATGGCGCAAGACCTTTTGTTACATGGCAGGTTATTGACCGTGTTGTTCGTGCTGCCAATACCTATGGCGCCGCTACGCCTGCGATTCCTGTGAAGGATACTGTCAAGGTGGTTCAAGGCGGTGTGGTGACGGAAACACCGGACAGAAGCAAGCTTTACGCCGTTCAGACGCCGCAGGTGTTTGATCATAACCTGTTACGTGCAGCGCTGAAAAAAGCGTTGATCGAGGATGCGTCCATTACGGATGATTGCTCTGCGGTTGAGAGAATGGGAATGTCAGTTAAGATCGTTGAGGGCGATGAGCGCAATCTGAAGGTGACAACACCGATGGACTTGAAGATCGCAGAAATGTTGCTGGAGGATGTACAATGAGAATTGGTCACGGATATGATGTGCATGCGCTTGTTCCGGGCAGACCCCTGATCCTCGGCGGTGTAAACATCCCTTATGAGCTTGGTTTAGACGGACATTCGGATGCGGATGTGCTGCTGCATGCCGTCATGGATGCATTACTGGGCGCTGCCGGACTTCGGGATATCGGCTATCATTTTCCGGATACCGATATGCAGTATAAGGGCGCTGATTCCAGGGTGTTATTGGCGATTGTCGGCGAGAAGCTGAAGGACGCCGGTTACTGTGTGGGAAATATTGATGTTACGATGATTGCCCAGCGCCCCAAGTTAAAAGAGTATATTCCGCAGATGCAAACGAATATTGCACAACGATTGGGAATTGCGGTTTCTCAGGTCAATGTGAAAGCAACAACTGAGGAACACATGGGCTTTACGGGTGAGGGCAGAGGTATGGCTTGCCATGCTGTTTGCCTGTTGGAAGCATGCCGATGAAACGGAAAAACAATCGGTCACCGGTCGCGCGTGCGTTATTTCTTCTGTACTGTGCTGCCATGTTTTGGCTTTTGTTTGGTCAGCGTATCGGCGAGCCATCCTACCTTGCAAAGATCCGTATGAATATTAATATGACACCCTTGCGCACCATTCGTCAATATACTCACTTGCTGCAGGATCCGCGATTTGCATGGCATGCCTTTGTGAATCTGTTTGGAAATGTTTTGATGTTCATTCCGTTGGGGTATCTGCTGCCGAAAATATGGAACCGGTATCGCAAGTTTTTTAGGCTGTTCTTCCATGCACTGATCGTGCTGATAATTGTGGAGGCAACCCAGTATTTTACCATGCTTGGCAGCTTGGACGTTGATGATTTGATCTTAAATTTAGCAGGTGTAATAATCGGCTATGTCATGTGGCTGCTGATTGGTAAAGCAAAAAAGTGAACATTTTCGACCTCCCGGGCATAGGTTAGCCCGGGAGGTTTGTTTTATGAGGAATTATATGATTACCTTTCGCTCTGTAACGCCGGCTCAGCGGGGAGAGCGGCTGCTGCGTCAGGCGGGGATTATTTGTGCACTGCAAAGAACACCGCGATGGATGGAGGAGCAGGGCTGCGGCTACAGTCTGCGGATTCGCAGTTCGGATTTTCAGCGGAGTTTGGCTATTCTGCGGCAAAACAGAGTGGAGTTTCGGAAGGCCTATGCACAGACGGATACAGATGCAGTGGAGGCCTTGGAGATATGATATATTTGGACAACGGCGCAACTTCTTTTCATAAGCCTTTATCGGTGCATCGTGCGGTCAGTAAGGCGTTAAAGGAATGCGCAAATCCCGGTCGTGGCGGTCATCAACCATCCATGCGAGCCGCGGAAACAGTATTCAGCTGCCGGGAAAGGGTAGGTACGTTCTTTCATTGCCTGCCTGAACATGTAGTGTTCACAAATAATTGCACACATGGTTTGAATATAGCCCTGCAATCCGTAGTAAAACCCGGAGACCGTGTTGTGATCTCCGGGTTTGAACACAATGCAGTGGTAAGACCGTTATGTGGGATCGGCGCAGAAATTGCAATAGCCGGCAGAAAACTGTTTGATAAAAACGAGATGCTTACGGCATTCGAGGACGTTCTGAAAACGGGTGCGGATGCGGCAGTGTTTACCCATATATCTAATGTGTTTGGCTATATTTTGCCTGTGGAGGAAATGGCTCAATTATGCAGACACTACCGTGTGCCCTATGTGATTGATGCGGCGCAGTCTGCCGGAAAGCTGCCGATAGATTTTGAGAAATTGGGTGCGGAATTTGTTGCGATGCCCGGGCATAAAGGACTTTTAGGACCAATGGGTACGGGCATCCTTTTGTGCCGTGATACCGCAAGTCCGCTTCTCTTTGGCGGTACCGGCAGCGCCTCTAAAAGCCGTTATATGCCGGAAGAATTACCGGAGCGCTTGGAAGCCGGAACGATGAATGTTCCCGGTATTGCGGGCTTGGACGCAGGTATTGCGTATTTGCAAAATACAGGGATCCGCAGGATTCACGAAGGTGAGAAAAAACAAGCCCGTCGCTGTGCTGACGGATTGCAAAAAATGGGATTACGAGTGTATGCAGGTGTGGATCAATCCGGTACGGTTTCCTTCGTTCCGGATGGAGATTGCGAAGTGTTTGCGCAAAGGCTTGCAGGCAATGGAATTGCGGTTCGCAGCGGTCTGCATTGTGCGCCCGTTGCCCATGAAAGTGCCGGTACGTTAAACTCAGGAACAGTACGGATCAGTTTCGGCTTGGATGCATCCAATGAGCAGACAGATCATCTGCTGGCAACAGTCCGAAAAGTTGTCAATTCATAAAAAAATTTCGCTTTTACTATTGCGAACAGCGGCCTTATCCGCTATAATGGAATGGATAATAGGATAGTTATACGTATTGCACGTATTTTGATATTTTTACGGATGAGGTAGGGGTGCTTATGGAAAGCGTAAAATCCTTTTTTCAACAGCTTGCGACAATGCAGTTGACGGATTATATCGATATTATTCTTGTTGCATTTTTGATCTTTAAGTTCATGCCGCTGTTCCGTTCTTCCGGCGCATCAAGAATCGGTAAGGTTATTGTAGGCGCGTTGGTCGTAGCGTGGCTTGCAAATCAGTTTGATCTCTATACGATCAGCTTTTTGCTGAATCAGCTGCTTACCATCGGTGTTCTTGCGTTGATCGTTTTGTTTCAGCCGGAGTTGCGCCGCATGCTGGATCATCTCGGTAATGTGAAGCTGAAGAATTTCCTTGGTAAAGAGGAAGAGGATCAGGAGATGGTTCCTATCATCACGCAGACCGTTCGCGCCTGTGAAGTTATGAGCCGTGAGCGTGTTGGTGCCTTGATCGTATTTGCCCGGGATAACGGGTTGGACGAATATTTCAAAACCGGTACCATGATAGAGGCAAAGGTGTCCGAGCAGCTGCTCCGCAACATCTTTTTCCCCAGAGCCTCTTTACATGACGGCGCGGTGATTGTTCGCGATCATCGTATTACAGCAGCCGGCTGCGTGCTGCCTCTTTCCGAGAGTTCCCACTTACATGCCGACCTTGGTACCCGTCACCGTGCAGGTGTGGGTATCAGCGAGGTGTCTGATGCTGTAGTTGTGATCGTGTCTGAAGAAACCGGTGCGATTTCTGTTGCGGTTGGCGGTATGCTCAAGCGTCACTTGGCACCCCAAACATTGGAGCGTCTGCTTCGTCATGAGCTTTGCCATGAGGATCAGGATAACGAAGAAAAGTTGGTCGTGAAGCTTCGCCAAAAACTGCACATCAAGGAGAAGGAGGGCAACAAGAATGAAAAGTAAAGCAATTTCGCTCCTTCTTTCCATTGTCATTGCATTTGGCTTGTGGCTGTATGTGGTTACAGTTGTCAGCCCGGATTCCCGTGTCACGATCCGCAACATCCCTGTGGAGCTGGAAGGCGAGAAAATCCTCCATGAAAACGGCTTGATGGTCATAAAAAACGAAACGCCTACCATTGATTTACAATTAGAGGGCAATCGAACCGATTTGATCAAGCTGAACAAGTCCAATATCACTGTAACCGTAGATGTTACCAAGATCGACTCCGAGGGTGTTATGAATGCGGCATATTCCATCCGCTATCCCGGTGATATTCCGGACAACGCCATTACGGTCCACAGTCAGGATCCCGGCATGGTCCGTCTTGTGGTGGAAAAGCGCGTTGTGAAAAATGTGGATGTTGTGGTGAAGTACACCGGAAAATTGCCTGACGGCTATGCCTACAAGAGCGATGAGGAAGAAGTTGATATTCCGCTGATCCCTATAGTGGGTCCTGCATCCGTTCTGGATAAGGTGACGCAGGCGGTTGTCACCGTTGATCTTACAAATCAAAAGACAACGATCGACAAGGAATTGCCGTTTGTTCTTTGTGATAAATCCGGTCAGGAAGTGGTAACGGATGCTCTTGATTATGAGATTTCTGCTGTCAGAGTGACCGTTCCCGTGATCTATTCGAGAACAGTTCCTGTTGTGGAGCAATTCGAAGTAAAGGCTGCCAATGGATTAAGCGAAAACAATGTTGAAATTCAGTTCCCTGAAACGATAACCATTTTCGGACCGAAACATCTGTTGGACGGCGTTGAGAATGTTAAGGTTGTCGGTACCATTGACTTGGCTGAGTTTGTAGATACGGATAAACCTGTGACAAAGGTGATGAAATTGAATCCGCTTCCCACCGGTGTTACGGCCAATGTGGATTCTGTCACAGTTACCATCGGATTCTCCAATATTACAGACAGTACATTTAAGCTGGATCTTAATAAGGTTCAGTGGAATCCCCAAGGATGGGACAAGCCCAAGGGATACGAGGTCAGCTATTACAGCAAAGAAATTGAAGTGAAGGTTCGCGGTTCAAAGGAACTGTTAAAGACCTTGAGTGAAGATTCCTTTGTGATCAATGTAACTACGACAAGCTTTCATGAATCTACAAAATCGGTAGATATTCGAGTAGAACTTGCCGAAGGTGTAAAGGTGGATGAACTTGCGATCATGGACAGTCCGACAAGCTTGTTTGTCACAGTTTCAAAGTCCGGGAAAACCGTCGCATAAAAAGGAGAAGATTACCTTGATTAAAAGTATGACCGGCTACGGCCGCGCTGTGGAAACTGTCAACGGACGGGAATACACGGTGGAGTTGCGTTCTGTGAATAACCGCTATCTGGATTGCTCGGTTCGACTGCCAAGGCTGCTGTCCTTTGCGGAAGAGACTGTTAAGCAGGCAGTTAAGAGTGCTGTTTCCAGAGGCAAGGTGGATGTTTACATTTCCATGATCGCCGAAGGCGGCGAGACGGCGCAAATTACCCTGAATAAGACAGTGCTGGAGGGCTACCTGACTGCCATGCGGCAAATGGTGGATGAATATAGTATTACCGATGATATCAGTGTCAGCGCAGTCTCCAGACTTCCTGAGGTACTTACGGTAGACAAGCCTAAGGTGGATGAAGATCAGCTGGCAGAAGACCTGATGTATGTGGTTGGAAAGGCACTGGAAAGCTATAATGCCATGCGTGAAACAGAAGGCGTAGCACTTGCCACCGACCTGCGTAACCGTGGAAATACGATTCTCTCCTTTGTGGAGCAGGTAGAAAAAGGAAATGCTCAGACGGTGATCGATTACCGCGCCAGACTGGAAGCAAAGCTTCGGGAGGTTCTGGAAAATACAGCCATCGATGAGAGCAGAATCCTGACAGAGGCTGCGATTTTTGCGGATAAGGTTGCGGTGGATGAAGAAACGGTTCGCCTGCGCAGCCACCTGCAGCAGATGAACGCAATGCTTGATGTTGGCGGAGCCATTGGCAGAAAACTGGATTTCCTGCTGCAGGAAATGAACCGGGAAGCTAATACGATTGGTTCTAAATGCACGGATGTCCGGCTTGCCCGTATTGTTGTTGATATTAAGGCAGAGCTGGAAAAGATCCGCGAACAGACACAGAATATTGAGTAAGGTGCAGATATGAGACTGATCAATATTGGATTTGGAAGTATGGTGGCTGCCGGTCGGATTCTGTCTGTTTTAGATCCGGATTCTGCGCCCATTAAGCGTGTGATTCAGGAAGCCCGAGATCGCGGTATGCTCATTGATGCTTCATACGGCCGCAAGACAAAGGCAGTTCTGTTAATGGACACAGATCATGTGATCCTTTCGGCGCTGACACCGGATGCGGTGGCTGCCCGTTGGAACGAGGAGACCTCGGAGAAAGGAGATACCAATGGCTAACGGAAAGTTGTTTGTGATCTCCGGAGCTTCCGGTGTTGGAAAAAGCACAGTCTTGTCCGAAGTGATGTCAAAACGGCAGGATCTGCGGTTTTCCGTATCCGCAACCACAAGAAGCCCCCGACCCGGCGAAACGGAAGCGGTGAGCTACTACTTTGTATCAAAGGACCGCTTTTTGGAAATGATCGAGAAGGACGAGTTCTTGGAATATGATGCCCACATGGATAACTATTACGGAACACCTAAGGGACAGCTTGCGGAAAAGCTGGCACTGGGTAGTGTGATTTTGGATATTGAACCCAACGGCGCATTTCGTGTCAAAAAGACTTGTCCGGATGCTGTGCTGATTTTCATTGCACCCCCGTCCTTGGAAGAGTTGGAACGCAGGCTCCGCAGCCGTGGAGATACCTCTGATGAGCAGATTCGCCTGCGGTTGGACAGAGTGGCATGGGAAGTAGAACAGAGCAAGCAATATGACTATGTTGTCATCAACGATCAGGTGCAAGCCTGTGCAGAGAAAATACTGAATATTATCGCAAAATGCGTAAATTAAATTGGAGGAATTATTATGCTTTACCCCCCCGTAGCAGATTTGTTGAAGAATGTTGATAGCCGTTACCTGTTGGTCAATGTGGTTGCGCAGCGCGCAAGAGTGATTGCTCAGGAGGCAGAGGAAGCACAGGTGGAACTGACTGAGAAGCCGGTGACACTTGCAATCCGTGAGGTTGCGGAGGGTAAGCTGACCGCAACGCTGAAGGAAGAATACATGAACTAAGAGAAGGGGAGAGGGCTTTATGATCGCAAAAGTTGCTGTAGATGCGGCAAATTTCGCCATTGACAAGCCCTACTCCTACTATTTTCCTCAACAGATGCACTTAGAACCCGGCATGCGCGTACAGATTCCCTTTGGCAGGAGCAATCGCAGGACAGAGGGGATTGTACTGGCACTGGAAGAAGGACAGCAAGAAGAATTGAAGGCTGTGGAGCGCTGCATGGATGGGACACCTGTTTTGTCACCGATAATGCTGCGTCTTGCCGTGTTTTTAACAGAGCGGTATTTCTGCACTTTCTATGATGCTATCCGCACGATGCTGCCTGCCGGTCTTTGGCTTCAGGGCAAGGATACCTTTTCCTTGACAGAGGATCGCACATGGCAAGAACATCCGCCTCGGAAGTCTGAGGCAATTGCTTTCCTGCAATGCTTGCTGGATCTTGGCGGCAGTGCAGACAGTACGGAGGTTCGGGAACGCTGGAACACGGATTGTGATTTTGATGCGACTGTTGCCTATCTTCTCCGCAAAAAGTGGATTTCCTTGCGGACGGATTACTATCGCAGAACATCGGATAAGACTGAGCAGATGGTGACCCTTGCGGCTTCTTCTGAAGAAGCCATGGCTTTTGCTGCCCAGCGACCTAAGTCAGCGTTGATGCAGCGCTCTGTTTTGGAGTTGATGCGTTCTGTTGGCTGTGCGTCTGTTAAGGATGTTTGCTACTTTACCGGCGCAAGTGCTGCCACTGTCAGGCGGTTGGCGCAAATGGGCTATTTGGCACTTTCGGAACGTCCGGTTCTTCGCTGTCGCGAGATTAAACCGGTTGCCCTTGACGGCCCTTTGGTTCTGAATCAGGAACAGCAGGCGGCATTTGAGGGCCTATCCGGACAGATGTCCTCGGTTGATCCCGGTGCTGCACTTCTGTATGGCATTACCGGCTCCGGCAAGACATCTGTTTATATCAAGCTGATACAGCAGTGTATCGATCAGGGAAAACAGGCGATTTTGCTTGTTCCCGAGATCGCACTGACACCTCAGCTTTTAGGCTTAATGGCTGCATACTTTGATCAGCAGGTTGCTGTTTTACACAGCAGCTTGCCCTCCGCAGAGCGTTACGATCAGTGGAAGAGAGTGAAATTTGGCGAAGCGAAGGTCGTTGTCGGTACGCGGTCTGCCGTGTTCGCACCTTGCCCAAATCCGGGACTGATTATTTTAGATGAAGAACAGGAGCATTCCTATAAATCTGAAAATACACCCAGATATGCGGCAAAAGATATTGCTCTGTGGCGCGGACTGAAGGAGCACGCGTTAGTGTTGTTCGGTTCGGCAACTCCATCTGTGGAGACAATGTATTTAGCCCGTACGGGAAAGTACCGGCTTTACAGATTAGAACACCGTTATAACGGCAAGGAACTGCCTGCAGTACAGATTGTGGATATGGCAGAGGAACTGAAAGAGGGAAATGAGACCTCTCTAAGCCTGCCACTGCAGGAGCAGATCCGCAAAACCGCGGATATGGGAAAACAGACGATTTTGTTCTTAAACCGTCGCGGTAACAGCCGCGCTCTTGTCTGTGTGTCCTGCGGTGAAATTCCGGAATGTCCCCGTTGTAGCGCAAGGCTTACATACCACAGCGCCAATGAGCGGATTATGTGTCATTACTGTGGTTTATCCCAGCCTGCACCTGAGCGTTGTCCTAAGTGCGGCGGTCCTGTGAAGCGAATCGGCACCGGAACGCAAAAGGTGCAGCAAGAGCTGACGGAGAAATTCCCGGATCTTACTGTGGATCGTATGGATACAGATACAGTCAGCGCAGTCAATACGCATGAGAAAATTTTGGATCAGTTTCAGCAGAAAAGAACACCGGTACTCATCGGCACGCAAATGGTGGCAAAGGGATTAAATCTGCCGGATGTGACCCTTGTCGGTGTCTTGGATGCGGATTTAAGCTTGTATATGGACAATTATCGTTCAGCGGAAACCACATTTAATATGCTGACGCAGGTGGTTGGCAGAGCCGGACGAGGAAATATGAGTGGACAGGCGATCATTCAGACCATGGTGCCAAATCATCGTGTGATCCAATTGGCAGCGCATCAGGATTATGATGGCTTTTATGAGCTGGAATTGGGACTGCGGAAGATTCAATCCAGTCCACCCTTCGGTGACATTGCTGTGGTGACATTTACAGGATTGGATGAGGGAAGTGTGCTGCGCGGCGCGGTAAAATTCCGTGACAGTCTTCGCCAATGCCTATCGCAGGATAACTACCGACAGGAGCATTGCGAAGCCCTTGGTCCTGCGCCTTGTCCGGTACCGAAGATCAACTATAATTTCCGCTACCGGCTAACGCTTCGTTGTCAAATGACGCGACCGCTGCGGATCTTAATCGCGCACCTGATGCGCCAGTTCTCCAAGGATAGAGAGAACAGGGGCGTTTCGGTATTTATTGATGTAAACGGATTTGAATAAAGAGAGGAAATTGTATGGGACTTAGGAAGATCTTAACAGATGCTGAGCCTGCCCTCCATAAGGTCTGTAAACCGGTAATCAATTTTGACGACCGTTTATTCCGACTGTTGGAGGATATGCGGGACACGCTGATCGATTCCGGCGGTGTTGGTCTTGCGGCACCTCAGGTGGGAATCCTGCGTCGGGTAGTGCTTGTGGACACCGGTGAGGAGATTTTGGAACTGGTCAATCCTACTCTGGTAGAAACAGACGGTGAACAGGAAGGCCCTGAGGGCTGCCTGAGTGTTCCCGGAAAGTATGGTCTTGTGAAGCGTCCCTATTATGCAAAAGTGCGGGCTCAGGACCGTAACGGAAATTGGTATGAAGCGGAGGGTGAGGAATTGATCGCCCGTTGTTTCTGCCACGAATTGGATCATCTGGACGGTATCGTCTACACCGAAATCATGGAGCGATATCTGACGGATGAGGAGATGGAAGAATAGTTTTTTGGAGGAATCACATGCGGATCGTTTTTATGGGCACACCGGATATTGCTGCAACCTGCCTTTCTAAGATCATTGCCGACGGATTTGAGGTTGTCGGTATCTATACGCAGCCTGACAGACCGAAGAACCGCGGTATGAAGCTGGCATTTTCTGCTGTAAAAGAGGTTGCACTTGCAAACGATCTGCCGGTGTTTCAGCCGGAAAATTTTAAGGATGAACAGACAGTTTCCCAGCTGAGGGAGCTTGCACCGGATGTGATCGCTGTTGTTGCTTACGGAAGAATCCTTCCCCAGTCGGTGTTGGATATTCCCTTAAAGGGTTGTATCAATATTCATGCAAGCTTGCTGCCTGCCTACCGTGGCTCTGCACCTTATCAGTGGGCAGTGCTGGATGGTTGCGAAAAGACCGGTGTATCTGCTATGTATCTGTGCAGGGAAATGGATGCCGGTGACGTGATCGATGTATCGGAAACGCCCATTGGTGCAGATGAAACAGCCGGTGAGCTTTTAGACCGATTAGCGGTATTGGGTGCTGATCTGCTTAGTAAGACCCTGTCAAGGTTACACGATGGTAATGTGACGGCTACGGCGCAGGATGCTTCTTTGGTGTCCTACGCCCCAATGCTGGACAAGAGCATTTGCCCCATTGATTGGAGCAAAACTGCGCAGCAGGTGCATAATCATGTTCGCGGTTTGAATCCTTGGCCGGTTGCGGTGACGGAATTGCAAGGTAAGCGATTCAAGATTTATGGAACTGCCATTGTTGACGGACAAGAGGGCGCGCAGCCCGGAGCAATTCTTGGCCTGACCAAGACCGGCCTGCGGATCGCTTGCGGTGAAGGCGCTGTGGAGATTCGTGTTTTGCAGGCAGAAGGCGGCAAGCGTATGGCTGCGCCGGATTATTTCCGTGGGCATCCCTTGGAGGCTTAAATATGGGCGCAAGAGAAACAGCCCTGAGTGCCCTGATCGCTTGCAGAAAAGAGGGAGCGTGGTCTAACGGTGTACTGAAGGAGTACACACATCGCGATCACTTGCAACCTCGGGATGCTGCGTTAGCCTCCAGACTGTGCTACGGAGTACTGCAAAACCGCATGAAGCTGGATTTTTATTTGCGGCAGCTGCTGACCGGTAAGCTGCGTGATCTGCATCCTGTGATCCGGGACATTCTCCATATCGGTATGTATCAGCTTTATGAAATGGACAAGATTCCGGAATCTGCCATTGTCAATGAGTCAGTATCCTTGGCGAAGAAGTTTTGTCCGAAGCAAAGAAATGCAGCAGGTCTTGTCAATGCGGTGATGCGGAATGCTGTTCGAACTAAGGGCACACTGAATGAACCAAATTCTTATGTTGATAAGTATAGTCATCCGCAAATTCTTGTGGATATACTGAAGGAATATGTTGGCAAAGACAGAGTAGAACCAATGCTGAAAGCCAACAACGAAATCGTGCCCCTTGTGATTCAGGTAAATACCGTTAAAACCACAACGGACGCGCTGGCAGCGGAACTGACCGCAGAGGGGATTGGTGCTACACCACATCCATGGATGACTGACTGCCTAACCTTAACCGCAGCCGGTGATCTGGAAAAGCTGCCTGCCTTTCAAGACGGCAAGTTCTATGTGCAGGATTGTGCAGCAAAGCTTGCTGTTCTGTGTGCACAGATTCCGAAGAATGCCAGCGTTTTGGATTGCTGCGCTGCACCCGGCGGCAAGAGCTATGCCGCTGCCATTGCTATGAAGGGAACAGGGAACATTACATCCTGCGACATTCATGCTCACAAGATCGCTTTGATCGAGAACGGCGCTAAACGGCTTAGCTTTGGCAATATCCGGGCTTATCAGCAAGACGCTTCCCAATTTGTTCCCCGGTGGGAAGGGAAGATGGATGTGGTCATTGCGGACGTACCGTGCTCCGGATACGGTATTATCCGGAAAAAACCCGACATTCGTTATAAAGATCCCAATACTATGCTGGAGCTGCCGGCATTGCAGTTGGCTATCTTGCAGAATCAAGCCAGATATGTAAAGCCCGGTGGCGTGTTGCTATATTCCACTTGCACGCTTTTAGCCAGAGAGAATGAGGATGTGGTATCCGCATTCCTTGCTGACAATACGGAATACTCTTTAGAAGCGCTGGAACTGCCTCAGCCGTTTCCCAGAAATAAGACCGGGATGCTGACACTGATCCCCGGTGAATACGACACAGACGGTTTCTTTATCTGCCGCCTGCGGAGGAAAGTATGAACATGCACATCAAATCTATGACGCTGCAGGAAATGGGGAATGCCCTCAAAGCAATGAATCAGCCTGCATTTCGCGCGAAACAGATCTATAGCTGGCTGCATAAAGGCGTCAGAGATTACGGGGAAATGACGAACATTCCTCAATCCCTGATGGTCGCGCTGGCGAAGGAGTATCCGATAAATGCGCCTGTTGTTGTTCGGCGTCAGGAGTCAGAAAAGGACGGTACGATCAAGTTTCTTTGGAAGCTCAAGGATGGTAACTGTGTGGAAACAGTACTGATGCGCTATCATTACGGCAATACCGTTTGCATTTCCACAGAGGTTGGCTGCCGGATGGGCTGCGCGTTTTGCGCATCTACTTTAGGTGGTCTTGTTCGTAAGCTGGAGCCTCATGAGATGCTGGATCAGGTGCTGTTTACACAGGTAGAATCCAAACTACCGATTTCTCATATCGTACTGATGGGAATCGGTGAACCGTTGGACAATTATGAAAACGTACTTCGTTTTTTGGAGCTTGTAAACAGCCCGGATGGCATGAATATCTCCATGCGGCATATTAGCCTGTCTACTTGTGGACTTGTGCCGAAGATCGATGAATTGGCAAAGGAAAAACTGCAGCTGACCTTGTCTGTGTCGCTGCACGCACCGAATGATGAGATCCGCAACCGGATCATGCCGGTTAATCAGGCCTATCCCACAGAAGAGCTTTTACAGGCGTGCCGGAGATATTATGCGCTGACAGGCCGTCGGATCTCCTTTGAGTACGCAATGATCGACGGCGTAAATGATACGGAAGCAGCTGCAAAGCTGCTCCTGAAGAGACTGAAGGGCTTACCGGCCCACATGAATCTGATTCCTTTGAATCATGTTGAAGAGAGTCCTTTGAAACCCAGCACCAAACAAGCTGTGATGCGGTTTCAAAAGATATTGGAAGACGGTGGTGTTCCTGCTACAGTGCGTCGTTCATTGGGTGGTGACATTGATGCTTCCTGCGGTCAGCTTCGCCGCAAATATGAGAAGCAAAAGAATAATTAAATCCTTATGGAAGGAGTGGTGTTGCTATGCGGTATTGGGGGATTACAGATCCCGGCTGTGTCAGAACGCAGAATCAGGATGCCTACCAGATTGAGGTCTTAGATAAGCATACGCTTCTTTGCGTTGTGTGTGACGGTATGGGCGGAGCAAAGTCCGGCAATGTTGCCAGCACCCTCGCTGCAGAGGTATTTGCTCAGGAAATCAAGCAGACATGGAAATCGGATATGGAACCGGATATGATTGACCAAATGCTGATTGGCGCGGTGAAGCTTGCAAACTTTACGGTGTTTGACCAAGCACAGCAATTTGAGGAATTTACCGGTATGGGAACGACCTTGGTGGCAGTGCTGATCCATAAGCAGAATGCGACCATTGTCAATGTGGGCGACAGCCGCGCTTATTACATCACACAAGATGGTATCCGTCAGGTAACAACCGACCATTCCCTTGTACAGATGATGGTTTCCCGGGGAGAGTTGGCACCGGAACTGGCAAGAAATTATCCCGGCAAGAATCTGATTACCCGTGCTATCGGTACGGAGTCAACTGTGGAATGCGATATTTTCCACAAGACTGCAGCGGCCGGAGAATGTGTATTGCTGTGCTCGGACGGTTTGTCCAATCTGTTGGATGAACAGGAGATCCTGTTTGAAGTGGTACATACGCCGGACAAGAAGGATACCTGCGACCAATTGGTGAATATCGTCAAAACACGGGGCGCACCGGATAATGTGACCTGTGTTTTGGTTGAAATATAATACCGTCCACGGAAGGAGGATCGGGTTATGGATAAATATATTGGCCGGTTGTTGGATAATCGGTATGAAATATTGGAAGAAATCGGCAGCGGTGGTATGGCCGTTGTGTATAAGGCTCGTTGTCATAGACTTAATCGCCTTGTTGCGGTAAAAATATTAAAGGATGACTATTTGCAGGATGAAGAGTTTAAGCGCCGTTTCCATGCGGAAAGCCTTGCGGTTGCTATGCTGAGTCATCCCAATATCGTTCAGGTCTATGATGTGTTTGATTCTACAGAAGCGGATTATATCGTCATGGAGCTGATTGACGGTATTTCCCTGAAGCAGTACATGGAAAAGAAGGGCGTTCTGAACTGGAAAGAGACCCTGCACTTTGCCATTCAGATTGCAAAGGCCTTGGAACATGCTCACAGCCGTGGGATTGTCCACAGAGATATTAAGCCCCATAATGTTATGGTGCTGAAAAACGGCTCTGTCAAAGTGACAGACTTCGGCATTGCCCGGATGATGTCTAAAGGCAATACCCTGACCAAGGAAGCTCTGGGTTCTGTGCATTACATTTCCCCGGAGCAGGCAAAGGGCGGTCGGGTTGATAACCGTTCTGATATCTATTCTCTCGGCGTTGTCATGTACGAAATGATGACCGGTAAGCCCCCTTATGACGGAGAATCGCCGGTTTCTGTTGCAATTCAGCATATTAACGGCGGCGCTGTTATGCCGTCAACCTTAAATCCCAATATCCCCGGCGGTTTAGAGCAGATCATTATGAAGGCAATGGCACTGGATGTTTCCGGACGTTTCCGTTCTGCTGCTGAGCTGCTTGCCGATTTGGATGAATTTCGTAAAGACCCTGCCATTTTGTTTGATTACAACACACCGCCTCTGGATGATGTTCTCCATATTCAGAGAAAGCCGGATGTGGTGGATATCAGAGAAAATGGCGGCAGTGATACAAATCAATCCGCATCCGGATTGCCGCCGTTATCCACCCTTTCGACTAAGAAGGGTACCGGTAACCGAATGGATATGAAGGAAGCTGGCTCCAAATCCGGTGCTGTCAAGTCTGCGACTGCTAAGCCTACCGGACAGTCCGGACAGCCCCGCAGGCGTCAGCCAAATCAGCCGCGGAAGTCAAATAGGACCACGTTGTTTGCAATTATTGGTTGCTCTGCAGCGGCTGTGATTGCGTTGGCAATTCTTCTATGTGTGCTGTTCCTGAAATCCTGCGGTGCAGATGTGGAAGAGAAGCTGTATAAAGTGCCGTCTTTTGTTGGAAAAACATACGCGGCCGGCATGACCGATCCGAATTTTAAGATCAAAAGATTCCCGGATGAATACCACGATACGCTCCCGGCAGGCACGATTATTTCTCAGGAGCCTGCTGCCGGCGAGATGAAGGCAGAGGGCACTACGATCTATCTGACCGTCAGTAAGGGTAAGAAAGAGGAAGTGTCCGGTCCCAAAATGCCGAATGTTGTGCGTTACACCGAGGCATCTGCCAAGAATACTATAAATAGCTTGGGCTTGAATTTAGGCTTTAATATCAAGGAAGAGTATCATGACAGTGTCCGCAACGGCTGTGTCATTCGCACGGAACCTGAGGCTGGTGAGGAACTGAAACGCGGCACGCAGGTAACGCTGTATATCAGTATTGGTAAGGATACATCCACGATTCCGATGATTCCTGTTGAGGGCCTTTCTCAAACAGAAGCAGTCAATCGATTGAATGATCAGGCATGGGAGCTTCAGTGCCAGATCGTTCCTGAATATGTTAAAACCGTGAAGAATGGCTATGTTTTGCGCACGGATCCTAAGGTGGATGAGCCGGTCCGAAAGGGAGCGGTTATCAAGCTGTATGTAGCGATGGGAGATTCTCCTGTTGTTCCTGCGGGTCTTGCTGGAAAGAGTGCTGAGGAGGTTCAGCAGATCATTAACAAGCTGTTTGATGGCGTGTTGACAGAGCAACTCTTTATTGAATATGAGCTTGTGGAAGAGTTCCATCCCACAGTAGAAGAGGGGAAAGTGACGCACCTTAGCATCGAGGAAGGCAAGCCGATTGCGACACCCCATATTCCTGCTAAGATTACACTCTATATCAGTAAAGGACCTCTGAAATATGCAATGCCTGAGGGCATTGAGGTTGGCGACAGCTATGCTGATGTATTGAAGAGACTCACGGATATTGGTTTTACAAATGTTACATGGGTTGCTGAAACAGGCACAAAGGAAAATGCCGGTAAAATTGCGGCGGTTCCCGCTTATGAGGCAGGCCAAATGTTACTGCCGGAGACAAGTCTTGTCTTTAAGGTCTTTGTTGAGGAAAAAACAGTAACATTTACATTTGCCCAGCCGGTGACAGGAACATTGAAGCTCACCAAGAATGGTGAGGTCTTTGGAACACCTGAAGCGGTTACGGATTTGGTGGAACACACCATTTCCGACAAGGGCTTTGGTTCTGTTACCTATAAGCTGTATTTGGATGACGGTTTAGAACCCATTGCCGAGCAGACGGTAGTTTACGGGATAGGATGAGCAGTAAGTTGATGACAGGCAGAATCATTCGTTCTTTGAGCGGCTTTTATGATGTACAAACCCCGGAGGGTGTGATTACCTGCCGCGGTAGAGGCAGCCTGCGTCGCACAGGTGATACCCCTTTGACCGGAGATTTGGTAGAAATATCTGTTGACGGTAACAAGGGTATGGTGGAACATATCCTGCCGAGAAGAAATCATTTCATACGGCCGGCTGTTGCCAATGTGGATGCATTGGTGATCTTTGCTGCCAACGTAAATCCGGTAACTGAGCCGTTTTTGATTGACCGGGTTGCTGCCATAGCTGGCAATCAGGATGTGAGCGTGTATCTTTGTATTAACAAGTGTGACCTTGATCCTGCAACAGATTTGCTGAAGATCTATTCCCATGTTGGGATTCCGGTAATCCGCGCCAGTGCGGAGACCGGTGAGGGCGTTGAGGAACTGAGATCTTTGCTGAAAGGCAAGTTGACTGCATTTACCGGTAACACCGGTGTGGGAAAAAGCAGTATGCTCAATGCGCTTTGTCCCAAGCTGAACCTTCCGACCGGAGAAGTATCTCAAAAACTGGGAAGAGGACGGCATACCACGCGCCATGTGGAATTGTTCTGCTTGGATGAAGAGACCTATGTAGCAGACACTCCGGGATTTTCTTCCTTTGATACAGACCAAATGGATGTGATCCTAAAGGAAAATCTGCAGTATGCTTACCCGGATTTTGCGCCGTATATCGGCTGCTGCCAGTTCCATGACTGTACCCACAGAACAGAACCCGGTTGCGCTGTGAGAAAAGCCCTTGAGAATCAGTTGATCGAACAGACCCGTTATGACAGCTATCTGGGTCTGTATGAGAAATCCAGCCAGATCAAAGCTTGGGAATTAGACAAATAAAATTTCCGCCGGAGGTCTTTCCTCCGGCGGTTTCCTTTATGCGTTTCCTATTGTGGTATAATTATCGCAGGCGTCACAGTCATTGTCGCATTGCTTGTCGCAGTTCCGAGGTGCAAATCTTGCAACAGGGAAGGGGATTCGTGAGAACATTTCACAAGGATCTTCTGCGCAGCAAGTGCCGGTGTCACAACAGTCCTTTGCGGGGATGCTGTAGTCAAGAACGGGAACGATCAGCTGCGCATCCCGTTCCAGCCGGATGATTGAGAATTGACCGAGGGTGACAAACAGCCGACGGCGTTCTCCGGACAGAACCAGCTCGTCATCAAACAACTGACAGATACTACTGGGAATCTGCAGGGCAGCGGTTTCTGTACATGTGCATTCACAGACTTCCCTTACTTTAGAACTGAGTACCATGGGATCCAATACTTCCACAACGGCTGTAGGTAGGTTTGCACTGTAACGGCTCAAACCGTCTGGCTCACATATTTTTGTGTCACTTGTGAAAATGTGCGCTTTGCTTTCTTCCCCACAGAGGACAGCCCGTTTTGAAAATACTGCCAGACCGTACAAGGCGGCAGGCCTTGCTGTGCCAATGGTGGCATCGGCCAAAATACGGTAGTAGAAAGTTACATCGATACAATAATGGTTTCGGTCAAAGGCCACAGGCTCCACATCAATATAGGTGTACAGCAAGTCGGCACAGCGGACTTTTGCACCGGCTGCGGCATCCAACAGTGACTGGGAACCTTTTGTTAAGTATACCCTAAGGTCTTCGATGCAATCCTTGTCTCTGCAGCTGTCGGTGATTTTTCTTGCGTGGATGGATAATGCCTCCTGCAAGTCTTCAGGACAGCAACGTACGCTTCCCTGAGAAAACTCAGACATGGTAATACCTCCTGTTCAGAATAATGGCATAAAATAAGCAATTGCTTATAGGACAGTTTATGCACTGCCATGATGTCTGTGCAGAAGGAATAAAAAATCGGGCTGTTCAAGATGAACAGCCCGAAATACTTATGCAAATTGATAGAATGTTTCTGAGTGGTAAGGTGTGTTTGCTTTTACAAAGGGTTGCGGCCATTCCGGATGATTGACTGAATCGGGGTAGAACTGAGTTTCCAGCGCAACACCGCCACGGCGAGTATAGAACACACCGTCCTTTCCGGGATTTTCTAAGTAGTTGCCGGAGTAGAACTGAATACCGGGACAGTCAGTATGTACTTGCATGGTGATGCCGGTCCTGTCAGAGTGAAGAACGGCACAAGGATTGCAGCGAACCTCGAAATTGTGGTCATAACCGGATTGCAGATGCAGAGGCGCATAATCCTCTTCAATGTCTTTTCCTATGGCCTTGGGTACGCGGAAATCCATAGGCGTATTTGCTACGTTGCGCAACTCGCCTGTGGGAATGCTTTCCTCGTCTGCAACATTAAAGAAGGTAGCGGGCATCATTAAAGTCTGCTCCATAGCCAGTTCCGGATGATCGTGACCGGCAAGATTAAAATAGGAGTGGTTGGTCATGTTGAAAACAGTGTCCTGATCACAAATGCCGTCATAAATGATTTTCAAACCGCTGCTTTCTACACAATAGGTAACTTGGATTTTGGCGTTTCCCGGGAATCCCTGGTCACCGTCCGGACTGTCAATACCGAAAGTGATTTTGTTATCTTCGTGGGAAATAAGATTCCAAAGACGATAATCATAGCAATCCGGACCGCTGTGGAGGTTATTCTTAAAATGGTTCACACCAAGCTTGACAGGCTTGCCTCCGATAGAGAAGGCGGCGTTACCGATTCTGTTTGCATTTCTGCCGACTGTCGCACCGAGGTGACCGCCCAAGGTGGCGTAGCCGGTTACATCGTCATAACCGAGATTGACGTCAACGGGATTGCCGTCTTTATCAGGTACAATCAGGGAAACGAGTGTTGCACCAAAATTGGTGATCTTTGCGGTGATATTTCCACCGGTAATGGTGTACAGATATGCTTGCTCACCGCTGGGGAGAGTGCCAAAACATTTCTTCACAGGGAGTCCTCCTTTGATTTGAATATTCTTGTTTTATTATAGTATAGTGATTGTTGGATTTCAAGGTTTTTCTCCGGTGTGTGCTTGCATTTCAAAATCCGGTATGTTATGATAGCCGAATAGGAGGGATGAATATGGTTATTGATATTCATGCACATCTTGTAGGGAAATACATCGAGAATGTAAAAAGAAAGGTATTAAATGGCATCGACCGGTATGGGATCGACCGTGTGTATCTTTCGGGCTTACAGGATTACTATTCGGACGAAGCGCAAATCAGTTACTTAAACAATGAAGTGGCAAAGTTTATACAGGAAGCACCGGACCGGATCGGCGGCGCAGTATATGTCAATCCTGAGCATAAGAATGTACTGGATGTGATAAAGCGTGCCACAGAGGAACAGGGTTTTGAAATGATTAAGCTTTGGCTTTGCACTTTTGCTGATGACCCGAGCGTGGACGCAGTTATGGAATATGCAGAGGAAAATGGCCTTCCGGTATTGTTCCATTCCTTTAAGAAATCCACTAAACAGGCGCCAAGAGAGTCTACTGGCATCCATGTTGCGAATATTGCCAAAAGACATCCCAAGACCAAGATCATTATGGCGCATTTCGGTGGAAGCTGTTACGACGGCGTTCCGTGCATCCGGGATCAGAGTAATGTTTGGTGCGACCAAAGCGGATCTATTTGCCACGGAGAAGAACTCAAGTATGCTGTGGAAATGATCGGCGCTGACAGAATTTTATTTGGTACGGACAATAATTTTTTGGGAAATCTTGCGCAGGTTCAAGGAGCCGGCCTGACAGAAGAGCAGAAGGAACAAATTCTGTTCCGCAATGCCCAAAAGCTTTTAGACCGTAATTTTAGATTATAAAAAAGGAGGGGATTGCATGCAAAGACAGGATATGAACTGCTTTATCGGTAACTGGCCGTTTTTCCGGATTCGTTGCAATTCGGTGGAAAAGCTTCAGAAATTACATTCTGACGCAGGCATTACCGGCGGCTTGATCTCCTCGCTGGAGGCTGTATTTTATCAGGATCCCTATGAGGCAGAGCTGCAGCTGGCTGAGCAGATCAAAGGAACGGCTTATCGCCATGCGATGATCCTCAACCCGGCACTGCCTGCGTGGCAGGATGATTTGAGGCGGTGCGCAAAGGAGCTAAAGATCAGCGCAGTACGGCTGATGCCCGGCTATCATGGATATACTTTGACAGATCCTGTAATGGATCAGGTGGCGGCTGTGTTGATGGAGCTGAACTTGCCTTTGGTGATTACCATGCGCGTCCGGGATGAGCGGACTGCGTGGATCGTGCAGCCTAACAATATTCCTATGACGGATGTGACATACTTTGTCAATAAGCATCGGGGACTTCCGGTACTTCTGGCAGGCATTCGCGTTGCGGAGATCGGCCAACTGACTCCTGATCGGGTTTCTTGGGAGAATCTGTATGTAGAGATCTCCTGTTTTAAGGATGGTTTCCAACCGTTGGAAGATGCATGGGCAAAGGAATACGTTCGCGGACATATTTTCTTCGGTTCATCTGCCCCGATGTTTGAAATACAGGTTCCCTTACTGCAAATGGAAACAGCGGATATTCCGCAACAGGATAAGGAAAAAATATTTGCCGGATGGGATGCTGTTTTATAACAAAATGAAAACCGCCTGCTTTTGCAGGCGGTTAAGTTTTTGTTATGCCTGACGCATCAAGCGCTTTCGGGCAATGTTGATAGGACCTTCCTGCATGCGGTTGATCCAAGCAAGGCTCTTGCCGCAGCCGTAGGCGACGCAGGAATCGGCATCGTCGGCAAGGGAGCAGGGGATACCGGTGCTTTCTGTCAGCAGCTTGTCCATGCCGTAGATCTGACTGCCGCCGCCGGTGAGCGTAATGCCGTTTTCCGCAATGTCAGAAACTAACTCAGGGGAGGTATCTTCCAATACAGAGAGAATTTCTTCCACGATTTGCCGTGCAGGGCGCTTCAGCATATCAAAGACTTCGGAGGAGTAGAGTGTAATTTCTCTGGGCATACCGGTCTTTGTGTCACGGCCTTTAATGACCATGCTGACATCTTCCTGACGGGGATAGACACAGCCAATTTGGATCTTAATGTCCTCGGCGGTGACTTGCCCGATGATAACACCGTGATTTCTGCGAATGCTGCGGATGATCGCTTCGTCAAATGCAATACCTGCCGTTTTGATGGAAGAAGAAACCGCAACACCGTTCAGGGTCAGCACCGCAATGTCGGTAGTACCGCCGCCAATATCAACGATCATGTGTCCACTGGGTCCGCTGATATCCAAGCCTGCGCCCAAAGCGGCAGCAAGAGGCTCTTCAATCAGGTATACGCGGCGTGCGCCGGCTTCCACAGCTGCATTGATGACCGTACGCTCTTCAACTTCTGTAACACCGCTGGGCACACAGATAACCACTCTGGGCTTGGGACGGAATAGGGTGGATTTGGAGACGGAACGGAACAGAATTTGCAGCATTTTAACAGTCATTTCGTGGTCGGAGATCACGCCCTCTTTCAAAGGATGCATGGCCACCACATTACCGGGTGTCCGACCCAACATGTTTTTTGCGGCAGAGCCTACCTGCAGGATTCTGCCGGTATTTTTGTCCACTGCCACCACGGATGGTTCTCGAACAACAATACCTTTGCCGTCTACATTGATGAGCACATTGGATGTGCCAAGATCGATACCCAGATCATTGGAAAATAATTGCATATTATCACCTACAAATTATTACTTCTTTGGAGCAGCTGCAGCCATTGCAGCACAGTACACATCTTTTGCACCGGCAAACTGAAGGATCTTTGCACATTCGGAAATGGTGGCGCCGGTAGTGATGATGTCATCTAACAGCAGGATTCGCTTATTTCGTACAAGCTCTGCATCTGTTACGGAATACACGCCCATAACATTTGCGCGCCTTTGCGCAGGGGTAGCCAAGGAGGATTGGGCAGGATTGTTTCGGTTCTTCTTAAGAATGACACAGGGGGTAATGCCCAATTGTTTCCCTACTTCCTTTGTCAGCAGTTCGACCTGATCGTAGCCTCTGCGAAACTTTCTCATAGGACTCACAGGTACCCAAGTGAGAATATCGATATCTTCGGGAAGATCTTCCTGAATCCGCATTGCCAACAGTCTGCCGTAAGTGGCAGCATAACTCCGGGCATTTCCGAATTTATAACGGAGCAGGCTTTTTCTGACATCATCCTTATAATACCACACTGCAGTCCATCCTGCAAGGAAAGTTATATTATTTTTTCCGGCGGTGTATTCAGGTGCATTGCGGCGGCAGTTATGACACAAGTCAGTTTCGTTTTTGGTCAGGACGCGTCTGCAAAGAACACATTTGGGCGGAAAGAAAATATTGACGAACCAATGCAACATTTTCATACTTCCTTTCCCTGCAAACGGAGCTTCAGTCCGGAATAACGCCTGCTGACCTTTGCGTTTTGTGTCATTGCGGCAACGGTATCCTCCCGTCCGACAATAACCAGCAATTCCTTTGCACGGGTAATTGCGGTATACAGAATGCTTCTGTTTTGCAGATAACCGGAATTATTCCACAGCGCCAAAACAACTGCTCTGTATTCGCTGCCTTGGCTTTTGTGAACAGTCATGGCGTAGGCAGGCTCCAATTCGTTCAACTGGGTAAAATCATAATCAACTCGCTTATCATCAAATTCCACAGTGACTTGTTCCAAGTCGTTGTCAATGTCGATGATCGTGCCGATATCTCCGTTATAAACGCCTGCGCCGACTGCACTGCCGTCTGTGGAAGTCCATACGATATCGTAATTATTTCGAATTTGCATGACCTTGTCGGAAATACGGAAGGTGATTTCGCCGAATGTCCGCTCTTTTTTGGTAGGCGACCCGGGATTCAAATTTGCCTGCAGGAGCTTGTTCAAATTTACCGTGCCGGCAATGCCCCGTTTTGTGGGAGATAGAACCTGAATCTGCTCAGATGGGATTCCCATATTCTTAGGAAGCCGCTGGGTATACAGTCCGCAGATCGTCTCGGCAACAGCTTCTTCCGAGCGAGCCGGCAGGAAAAAGAAATCGCTTTTTACATCCCGTAATTCCGGCATTTGCCCTTGGTTGACTCGGTGGGCATTCATAACGATCAGGCTCTTCTGCGCCTGCCGGAAGATCTCGGTCAAGCGAACAGAGGACAGCGTTCCGCTGCGCAGCATATCTCCAAAGGGAAAGCCCGGTCCTACGGGCGGTAATTGATCCGGATCTCCCACAAAGATCAAACGGCAATTTCTCGGTACTGCCAGCATGAGAGAATAGAGCAGCTGAATGTCCACCATGGACATCTCATCTACAATGATGGCATCCGCCTGCAAGGGATTGGTTTCATTCCGGGCAAAAAACAGGTTGCCGGTATGAGGATCAACGGTTGCGTCTAAAAGACGGTGAATGGTAGAAGCATCCATTCCTGTTACTTCTGTTAAACGCTTGGCAGCGCGACCTGTGGGGGCTGCCAGAACGCAACGCAGACGCAGATGCCTGTAAAGTGATAAAATTCCCTTAAGTATGGTGGTTTTACCGGTACCCGGGCCGCCGGTGATGAGCAGCAGGGAAGAGGTGGCTGCTGCGCGCAGGGCATCCTCCTGCTGCTGGGAGTATTGGACAGCGCTTTCTCCGGCAATACCTGCTAAAAGCTTATCAAGCTTCTCAGGTGTTTTGTATCTCAGCTTTGCCGCATCCGATAATCGTTGCGCGCAGTAGCATTCTGCCTGATACAGTTCCGGTAAATATACGGTGTCGATATCCTTTAATCGGTCAAAGACCAAACGCTGTGCCTCCTCCAGATCATCCAGCGCTTTGGATACACATCCGTCATCGACACAAAGCAGCTGCGCTGTGGCGGCAATCAGCTTATCCTTTGGCAGAAAGCTGTGTCCTGCATTCAGATTGTAATGAAGCTCAAATAAAATACCGGCGCGCACTCGCTTGGGATCCGTTCCGTCTACGCCCAATTCTATGGCAAATCGGTCCACAGCCCCAAATGGCGCGTCCAACCCCTCATCCATTAACAGATAGGGATCATCATACAGCATATCAATGGTGCTGTCACCGTAGCATTTATAAGCCTTGATGGCAAGCTCTGCCGGCAGGTGATGCAGCGCAAAAAATTCCAACAAATGCCGCATACCTACCTGTGTTTTGAATGCTTCGCCGATAGCGGCAGCTTTTGCGGCAGAGATACCGGTGATCTCGGACAGTCGGTGGGGTTCCCGATCCATAACCTTTAGAGTATCCTCTCCAAAACGGGATACGATCCTTGCCGCAATTCTGGGACCAATTCCCTTAATTGCGCGACTGGAGAGATAGCTGAGGATCTCGTCCTTGGTTTCCGGAAGCAGTCTTTCTAAAAACTCTGCCTCGAATTGCTTGCCATAGCTTGGATGGGAGATCCATCTGCCGGTAACCATTAACCGTTCTCCCACAGTCGGCATAGGAATCGTGCCGACGACCGTAACGGTTTGCCCGTCCTGACAGTGCAGACGCAATACGGCATAGCCGTTTTCATAATTATGAAAGACAACCGCGCTGACTGCGCCTTGTAAAATTTCCAGTTCCATTTCCGCCAAATCAACGCGCCTCCTTCGTTGTCGAATAATGTCTTACAAATAGTTTACAATATTTCTGTGAAAATGAAAAGAGGTATTTCAAAAATCAAGGAAGAATCATAATAATTCTTCCAAGGCTGTCATGTGGAATTATTTGGAAATATTTAATATATTCTTCTTGAATTTTCGGGCTTCTTGGGGTATACTATATGCCAATGGAGTTTTGCAAAAAGTCGGGGAGGTGTGCATATGAAGGATTTTCGCCTGCTTGTATGGCTGACCCAGCTTGGTATGTCTGTAGCGCTGCCGCCTGCCGGATTTATTCTGCTGGCAGTATGGATTCGTCGCTTGTTTTCGTTGGGAGTATGGGTGATCCTTTTAGGCGTTCTTCTTGGCGTGATTTGCGCCGTTGACGGACTGATCTTCAGCCTGAGGACCATGCGCCGCTTTACAGACCGTGAAACCGAAAAAGAATCGCCTGTGTCGTTTAATGACCATGATTGACAGAAGTGTACTTCTGCGATCTTTATGTACTTGTGAGGAATGAGAGATGACCCAATCGCGAAAATTGGTCTTGAAAGAAACCGCAATCATATCTGTTGGGCAGATTCCGTGTCTGGCAATTATGTTTGGCGCGTATGCTTTGCTGCATAAATGCACACCGGCTGTCCTGTTAGGCGGTCTTGTCGGAGCGGTGCTTGCGATTGCAAACTTTTTCACTATGGCCATCGTTGCCAGTGTGGCTGCAGACCGCGCGCAGGAACAGGATGTGGATGGCGGCAAGAAGCTGATCAAAGGATCGTATCCTGCCAGAATCCTTGTGCTTGCGGTTTTGCTGATCGTGTTTGCAAAAAGCGGTTATTTTGATGTATTGGCAATGGTGTTGCCACTGCTGTTTGTTCGGCCGATTATCACCATTGCGGAATTCTTCAGAAAGAAGGGGGGATAGCTTGATATGGAATTGGAAGTTACCGGCGCGTATATCTACTATGTGATCCCCATTTTTGGCGGTATTCCTATCACACAGACAATGGTTTCGTTTTTTATTGTAACGATCCTGTTGTGCTGGGCTTGCGTGTATCTGGGCAAGGGGTTGAAAAAACGCCCTGACGGCAAACAGGTGCTGGTGGAAAAGGGTGTTATGATGCTCCGCAATATGGTTGTGGAAACCATGGGCGAACACAATGCCCATTGGGTGCCATTTATCGGTACGATTTTTCTAAGCTCCCTGTGCGGTTCGTTGATCGGTCTGACCGGCTTTCTGCGTTCGGCTACAGCGGATATTAGCTGCGTGATCGTGTGGGCGTTGATGGTGACGGCTATCATTTGGTACAACAATATCAAGCACAATGGCTTCTTGGGTTGGCTCAAAGGCTTTACAGAGCCGATTGCTGTGATGACACCGATGAACATCGTTTCTGAAATTGCGCAGCCCTTGTCTATGGCATTTCGTCATTTCGGCAATGTTGCAGGCGGCGGTGTGATCACTACCATTATTTATGCAGCCCTTAGCGCAGGTTCTGCATTGGTTTTGAATTTGATTGCTGCCAGCGGCTGGTTGGTTTCTGCTGTTTTGATCGGTGTTGGAATTGGTTTGATTCTTTTCTTCACAAGGAAGAAGAAGGCTGTGGCGCTGATCTTTGGCATTGTATCCGCGGTTCTTGGCGTATTTGGTTTGCTGCAGGCACTGGGAATCTTGTCCGGCGTGCCGATCCTATCGTACGGCATTCCTGCGGTACTGTCCTGTTATTTTGATCTGTTTTCCGGTTTTGTGCAGGCGTATGTCTTTAGTCTGCTGACTATGGTATATATCGCCGGGTCTCTGCCGGAGCCCAATGAAAATGTGAAAAACTAATTTGTTTTACAAATGTTTATACTAATACAATTTTGGAGGAATTTATTATGGAATTAGCAACTGCAATCGCAATCGCCGGTAAGGCAATCGGTGCCGGTCTGTGTATGGGCATCGGCGCAATCGGTCCCGGTGTCGGTGAAGGTAACGCTGTAGCACACGCTTTGGACGGCATGGCTCGTCAGCCCGAGGCTGCAGGCACCCTGCGTTCTACCATGATCATGGGCTGTGCTATCGCAGAAACCACTGGTATCTACTCTCTGGTTATTGCTCTGCTGATCATGTTCCTGCTGTAATCTTCTTTTTTCAATTTTTGATGAAAGGAGCTTGCAGAAGTGGGACAGTTTGAAGCATTTGTCGGTGTTAACCTTTGGACCGCTCTGTTCACATTACTGAACACGCTGACGATCTTTTTCGTTGCCAAAAAATTCCTGTTTAAGCCTGTGATGAAGATCATTCAGGATCGACAGAAGGAAATTGACGGCCTGTACGAAGATGCAGATCAGGCGAAAAGCGATGCCGAAGCTCTGCGTGAGGACTACCAGCAGAAGCTTTCTGCTGCAGTGGAAACCAGTGAACGCATGGTGAAGGAAGCAGTAGCCAGAGCCCAAAGCAGGGAAGAAGAGATCATCCGACAGGCAAACCGTGAAGCCAACGCCATTCGCGATAAGGCAAGCGCGGATATTGCTCAGGAGAAGAAAAAGGCGATCAATGATGCAAAAGACGAGATTTCGGTGATTGCTATGGCAATTGCAGGCAAGGTCGTAGGTCGGGAAATTAACGCAGACGATCAGGCAAATCTTGTGGACAGCTTTATTGACAAATTGGGTGAATGAGTATGACCCAGATCGGAAATGCCTATGCGCAAGGCTTGTATGCCCTTGCAAAAGAAGAGAATATTGCCAAGGTTCTCTTGGAACAGATGCAGGTTCTTAACAAAAGCTTTTTGGAAGAGCCGGGCTTTTTGCGGCTTTTATCTTCGCCTAATCTGCCCAAAGAAGAGCGTTGCGGTATTTTAGATAGCACATTTCGGGGCAAGGTGCACCCCTATATTCTCAATTTCCTGAAGATTCTGACAGAAAAAGGATATATTCGGCATTTCCCGGACTGCTGCAAAGCGTATGAGGAACAGTACAATGTCGATAACGGCATCCTGTCCGTTTGCGCGTTGACAGCGGTCGCACTGACAGAACAGCAGAAACAGAAATTGACGGATAAGCTTTGTACCATAACGGGGAAAACGATTGCATTGACCAATCGGATAGACCCGAGGTGTCTGGGCGGTATTCGCTTGGATTACGACGGCAAGTGCATTGACGGTACAGTTCAAAATCGCTTGGACAGTATCCGCAGCTTGCTGAAAAACACCGTACTCTGATGAGGAAAGCAGGGACAGTATGGAATTAAGACCTGAAGAAATCACGAAGATCATTCGTGAGCAAATTAAGAATTATGAAGCAAAGTTGGAGCAGAGTGAGACCGGCATAGTCATTCTGGTTGGTGACGGTATTGCCCGCGTTTCCGGCTTGGATAACTGCATGGCAGGCGAGCTGATTGAATTTCCCAACGGCTCTTACGGCATGGCGCAGAATCTGGAAGAAGATACTGTGTCTGTCGTTATTCTCGGCAGTGATAACGGCATCAAGGAAGGCGACATGATAAAGCGTACCGGTCGGGTCGTGTCTGTGCCGGTTGGCGCAGGCCTCATTGGCCGTGTTGTCAATGCCCTTGGTGAACCCATTGACGGCAAGGGAACAATTGCTGCCGAAACCTATCGCCCCATTGAAAGTCCTGCCCCCGGTATTATTGAAAGAAAGCATGTCAGCGTGCCGCTGCAGACCGGTATCAAGGCAATCGATGCCATGATCCCCATCGGCCGGGGTCAGCGTGAGCTGATCATCGGTGACCGCCAGACCGGTAAGACTACCATTGCCACCGACACAATCCTGAATCAAAAGGGTAAGGATGTTATCTGTATTTATGTTGCCATCGGTCAAAAGCGTTCTACCGTTGCACAGATCGTAAACAACCTGACCATCGGTGGCGCTATGGACTACACCATCGTTGTGTCCGCAACAGCCTCCGAGCTGGCACCTATGCAGTATATTGCGCCGTATACCGGCTGCGCCATGGGTGAGCATTTTATGCATCAGGGCAAGGATGTTCTGGTGATCTATGACGACTTAAGTAAGCACGCGGTGGCATACCGTGCCATTTCCTTGCTGATTCGCCGTCCCCCCGGACGGGAAGCCTACCCCGGTGACGTGTTCTATCTACACTCCCGTCTGTTGGAGCGTGCTGCGCAAATGTCCGATGAGCTTGGCGGTGGCAGTTTGACTGCTCTGCCCATTATCGAGACCCAAGCCGGTGATGTTTCTGCATACATTCCCACCAATGTGATCTCTATCACCGATGGACAGATCTTCCTGGAAACCGAGCTGTTCAATGCCGGCGTTATGCCTGCTGTGAACCCCGGTATTTCCGTTTCCCGTGTCGGTGGCGATGCACAGATCAAGGCCATGAAGAAGGTTGCCGGTTCTTTGAAGCTGCTGTACTCCCAGTATCGGGAACTGCAAAGCTTTGCGCAGTTCGGTTCTGATCTGGATGCCGATACCAAGGCAAGACTTGCCCTCGGTGAGCGCATCGTCGCGGTGCTGAAGCAGAAGAACAATGCGCCCGTTGAGGTAGCGCATCAGGTTTGTATCCTTTATGCGGTGACTAACGGTTACCTGAAGGAACTGTCTGTTGATCAGGTCCCTGAATTTGAGAAGCGCCTGCAGGAATTTATGGACAACAGATTCCCCAATGTTCTTGAGGAGATCCGCAGCTCCGGCAAGCTGGAGAAGGAGACGGAAGAGGGAATCAAGCAGGCGCTTAGTGAGCTTTTGAAGGAATTCGGTAAGGTCGAATAAGGAAGGAGGGCCGACATGGCTGGTGTTTCTACCAAGGAGATCAAAAACCGGATTCGAAGCATGGAGTCCACCAAGCAGATCACAAAAGCCATGGAAATGGTTGCAGCCTCCAAGTTGCGCCGTGCGCAGGCTCAGGTGCTCTCCTCCCGTCCGTATTTTGAGATCCTTTACGCCACGATTCACGATATTGTGGCTTCCAATCAGGACTTTTCTTCCCCTTATTTGGTAAGAAGACCCTGTAAAAAAACAGCATATATCGTCATCGCCGGTGACCGCGGTCTTGCCGGCGGTTACAACAGCAATATTCTGAAGCTGGTCATGCAGCAGATCGAGGGACAGGATGTTACGGTTCTTCCGATCGGTAAGAAGGCTGTGGATTATTTCACAGCCCACAATGTACCGGTTCTGACTGCACATTATGCTGCGGCGGAAGATGTTTCCCTTGGCGATTGCTTCTCCATGGCGAAGAGTTTATGCAAGCGGTATATGAGCGGTGAATTTGATGAGATCCGCATTGCGTACACGAACTTTGTATCCGTTTTATCTCAGACTCCGTCCTCGCTTCAGCTTCTTCCGCTGGTGCGGCAGGAAACACAGGAACGGGGACAGGGCAGCGATATTTTGTATGAGCCCGGATGCGCAGAAGTGTTTGATGCAATCGTGCCTGAGTATTTAGGCGGTATCGTATACGGTGCTTTGTGCGAGAGCCGTGCCTCTGAGCAGGCGGCACGCCGTACGGCAATGGACTCTGCAACCCAAAATGCCGAAGAGATGATCGGCGATTTGAGCTTGAAGTTCAACCGTGCCCGTCAGGCTGCGATTACGCAGGAAATTACAGAAATTATTGCCGGCTCCTAATGCATGGCAATTTGACAAGGAGTTGAATCCTATGGTTAATCATAAGGGAACTGTGATCCAGGTTGTGGGTCCTGTTCTGGATATCCGTTTCGAGGATCATTGTTTGCCTGACCTGCTCAGCGCCATCGAGATTCCTTTCGGAAACGGAAAGATCGTTGCCGAGGTTGCACAGCACATCGGTGACAATGTGGTTCGCTGCGTTGCTATGAGCTCTACTGACGGCCTGCAGCGCGGTGTGGAAGCTATCGATACCGGCGCGCCCATTACTGTTCCTGTCGGTGACGAGTGCTTGGGAAGAGTGTTCAATCTGCTGGGACAGCCTATCGATAATAAGGAAGCCGTTGCCGGCGCTGAACAGTGGCCTATCCATCGTCCTGCGCCTGCATACGAGGATCAACAGCCGGCTACAGAGATTCTGGAAACCGGTATTAAGGTTATCGACCTGATCTGCCCCTATGCCAAAGGCGGTAAGATCGGTCTGTTTGGCGGCGCGGGTGTTGGTAAAACGGTTCTGATTCAGGAATTGATCTACAACATTGCAACGGCCCATAACGGCTATTCTGTCTTTACCGGTGTTGGTGAGCGTACCCGTGAGGGTAATGACCTTTACAATGAAATGACTGAGTCCGGCGTTATCAATAAGACCGCCATGGTCTTCGGACAGATGAACGAACCGCCCGGAGCCCGTATGCGTGTTGCGCTGTCCGGTTTGACTATGGCAGAGTATTTCCGCGATGTGAAGCATCAGGATGTGCTGTTGTTTATTGATAACATTTTCCGTTTCACACAGGCAGGTTCTGAGGTGTCCGCACTGCTGGGCCGTATGCCTTCTGCTGTTGGTTATCAGCCCACACTGGCAACGGAAATGGGTGCTTTGCAGGAGCGCATTACCTCCACTAAGGACGGTTCTATTACATCTGTTCAGGCTGTCTATGTGCCTGCGGATGACCTGACTGACCCTGCGCCTGCTACTACCTTTGCCCATTTGGATGCCACCACCGTTTTGGACCGTGGCATTGCTTCCTTGGGTATTTATCCTGCGGTTGATCCGTTGGACTCCACCTCCCGTATTCTGTCTGCAGAGGTCGTAGGTTTGGAGCACTATGAAACCGCCCGTGCGGTGCAGAGCATTCTGCAGCGGTACAAGGAGCTGCAGGATATTATCGCTATCATGGGTATGGATGAGCTCAGCGAAGAGGATAAGACCATTGTTAACCGGGCGCGTAAGGTGCAGCGTTTCCTGTCTCAGCCATTCCATGTTGCAGAACAGTTTACCGGCTACGAAGGCAAGTATGTGCCGCTGAAGGAAACGATTCGCAGCTTTAAGGAGATCATTGAAGGAAAGCATGATGAAATTCCCGAATCTTATTTCCTGTATGCAGGCTCTATCGATGAGGTGGTAGAGAAGTGGAAGGGTGATCGTCAGTGAATGCATTTCCTCTGAAGATCGTAACCCCTGACGGCGTATACTTTGACGGTACGGCGCAGGAACTGGTTGTCAGGACTACCTCCGGCGATATGGGAATCCTTGCCGGTCATGTGAATTGCGTGGCACCGTTAGGTATGGGACAGGCCATGGTGCTTGTGGAGGGTGAACGCCGTTATGCTGCATGTATTGGCGGTATGGTATCCGTTGTGGACGGAAGAGTAACCCTTGTTCCCACTACCTTTGAATGGTCGGATCAGATCGATGTGGAGCGTGCAATCGTATCTGAAAATCGCGCACAAACTGTGATTGCTGATAAATCATCTACCCAAACAGAAATCCGCCTTGCGGAAGCTCGCCTGAAGCGGGCACTTGTCCGGAAAAGTGTTGCCCAAAGAAAATAATAAAAACACCTGCTGTTGAAGAAACCAACAGCAGGTGTTTTTTATATTTCATTTCTTTCCTTTTTTTGCGCGTGGTATCTCTTTCGTATTTTGAGATAGCCGAGGGTCGCGATTACAACACCGCCAATTATCAATAAAATGCTAAAAAAGGGGCTTTCGTTCATGTAAACAATGCCGCACCCGATCAACAGCAGGACAATGGCGCAGGAAAACAGAATATAGAAGGCAAGCAGCGGATACCGAATCCACTTTGGAACACGTTTGCTGCCTGCAGCCTCGGCACCAAGATCGAACAGTAATTCAAAGATAAACTCAAAAATGCAGTCTAACATAACCTCTCCTTGAAGTAGGACACGCGATATTCGCTTTCTGCGTTCGCTTTCTCGGGATCTGCGGCAAACAAGCCGTAAAGATCGCTGCACCGTTGTTCCAGAATTTGGTAGTCATGATTCTGCTTTTCTCCGATATTCACAAAACAGCCATCCTGTTTTTTGCCTCTGAGAATTTCACGGCCGCGGTCGTTAAAAGCAAGTATGCGCACATAAGGCACATCTTTATTTTGCAATTCCTCCGTGATTCCAAGAAATCCACACAGAATCATTCTTGCAATGCGAGAGTAGGTGTAGCGTTTGGATTTTGTTGCCGTGATGATATCTGAAACGGTTGCTTCCGATCGAGCTGCATGCATGAGCTTTCTCCACAGACCTTCAGAGCCGTAGGGGAGTGCTTCAAATTCCGCGTCAGTCATACAACGAAGTCGTGCAAGCACAGCTCTCTCACCAAAAGCAAATGTGTGTACAGTTGCTTCGGATAAAAGAGGTCTGATGGGAGCGGGTATATAGGACAGCCAATCCTTGCCGCCCTTTTCAATAATCTGCCGTAAGGAAGTGGCAGAGGGGTTCTCATAATCTAAATCGGTGCTGTGATAATCACCCTGTCGGCATATAGAAACAGGCTTCATAGAACTGTTTTGCCGAAAAATAGCCTTACAGTATTCTACACCAAGGATGTTATTGGGAGTAGTCAGAATATCACCGGGTACACCCATACTTGCCAAGGCGGCTTGTCGTGCGGCAGGGAAGGACAGGCCGGTATCTAATTTCTTGCGGAGAGCTTCGGGAAATTTTTCACTCAGAAGCATTTCGGCGGTACAAAGCAGTCGTTCTTTGTCCGCAGTTTCCGCCCCAAAGCACAATTCGTCACAGATAGTGGATAGAATTTGGACACCAACTGCGGCAAATCCTTCAGCAGAAGAAAGCGCGGCGGTAACGGGTAGTTCCAAAACAAGATCTGCGCCGCAACGGAGAGCCGACTCTGCACGGGTCATTTTATCGAAAACCGCCGGAGTTCCGCGCTGGACATAGTTACCGCTCATAAGGCAAACAATGGCGGCATCCTGCCCATGTGTGCGCCTGATAATGTCAAATTGCTTCTTATGTCCCTTGTGAAAGGGGTTATATTCGCAGATCACACCCACAATTTTCAAAAAACAACCCTCCTTTTGGAAAAAATTTCGTTTCAGGGCTTGAGAAATTTCAAAATCTATTATACAATAGCCCTTGGTATGACTATTTTATCATAAATAGCGAAAAATGGAAATATATTTTTAGGAGGAAATTCCCATGAATGTTTTGATTATCAATGCCGGCAGCTCCAGCTTGAAGTATCAGCTGATGAATCCTGAGACCGGCGATGTTTCTGCCAAGGGTCTGTGCGAGCGTATTGGCATTGACGGCCGTCTGAACCACAAGGTTGGCGACAACAAGGTGGTTAAGGACATTCCTATGCCCACTCACTCTGAGGCAATCGCTGCCACTCTGGCAATTCTGGTTGATCCCGTTGACGGCGTGATCAAGAGCGTCGATGAGATCGATGCTGTCGGTCACCGTGTGCTCCACGGCGGTATGGAGTTCTTTGATTCCTGCATCATTGATGATGATGTGATCAAGGCAATCAAGAAGTGCATTCCTCTCGGACCTCTTCACAATCCTGCAAACCTGATGGGTATTGAGGCTTGTCAGGCTGTTATGCCCAAGACTCCTCAGGTCGCTGTGTTTGATACTGCATTCCACATGACTATGCCTCCCAAGGCTTACCGTTATGCGATTCCCACTGAGTACTATGAGAACGACTCTATCCGCCGCTACGGCTTCCACGGCACCAGCCATAAGTATGTTGCTCGCCGTACTGCAGAGCTGGTGGGCAAGAAGGAGTTCAAGATGGTCAACTGCCATCTGGGCAACGGTTCCTCCATGTCCGCCGTTCTCAACGGCAAGTGCCAGGATACCACCATGGGTCTGACTCCTCTGGCAGGTGTTCCCATGGGTACCCGTTCCGGCGATATTGACGCCGCTGTTGTGCAGTTCATCTGCAACAAGTATGGTATGAGCGTTGATGAGTGCCTGAATATGCTCAACAAGAAGTCCGGTGTGCTGGCTCTGTCCGAGAAGTCCTCCGACTTCCGTGATCTGGAAGCTGGCGAGGCTGAGGGTGACGAGAACTGCGCTTTGGCACGGGACAAGTTCTGCTACGAGGTCGCTAAGTATGTCGGCGCATATGCAGTTGCTATGAACGGTATCGATGTTCTGACCTTCACCGCTGGTGTTGGCGAAAACGGTACTGCTACCCGTCAGGCTGTATGTGATTATCTGGGCTTCATGGGTGTAAAGATCGATCCGGAAAAGAATCAGGTTCGCGGCA
>JAZKXW010000124.1:0-7968 GCA_045611825.1 Faecousia sp.
AAAAAAGTGTCATTCTGAGCGGAGCAACCTTTGGTTGCGGAGTCGAAGAATCTTTTCTGTTACGGCAAGGGAAAGGCCAGAAGATCCTTCGACGCGCTTCGCTTGCTCAGGATGACACCCCGTTGGGGTGTTTCGGGCGACCAATGGTCGCCCCTACGAAATGGATTGTACATTGTGCGTTAGGGGTGTTTCGGGCGATCAATGATCGCCCCTACAAAAAGAATTGTACACGGTGCGTTGTTTTAGGGGATTGCTATACCGGCGGAACTGTGCTACAATGGAAAATCATAGAAATAGCAAGGAGATTTTTATAATGAAAAGCAGTTTGACATCGATCTCTTTTTTGGATAAGCCCATGGAAGAGGTTGTGGCGCTGGCAAAGCTGGCTGAACTGGATGCCATAGAATGGGCAGGTAAGGGTCAGCATGTGCCTGCAGGGGATATAGAGGCGGCAAAGAAAGCCAAAAAGCTTTGCCGGGAGAACGGCTTGGAGCTTTCTGGCTACGGCTCCTATTTCTACGCCACCGAGAATGAGGACTTCCAGCCCGTGCTGGACTGCGCCCGGGAACTGGAGGTAAAGATCATCCGGGTTTGGGGCGGTAAGGGCTACGGCGGCAGCGCCAATTACACCGAGGACATCCGCAGGGGCTTTACGGAACGGCTGCAGCAGGCGGCGGAGGCTGCCAAGGCATACGGCATCACTGTGGCTACCGAATTCCACAGCCATTGCCTGATGGATACCATGGACTCTGTCCGGCGGCTGCTGACGGAGGCTCCGGACCTGATGACTTACTGGCAGATGCGTTCCCATCCGGTACAGACCGTGGAGCAGAATTTGGAGGACATTGTAGCGCTGGGCAAGCGGATCGTCAATGTCCACGCCTTCTGGTGGCCGGAAAACGAGTATGCCCCCTTGGCGGAAGGAAAAGAGCCTTGGCTGCGCTACATTCCGGCGCTGCGGCAATACACCGCCGCCGGCTATGCCGCCATCGAAGTGCCCAGACCCAATTACGAAAAACTGTTTTTAGAAGATGCCAAGGTGCTTAAGGAGCTGTTGATATGACAAGAATTGAAAATGTAACTTTGGTGCTGGGAAAGGAACTGGTTCCCGGCGCGGTGGATTTTGAAAAGGGAAAGATCCTGGCGGCACATAGGGCTGCGCCGGTTGGCGCGGCGGATACCGTCATCGACGGCAAGGGCATGTATGCCTGCCCCGGCTTTGTGGATATCCATGTCCACGGCGGCGGCAATGTGGATTTCATGGGCGCAACGCCTGAGGAGGTCCGCAAGGCCTGCGCTGCCCACGCCGCCCACGGCACGACCACCATTTTGCCCACCACCGTCACCGCTTCTCTGGCGATGACCCAGACCATGATCGCCAATGTCCGCAAGGCCAAGGAGCTGACCACCGAATGCACCGTTGCCGGTGTCCATCTGGAGGGTCCGTTCCTGTCTCCCAAGCAGGCTGGCGCGCAGGATCCTGAAAATCTGCTGACGCCCTCGGTGGAGGTGCTGGATCGGCTGGAACAGAACTGGCCCGGCGGTGTTCGCATTATGGGCGTTGCTCCGGAGCTGGAAGGCGGCGTGGAATTTGCCAAGGTGCTGAAGGATCGGGGCATTCGGGCCACCATTGCCCACTCCGATGCCAATTACGCCTGCTGCGTGGATGCGCTGAAAAACGGCTACACCGACATTACCCACATCTACTCCGGCTGCTCCATGGTACACCGGATCAACGGCTACCGCTCCGGCGGTGTGGTGGAGGCAGGTCTTGTGGAGGACGGTTTTACGGTGCAGATCATCGCCGACGGCAAGCATCTGCCGGCGGAGCTGCTGAAGCTGATCTTCAAGTGCAAGGGCCCGGAGAAGATCAGCCTCATCACCGATGCTTTGTTCCCTGCGGCGGCAGATCTGCCTGACGGTTCGGTGCTGCGGCAGGCCAACGGTATGGAGACCATTTTGGAGGACGGAGTCATGAAGATGCCCGACCGGCAGGCCTTTGCCGGCAGTATCGCCACCATGGACCGGTTGGTGCGCAATATGGTGAATTTGGCCGGGGTCAGCCTCTGTGATGCGGTGATGATGGCCACCGCTACTCCTGCAAGGGTGGCAGGCTTGGATGACCGGAAGGGTCACCTGAAGGTGGGCTACGATGCCGACATCGTGCTGCTGGACAAGGAATTGCAGGTGGCTACGGTTTACGCCATGGGCAAGAAAGTGTAAAGAAAAAGCACCATTCGGAAGAATGGTGCTTTTTGAATGGACAATGGACAATTGCGGTGTCGCTGCGCAGACGGATTTTAATTGTAGGGGCGATTCATGAATCGCCCGACGGGCAGGAGAAAATCTAAAAAGAAGTGTCATTCTGAGCGGAGCAACCTTTGGTTGCGGAGTCGAAGAATCTTTTCTGTTACGGCAAGGGAAAGGCCAGAAGATCCTTCGACGCGCTTCGCTTGCTCAGGATGACACCCCGTTGGGGTGTTTCGGGCGCATCGTGATGCGCCCCTACGAAACGGATTGTCAATTGTCCATTGTCCATTGTCCATTGTCAATTGTCCATTGTCCATTGTCCATTGAGAAGAGGTATGTTATGATTCAAATTGGTATTGTCGGTTACGGTAATCTGGCAAAGGGCGCAGAGTGCGCCATCGGTCAGAATCCCGATATGAAGCTTGCGGCGGTATTTACCCGCAGAGATCCGGCTTCGGTGAAAGTGCAGACACCCGGTGTGCCGGTGGATGCCTATGACAACATTATGGCGTGGAAGGATAAGCTGGATGTGCTGATCCTTTGCGGCGGCTCGGCTACCGATCTGCCCAAAATGACACCTGCCCTTGCCCGGTATTTCCGGGTGGTGGACAGCTTCGACACCCATGCTGCCATTCCGGAGCATTTTGAAAAGGTGGAGGCGGCTGCCAGAGAAGGGGGCTCTATCGCCATGATCTCCGGCGGCTGGGATCCGGGCTTGTTCTCGGTGAACCGGCTCTACGCTTCCGCCATCCTGCCCGAGGGCAAGGACTACACCTTCTGGGGCAAGGGCGTCAGTCAGGGTCACTCCGACGCCGTCCGCCGGCTGCCCGGCGTTATCGATTGCCGCCAGTACACCATTCCTGTGCCGGAGGCGCTGGACAGAGTCCGGGCAGGGGAGAACCCCCAGCTGACCACCCGGGAAAAGCACACCCGGTACTGCTATGTGGTGGCCGAGGAGGGCGCGGACAAGGCGGCCATCGAGCATGCCATCAAGACTATGCCCAACTACTTCGCCGACTACGACACCACCGTGGAGTTTATCTCCATGGAGGAAATGAAGCAAAACCACAGCGGTCTGCCCCATGGCGGCTGCGTTATCCGCAGCGGCGTTACCGGTATGAACAAAGAGTGCCGGCAGACCATTGAATACAAACTCACTTTGGACTCCAATCCCCAGTTTACCGCCAGCGTGCTGGTGGCGCTGGCCCGGGCTGCCTATCGGATGCACAGCCGGGGTATCACCGGCTGCTACACCATTTTTGATGTGGCTCCGGCTGATCTGAGCCTGATGAGTCGGGAGGAAATGCGCAAATGCATGCTCTGATGTACGATAATATCGGGGTCGCGGGTCAGCATCTGACCTTTGCCGGTCTGGATACCTCCGCCTTGGCGGAGCAGTTCGGCACGCCCCTGCTGCTCATGGATGAGGACAGAGTCCGAAGCCGCTGCCGGGTCTACAAGGACGCCATGGCGGACTTCCTGCCTGCCGGCTCCCATCCCATTTACGCCAGCAAGGCGTTGTCTATGCAGGCAATGTACCGCATTATGCAAGAGGAAGATATGGGCATCGATGTGGTGTCCGCCGGCGAGATCTACACCGCCAAAACCGCAGGCTTCCCTATGGAAAATGCCTACTTCCACGGCACAGCCAAGACCGATCGGGACATCGCCTTTGCTATGGATGCCGGCGTTGGCTGCTTCGTCAGCGATACGGTGGAGGAGCTGGATGCCATTCAGGCGGCGGCTTCTGCCCGGAATATCCGTCAGAAGGTGCTGCTGCGCCTTGCCCCCGGTATCGACGCCCACACCCATGAGAAGATCAACACCGGTCGCGTGGACTCCAAGTTCGGCGCGGCTATCACCACCGGCCAGGCGGAGTCTTTGACCCGTCATTGCCTGGGACTGGAACATGTGGAGCTCATCGGCTACCACTGCCACATCGGCTCCCAGATCTTCGCGGAAGTGCCTTTCTGTCAGGCGGCGGAGATGATGCTCTCTTTCCTGAAGGAAATGGAGAATACGCTGGGCTTTACCACCCGGGTGCTGAATCTGGGCGGCGGCATGGGCGTTCCCTATGTCAGCTCCGATCCCAAAATCGATTACCGGGAGAATATCCGGCTCATCGGACAGATCATCGACAAGTACTGTGAGGAGTTGGGTCTTGAGAAGCCCTTGATCCTGATGGAGCCCGGTCGGAGCATCGTTGCCGACAGCGGCATTACCCTTTACCGGGTGGTGAATCTGAAGCACATTCCCGGCGTTAAGAACTATGTATCCATCGACGGCGGTATGACCGACAACCCCCGGTATGCCCTGTATCAGGCGGATTACACCGTCCTGCCTGCCGACCGGATGGGGGATAAGGTGGATATGATCTGCTCCGTGGCAGGCTGCTGCTGCGAAAGCGGTGACCTGATTCAGGAAAAGGTGGCGCTGCCGACACCCAAACGGGGCGATCTCATTGCGGTGCTGACCACCGGCGCTTACAACTACTCCATGGCTTCCAATTACAACCGGGTCCCCAGACCGGCGGTGGTAATGGTAAAGGGCGGCACGCCTTATGTGGCTGTGGAACGGGAAAGCTTTGCGGATCTGGTGAAGAACGACAAATAATTAAACGGGAGATGCCTAAGGGTTAGGCATCTCCCTTTTTAATGGACAATGGACAATTGCGGTGTCGCTGCGCAGACGGATTTTGATTGTAGGGGCGATTCATGAATCGCCCCTACGGTGTTGGAATTGGTGCGGTGCAGAATTTTCAATTTTCAATTCCGCATTCTGCTCCAAATAAAAAGACCACCCAAACGGGTGGTCTTTTTCGTGGAGCAGGGTACGGGAGTCGAACCCGCCTTCACGGCTTGGGAAGCCGTTGTATTACCGATATACGAACCCTGCAGGTCTGAGCTATTATACCAAATCGAAATGTCGAATGCAAGCCCTTTTTCATAATCCTGCGTTAGAGAATGCAGGGGGAGCGATGGGAGCGCCGCCGGGAAGAACGGCAGGCAATGCAATTGTCCATTAAGAGAACGGATTGCCACGCCAGTGTGATCACTGGCTCGCAATGACACCCTTCGGGTGTAGGGGCGATTCATGAATCGCCCGACGGGCGCATCGTGATGCGCCCCTACGAAATGGATTGTCCATTGTCCATTGCATTGCCTGCCGGGGCTTCCCGGTCAATGGTCGATGCCGTTTTGCTGGCGGTACTCCCGGGGGGTCATGCCCGTATATTTCCGGAACTGCCGCAGGAAGGTGTTGGGACTGTTGATGCCTACCATCGTTCCGATATCGCTGATCTTGACCTCCGGATCCCGGAGCAGCTCTGTGGCCTTTTGGATTCGGTACTGCTGGATGCTGTCCGACAGGTTTGTGCCGGTTTTATTTTTGTAATAGGAGCTTAAATAGCTTCTGGAAACGTGCAGGGCAGCTGCCATCTCCTCACTGGAAAACTCCCTGTGGTAGTTCTCCTGCAGGTACTGGCGGATCTTGCTCAGCAGCAGATCTTCCTCCGGCTGCTGCTCCTCCGCAGGCGCCACGGAACGAATGTAGTCGCTTACCACCTGCGTATAATCCTTGGCGGTCAGGCAACGGGTGGCAAGGGTGTTGTACACGCTGCTGGCGGCGGCGATCTTATGGGAGTCGGCGTTGGAGGCCGCTGCGGCGTAGGCTACGGTATTGACCAGCGCTACGCACAGAAGCTCCGTTTGGGCATGGCTGATGCCGGCTGCTAAATTGGTCTCCAGCAGGCGCTCTGCCAGCAGAACAGCCTGAGGGATTTTGCCCTGACGCACCAGCTCGTCCAGCCGCTGCTCCTCGGTTTTGGGGTAGGTGTAGGTGGTGGTGTCCTTGTACTGGGGCATCAGCAGCAGCTGGGAGCCGCGGTTGACTATGGCAAACCGGGCAGTCTGCCGGACGCCGTCATAGACCTCCGCCAAGTCAACATGGGTCAGCTTGTCGCTGCAAACCACGGTAAAACAGGCAAATTCTTCCTCGTTGCCCAAACGGTCCATAAACCGGGCCATAGGCTCGGCGGTGTCCTCCGAAGCGGTTATACGCGCCGCGTACCGTCCCGGCTCTAACTGGAAGATCAGGGCGGTATCAAACAGATTCTGCAAGGTGGCGCCCATCATCTCCTGCAGGCAGTTCTCCAGCTCACTCCGGGGAATGGTGAAGCTTTCCAGCGCCTTTTCCTGATAGCGCACCTGTATGAACAGCAAATAGGCATTTTCCTCCCGGTTTTCCGGCAGCTGCAGATCTACATACACATTCTTCAGCCGGGATTGCAGTCGGTATTCCGACAATGCGGCGTTGGTTTGGGCCAGATCCTGCGCCTGCTGTTCCCGGGTCCTGAAGATCTCCTCCAGTTCCCGGCTGACGCTGTGGAGGTCCGTTTCCTCAGGGGCAGCATGCTGCCGCACCAGATCCACCATCTTGTCCACGGGGGTCAGCAGCCGCTTGATGATCCGGGGCACGGTCAGCGCTACCGCTGCCAGCGCCGTCAGCAGCACCACAAGGCAGAGTATATAGTTGCTGCGGATCATGGCGGCGGTATCGCTTTCGCTGCGAAGCTTGATGCACACAGGACCGGACAGCATGTTGTATTGGGCAATTTGATAGGTTTGCGCGCCCTGCTTCAGGGTGTTATTCTCAGGGATCCGGGTAATCAGGGGCGTTTCATCGGTGGTGTACAGAAGGCTGCCTTCCTCGGAGAAAAAGTATGCGCCCTCTTCCAGATAGGTGTCCTCCCGGCAGATAGACTCCACATCCAGCAGCAGCACCACCATCAGCTGACGGTCATAGTAGGACTGGAAGGACATGGGCATTAAAACCACATCCTCGTATTTGCCGTTATGAGCTCGGTGCCGGAAGGTTTCGGCCGGATAGTAGAATTTGCCCGGATGGTTGGCAAACCGATCCTGCCAAAAGCTTTTGGTGTAGGTGTCGTTGCGGCTGATGCCGCCAAAGTAGGTGTCCGGATGGCACACACCGTTGCCGGAGATCAGCTGACCGCTGCCTGCGGTCATGATGAACCAGCGGTAGATATGCTCCTTGTCGTCCAGAATCTGCTGGGCATCGTTTTGCAGAGCTGTCAGCTCTGCCGGGTCGGCATCCACACCGGCAAAGGCTTGGAAGGACCAAGAGGTGATGATCTCCAGCGCCGCGTTTTCACATTGGGTGTAGATGGAGTCCAGCTTGGCGCGGACATTTTCATCCCGTTCCGCGGAAATGACAGCTTCCTCCGCCTGCATGCGATTGAACAGGTGGGTGTACAGCAGGAAGTGTCCCAAAGACAGAATGAGAACCGCGGAGAAAAACACCGCGATCAGCTGCAGATTCAAATTCAGCTTCTTCAGCCGCTTCATGAAGGACACCTCCTGTAAAGTGATGAATTTGCCTATATTTTCTCATAAAACGGCATGGTTGTCAAGGAAGGGAAATGGGAGCGGCGGATTGGACAATGGACAATGGGCAATGGACAATGGCGGAGTCGCTGCGCGACAGATTGAAAAAAGTGTCATTCTGAGCGGAGCAACCTTTGGTTGCGGAGTCGAAGAATCTTTTCTGTTACGGAAAGGGAAAGGCCAGAAGATCCTTCGACGCGCTTCGCTTGCTCAGGATGACACCCCGTTGGGGTGTTTCGGGCGATTCATGAATCGCCCGACGGGCAGGAGAAAATCCAAAAAGAAGTGTCATTCTGAGCGGAGCAACCTTTGG
>JAZKXW010000125.1:0-15384 GCA_045611825.1 Faecousia sp.
CCGCAGCCGCCGCGGCCAACAATACCGTAAAGGAATATCAGGAGGCCATTCAGAAGATCAAGGATGCGGGCTACTATGTGATTGGCCGCATCACCACCTTCAACGACAGTCTTTTTATCAAGGATCACCCGGAATACGCCATTACGGACACCGCCGGTGACCCCCTGAAGCTCTCCGGCGCCTACTGGCCCACACCCTATAACCGCACCGCCTGGCAGTATAAGGTAGATCTGGCGGTGGAGGCCGTGGAGCTCATGGGCTTTAATGAGATCCAGTTTGACTATGTGCGCTTCCCGGATCTGACCTGGCGCTATGAAGAGGCCGGAATCATCGATTTCCACGATACCTACGGCGAGACCAAGGCCCAGGCCATCCAGCGTTTCCTGATGTACGCAGCAGATATCCTTCACGAGCATGGAGCCTACATCAGCGCCGATGTGTACGGCGAAAGCGCCTTTACCTATGTGACTGCCTACGGACAGTACTGGGCCGCCATCAGCAATGTGGTGGATGCCATCAGCGGCATGCCCTATCCTGACCATTTCCCGTCTTCCACAAATGAGGACGGCAGCATTTACCGCCCTTGGGAACACCCCTATACCACCTTGTACAACTGGGGTATCAGCGTAAAGTACCGTCAGGAGGAAACCACAATACCTGCGGCGGTTCGCACATGGATTCAGGCATACAATGCCATTAAAGAGCCTTATAACACCTACGGCGCGACCGAGATCGCTTACCAGATCAAGGGTCTGCGGGACTCCGGCTGCACCGGCGGTTATATGACTTGGAACGGCGGCTCTTCGATCGCCAAGTACAGAAGCATCATGTCTGCCTTTGCAGCCCCCAAAACCGAAAACTAAGGAACAGCGCCGTCCCGTACAAGGGACGGCGCTTTTGTCTGCCTGCGCGTCCGGGAAGGAATTCAGGTCGCGCATCACCGGATGGGGAAGTGAGGGTTGATTTTTGGGGAATCAGCATATATAATAAGGGAAAAGCTCAAAAGAGAGGATGCCCTTTATGAAGAAGTTTCTGGCGCTTTTTCTGGTGGTCGCTATGATGGCAGGTATGCTCCTTGCCTGCGGACCGGAAAGCAACATCGATCGCAATGACGGCACCACCGGAACTACCGGTGCGCCTGCCGACCCCAGCAACCCTACCGATCCCAGCAACCCTACCGATCCCAGTGATCCTACCGATCCCAGCGATCCTACTGAACCGGATGAACCGGAGGTGCCGGATGGCGCTGTTACCGGAACGGTTTATGTACCTGCGTCCGATGGCGATGCTTTGCGTATCCGCTCCGGTCCCGGAACAGACTACGAGATTGCCGGATACCTTTATAACGGCGATCGGGTAACCATTCTGGAGCAAAAGACTGTGGGCTTTATAGTTTGGGGCAGAATCGATAAAGGCTGGATCAGCTTGAGTTATGTGAAGCTGGATTCGGATGAGCAGCCGGAAGATCCCGTAGATCCTCCGAAGCCTCCCGAACAGCCGGAGGATCCTGTAGATCCTCCTGTGATTCCGGAGAATGCGAAGTTTGTCCGTTCTGCTGTGAATCTGCGAGATGTCAACGGTAAGCTGCTGGAAGCCTTTGCGGAAAAGGGCGATGCGGTTGGTGTCATCGGTCATGACTATCTGAATGCAGACGGCAGCGTACACATGTATAAGGTCACCCTTGGCAGTGTGGAAGGCTACATTATGCCGTGGTATTTGGTGGACACCGCAGAGGAAGCGCTGAAAAACTACGATTACAATGGCAACTATTCCACCCACGCAGGCCGCGGTAACCGTTACGGTGGCGGCGGCGCAGCCAATTTGGATTATTTCCCCCGGGAAAAGGGTCCCATTGCCGGCAATGTGATGCCCGACGAGTGCCGCACTCTGTATATTAACAGCGGTGCCATCGGCAGCATCGATGCCTATTTGGAAATTGCCAACAGCAGCGGCATCAATGCCTTTGTGGTGGACATTATGGACGGCTCTTCCATCGGCTACTCCTCTCCTGTGATGAAGCAGTACAGTCCCTCCGCAGCGTCCCATCCCAACAACGCTTTGGAAGTTTATCAGGCCGCCATCCGGAAGCTGAAGGATGCAGGCTACTATGTTATCGGTCGGATGACCACCTTTAATGACTACTATTTTGCGGTGGATCATCCGGAATGCGCCATTACCGGCACCAACGGCAAGCCGCTGAAGCTGAACGGCACCTACTGGCCTACCGGCTACAACCGTACCGCATGGCAGTACAAGGTGGACTTGGCGGGCGAGGCCGGTCAGCTGATGGGCTTTAACGAGATCCAGTTTGACTATGTCCGCTTCCCGGATCTGGTTTCTGACTACGAGAAGGCAGGCACCATCAACTACCACAACACCTACAACGAATCCAAGGCCCAGGCCATTCAGCGGTTTTTGATGTACGCCACCGATATCATCCATGAGTACGGCGCTTATGTCAGCGCGGATGTATTCGGTGAGAGCGCGTACACCTATGTGACTGCCTACGGTCAGTACTGGCCTGCCATCAGCAATGTGGTGGATGTGATCAGCGGTATGCCGTACCCTGACCATTTCTCCTCTTACACCACCTCCAGCGGCGCAACCTACCGTCCTTGGGAACACCCCTATGATACGGTCTACAGCTGGGGCAACAGCGTGCAGAGCCGCCAGAAGGAGACGGCAACCCCTGCCGTCGTGCGTACATGGATTCAGACATACAATGCCATCCGGTATCCCTACAACAACTATGGTCCTACCGAAATCGCAGCCCAGATCAAGGCTCTGCGAGACACCGGCTGTACCGGCGGTTATATGACTTGGAACGGCGTTTCCTCTCTCAGCAAATACAGAGAGGTCAAGTCTGCCTTTGCCGCGCCGTAAAAAACACCCCCCATTGCTTATTTTGAGCAATGGGGGATTGCATATTCACAGGACTGTGTGGTATACTATTTCCAGCGATTCCCAAATATAACAGTTCAGAAAGGGAAGAGGAACATGTTACAGAAACTGTTCAAACTGAAAGAAAACAACACCACCGTCAAAACCGAACTGGTGGCAGGTATTACCACCTTTATGACCATGGCGTACATTCTGGCTGTGAATCCCAGCATTCTGGGAGATGCAGGTATGAATCCTACGGCGGTCCTGCTGGCTACGGCCTTGGCATCCTTTGTCGGCACAGCCTGTATGGCGCTGATGGCCAATCTGCCCTTTGCGCTGTCCGCAGGCATGGGCCTGAACGCCTACCTTGCCTATACGGTAGTGCTGGGTATGGGCTACTCCTGGCAGATCGCGCTGCTGGCGGTGTTTGCGGAAGGTCTTATTTTTATTGCCCTGTCCTTGACCAATGTGCGGGAAGCCATTTTTAACGCCATCCCCCTGACCTTGAAACGGGGCGTTTCTGTGGGCATCGGTTTGTTTATCGCCTTTATCGGACTGCAAAATGCAGGCCTTGCGGTGGATGCTTCCACCTTGGTGACCATTACCAGCTTTACCGACAATTTCCGCACCCACGGCATTTGCGCGCTGCTGGCGGTGATCGGCCTGCTGCTGACCGCGGTGCTGCATATCCGGAAGGTTAAGGGCGCGATCCTGATCGGTATTATCGGAACTTGGCTTTTGGGCATTGTCTGCCAGCTGACCGGTCTGTATACCCCCACACCGGAAGCCGGATTCTATTCCTTGATTCCCTCTGCGGTGGTTTCTGCGGATTTCTCCGCCTTGAAGGATACCGTGGGTCAGTGCTTCCGGGTAGACTGGAGCAGCATCCGGATTCTGGACTTTGTGGTAGTGATCTTCGCGTTCCTGTTTGTGGACCTGTTTGACACACTGGGTACGCTGATCGGCGTTGCCACCAAGGCAAATATGCTGGACGAGCAGGGTCGTCTGCCCCGGGTAAAGCCTGCGCTGATGGCAGATGCCATCGGTACGACTGCCGGCGCGGTGCTGGGTACTTCTACCGTTACCACCTTTGTGGAGTCTGCTTCCGGTGTTGCCGCAGGCGGCAGAACCGGTTTGACGGCTATGGTCACAGGTATTTTGTTCCTGCTGTCCATGCTGTTTGCGCCGTTGTTTACCACCATTCCTTCCTTTGCCACAGCCCCTGCGCTGATCATGGTAGGCTTTTTGATGGTCAGCTCCGTTACGGAGATCCGCTTTGACGATGACAACCTGACCGAGGCGATCCCTGCCTATATCGCCATCATTGCTATGCCCCTGTTCTACAGCATTTCCGAGGGCATCAGCTTGGGTATCATTTCCTATGTGGTACTGAACCTCTGCACCGGCAAGGCAAAGAAGGTAACGCCTTTGATGTATATTCTGGCGGTTCTGTTTATCCTCAAATATATTTTCCTGTAATCAAGGCGCACCCCGACTAAGTCTGTCGGGGTGCTTTTTAATGCCATGGAGGTTGTTGCCGGTAAAATTTCAAAAAAATGGTTTTTTGCTGAGAATCGTCCGGTTTTATAAAAACAAAGGTTGCATTTTTTAAATAATTTGCTATAATACATTTGACATTAAAAAGAGAAAATGGAGGATTTCCACATGTCTAAAGCACCCAAGACCGGCCTGACCAAGAAGCATTGGTTTGGCTACATGTTTGGCGACTGGGGCGGTTGCATGACCTTTACCCTGATGGCCAGCATTTTTGGCTTATACTGCACCAACGTTCTGGGTATTGACCCTGTTTTGATGGGTACGCTCACCATTATCTGGACCATTTGGGATGCTGTCAACGATCCCATGATGGGCGCCCTGATGGACAAGGCCTTTGCCCGTCATCAGAGCAAGAAGGGCAAGTTCCGTCCCTGGCTGCTGCGGGCAACGCCGCTGCTGGCTGTGTCCGCTGTCGCACTGTGGACTGTGCCTACCTTCTTAGACGGCATTCCCATGCTGGTAGCCCTGTTCTCCTTTAAGATCCTTTATGAGGGCGCGTACACCATGTTCAATATCCCCATGGGCTCTCTGCTGTCTGCCATGTCTACCAACGATGCCGAGCGCGCATCTTTGTCCTCTGCCCGTGGCGTGGGCTCTATGATCGGCAACATGATCCCCGGCATGGCAGGTCCTGCCATCATCGGTATGTTCGGCGACAGATCTTCCGTCGGCTATATGATCACCGGTATTGCCTGCGCCGCCATCGGTTTCCTGGTCTGCTTTATGCACTACGCATGGACTGAGGAGCGTACTGTGGTGGGCGAAGAGGCCAAGGCGGACGATATCAAGTTCTCCGATATTCTGGTGGTTGTCAGAAAGAACCGTCCTTTCATTGCGCTGTGCATTCACGGTGTTTGCATCTGCCTGATGCAGTATGCTGCTCAGACTCTGGGTCTGTACATGTACTCCGGCGTCTACCACGATATTACCTATCAGACCCTCGGCTCTGCCCTGTCCAGCCCCTTCATGATCGGCTCTATGATCGCTGTTCCCTTCATGTGTAAGAAGCTGGGACTGGAGAAGCTGATCCGCTACAGCCTGCTCATCGGCGGCGCCATCTGCGTTGCGCTGTTCGGCCTGCATATGGTGATGTATGTTCATCCTCTGCTGCACGGTGTTCTGCTGGGCATTGGCTCCGGTTTTGCTATGGTCTCCATTCAAATGCAGTGGGGTCTGGTGGGCGAAGCTATTGACTACAATGAGTATATCACCGGCAAGCGTACCGAGGGTTCTATCTACGGCACCTTCAACCTGTCCCGCCGTATCGGTCAGGCCATCGGCAGCGGTGTTGCTTTCTATGCGCTGGCATGGATCGGCTACAACGGCAAGGCTGCTGTCCAGACTGCCGGCACCGTGTTCGGTCTGAAGGTTTTGTGCGTGCTGGTACCTGCTGTGTTCATTTTGGGCTCTTGGGCCGCATTCAAGTTCGTTTGGAACATCACCCCCGAAGTCCGCGCTGCTATGGCAGCCAAGAAGGCTGAGGCAGTTCCCGTTTCTGAAGAAGAGTAAATAGAGATCGGCACGGCCTTTGCCGTGCCGATCTTTGTAAGGAGTAAGCTATGGATTATTTGATTCAAACACCTTGCGGCATGCTGCAGGGCGGTCCGGGCAGAGTGCCGGGAACCGTGGCCTATAAGGGCATCCGCTACGCCACCGCCGGCCGCTGGGAATATCCCAAACAGGTCACCGGCTGGGAGGGCGTTTATGATGCTACCCGGTATGGCGCATGCAGCTATCAGCCCCGGGCATTCTACAACGAAGAAGAAAACCTTAAGAAGATTTTCTACTACAATGAGTTTCGCAAGGGCGAAACCTACACCTACAGCGAGGATTGCCTGTTTTTGAATGTATTCACCCCGGAAACGGCCAAGGCAGGGGATAAGCTGCCGGTGCTTGTGTATATCCACGGCGGCGGCTTCTCCGGAGGCTGCGGTCACGAAAAGCATTTTGACGGTCCTGTCTGGCCTGCCAAGGGCATCATCGGCGTGACATTGAACTACCGGCTGGGACCCATGGGCTTTTTGTGTCTGCCCCAGCTGAAGGAGGAAGCCGGTCATACCGGTAATTACGGTCTTTTTGATCAGATGACGGCGATCCGATGGGTCAAGGATAACATCGCTGCCTTCGGCGGTGATCCGGAAAATATTACCATTATGGGTCAGAGCGCCGGCGCAGCCAGCGTCCAGATGCAAAGCTGCAGCCCCTTAACGGCAGGCTTGTTCCAAAAAGCTGTGATGTCCAGCGGTTGCGGTATGGGCGCAATGATGTCGGGCAACCCAGAGAAGGCCTCCGGGTTTTGGCAGGAAGTGATGGCTCGCTGCGGCTGCAGAACCTTGGAGGAATTCCGGGTGCTGCCCCCGGAGGAGCTGTTTGCGGTATGGCAGACGGTAAAGAAGGAGATCAAGGGCGGCAATGCAGCGGCGTTTCCCATAACGGACGGCGTATTTGCGGTGGAGGACGCAGTTCCCCACAATCTTCCCTATATGGCAGGCTCTACCAGCGAGGATGTGGCACCGCCGATTCTGCAGAGCATGACCCGTAAGTGGATCGCCAAACAGGAGAAGCCCGGCTACACTTGGTACTTTGACCGTCAGCTGCCCGGCGATGACAACGGCGCATGGCACTCTGCGGATCTGTGGTACTGGTTTGGTACACTGCCTAACTGCTGGCGTCCTTTTACCCAAAAGGACTATGACCTCAGCGGACAAATGGTGGATTATCTGATCAATTTTGTCCGCACCGGCAATCCTAATAAGGGTGGTGAGCTGCCCACATGGGTCGCTTCCGGCAAGGGGCAGAACCGGGTGCTGATGCTGGGAGAAAAGGATACCGCTATGGGCAAGCCCAACGGGTTCAAGATGCTTATTACCATGCTGACCAACAAAGCCGTAGGCGAATAAAGAAGCGCACCCCGTCGGAAATCCGACGGGGTGATTTGTTATTCCGGGATATATTCTGCGATCTCATTCAGGCCGCAGCCCAGGGCTTCGCAGAGTTTGTTCAGGGTCTTGGTTTCCATATTGTCGTTGGCTTTTAATCTGCGGATGGTCTTGCTGTCAATGCCGCAGCATTCCCGCAGCTGATATGTGGAGATATTCTTCTGTTCCATGGTTTTCCACAAACGGTCAAAACAAATCATTGTAGCACCCCCTGCTTGACAAGGTTTATTATGGGGGTTATAATCCGGATTATTAAGGGGATATAATCCCCACAAATAATGCAGATAAGGCACATCCAACGGATTTTCTTTTATTTTTTTAACAGGGGTCTGCGGGATATGGAGTTAAGATCGTGCGGCAGGGGCAAAGGCGGTTTTTTGGGTTGCTTTTCCCGGGAGAATTTGTATAATAAAGGTAATGTCTGCCATAGCCTTAAAGAAATCTTAATTGGGAAAATGCCTGTGCAGATGGTATAATACCTCCGAAAGAGAGGGATATGCCATGGCTTTTTGGCAAGATTTATTACGCATTCTGGATGCGTCTATGACTACGCCGGGTCTGTTCGGCTGGTTTCATATTTTGTGGCTGGTCATTACCGCGGTTACGACGGTGCTTTTGTGCAGATTTGCGAAAAACAGCCAGCGGCAGGTGGTCTTATATACTGCCGTTTTTGTGATCGTTTTGGAGATTTACAAGCAGATTAACTACAGCTTTTCCTATGAAAACGGGATCGCATACGACTATCAATGGTATGCGTTTCCCTTCCAGTTTTGTTCCACACCTATGTATATCGGTCTGCTGGCAGGTCTGGTCAGGGGAAAGCTTCACAGAGTTCTCAGCGCATATTTGGCAACCTTTGCCCTGTTTGCCGGCCTGTGCGTGATGATTTATCCCGGGGATGTGTTTATCAGCACCATCGGCATCAACATTCAGACCATGATCTGCCACGGTTCTATGGTGGCGGTGGGTATTTATCTGCTGGTGACAGGCTATGTGCCCTTGGAGCACAAGACGGTGCTTCGGGGCGCTGCGGTGTTTGCTGTCTGTGTGGCGGCGGCGATGGTGCTCAATGAGATCGCCCATGCCTCCGGTCTGCTGGAAACCGAAACCTTTAATATGTTTTTTATCAGCCCCTACTGTGACCCCTCGCTGCCGGTGTATTCTCTGGTGCAGCAGGCGGTGCCGTATCCGTTGTGCTTGGTGATCTATATTGCCGGCTTTACTGCCGCAGCTTGGATCATTCTGCTGGCTGGGATGGGTATCGGCAAATGGGTCAAGGGTAAGGAGCACCTAAGGAGTGAGCAAAATGTTTGATGCAAAAAAAGTAAAAGACGATTGCGTGGCTTGGATCCGGGCGTTTTTTGAGGAAAACGGTCCGGGCTGCAATGCGGTGATCGGCATCTCCGGCGGCAAGGACAGCTCTGTGGCAGCGGCGCTGTGCGTGGAAGCGCTGGGTAAGGATCGGGTCATCGGCGTACTGATGCCGCAGGGTCAACAGCACGATATCGATATGGCGTACATGCTGGTAAACCATTTGGGTATCCGGCATTACGAGGTGAATGTAAAGGACGCGGTAGACGGCATTTTGAACAGTCTGCCTGCCGGCATGGAGATCACACCCCAGACCCGGCAGAATGTTCCGCCCCGTGTCCGGATGGCGACCCTGTACGCCATTTCTCAGAGCAACAACGGTCGGGTAGTGAATACCTGCAACCTGTCCGAGGACTGGGTGGGCTACTCTACCCGTTACGGCGATGCTGCTGGCGACTTTTCTCCCATGTCTAACCTGACGGTGACGGAGGTCAAGGAGATCGGCCGGGTATTGGGACTGCCGGATGTGCTGGTGGATAAGACCCCCATTGACGGTCTTTGCGGAAAAACCGATGAGGAGAATCTGGGCTTTACCTATGCGGAGCTGGATGTGTATATCCGTACCGGCTTCATCGCCGATCCCGAGAAGAAAGCCATCATTGACCGGAAGCACAAGATGAATCTGTTCAAGCTGGCGCTGATGCCGGTATTTCAGCCGGAGCTGTAAGACTGTGGAAAAGTATTTGGCGATTGCCTTTGACGACGGCCCTTTTGAGCCTATGTGCGAAATGGTGGATAAGATCAAGGCCTACGGCTGGAAAGCCGCCTTTGCGGTGGTAGGCAAAGAGATCAATGACCGGACGCTGCCTATGCTCCGGTATGCCATCGATAACGGTTTTCAGCTGGTGACCCACGGACAGGAGCACCGCGCTTTGGGAAAGGTGACTGACCGGGCGGAGATCCTGCAGGAGATGCTGCAGCCGGTGGAAACAGTGAAAAGGCTGCTGGGGTATGAAATGACCATGGGCCGTCTGCCGGGGCTGTCCGGAAATGATGCGGTGTTTACGGTTATGCGGGACATGGGCATGCCCCTGCTGGGGCAGGGCATTGTCTGCGGCAAGGACTGGGAGGAAACTACCCCGGTGGAGAGTATTGTAGAAACGGTGCTCGGTTCGGTTGGCGACAACGCCATCGGCACGCTCCATGTGCGGTTCGGCACTTGCAAGGCGCTGGATACCATCCTGCCGGAGCTGAAGCGCCGGGGATATACGCTGGTGACACCGGAGGAACTGTTCCGTATTCGGGGCGTAAAGGAAATCCCTCTTGGGGAACAAATTCGGTTTGTATTGTAAAGAAAGCCTGCCTGAGTATATGCTCCGGCAGGCTTTTTGAAAGAAAATGCTTCCCTTTTGGGGAGGATATGTGTATAATAAAAGAAGAATTTACAAAGGAGGAATCCTTATGTCTGAAAAAATGTTGGTTTTAGATGCAAAACGGGTGGCGGCTTTGCATGAGGGCTTTGAAAAAGCCTTTGGCGGCGCGCCTACCAATTATTTCTCCGCCCCCGGCCGGACAGAGCTTTCCGGCAACCACACCGACCACCAGCGAGGCCGTGTGCTGGCAGGCGCGGTGAATCTGGATATGCAGGCGGCGGTGCGGGAAAACGGTACAGATACCATCCGGATCCTCTCTCAGGGCTATCCTTTGAGTACGGTTTCCTTAAAGGAACTGGAGCCTGTGGAAGCGGAAGTAAACTCCACCCCGGCGCTGATTCGGGGCGTGGCTGCCCGGTTTGCCCAGCTGGGCTGCGCAGTCAAGGGCTTTGACGCTTACATGGAGTCTACCGTTCTGCCCGGTTCCGGCCTGAGCTCCTCTGCGGCTTTTGAGGTGCTGGTGGGTACCATCATCAACCACATGTTCTTTGGCGGCAAGGTCAGACAGCCCGAGGTGGCAATGATCGGCCAGTACGCCGAAAATGTGTTCTTCGGCAAGCCCTGCGGCCTGATGGATCAGACAGCGTCTGCCGTCGGCGGCATGGTGACGATTGACTTCGAGGACAAGGAGCATCCTGTCATCGAGCCTATTGACTTTGATTTTGCTGCCTGCGGACATGCTCTGTGCATCATTGACAGCCGAGCAAGCCACGCAGACCTGACCGATGAGTATGCTGCCATTACCATCGAACTGAAGGAGATCTGCAAGCACTTCGGCAAGGAAGTCCTGCGGCAGATCCCTGAGGAAGAATTTTTTGCCGCCATCCCTGCGCTGCGTGAAAAATGCGGTGACCGGGCGGTGATGCGCGCCATCCACTTCTATCAGGAGAACGCCCGGGTGGTAGAGCAGGTCAAGGCCCTGCGCGCCGGTGACTTTGATACATACCTGAAGCTGATGAAGCAAAGCGGCTATTCCTCCTATATGTACCTGCAAAATGTGATCCCTGCCGGATACAAGGACCATCAGGATATGGCCATTTCTCTGGCGCTGTGTGAGCGCTATCTGCAGGGTCGTGGCGGCTACCGTGTCCATGGCGGCGGCTTTGCCGGTACGGTCCAGGCCTTTGTTCCCTTTGATATTCTGGAATCCTTCCGCAAGGGCATTGACGATGTTTTGGGCGAAGGCGCTTGCCATGTTCTCGCGATTCGTCCCCAAGGCGGTGTGCCGGCAGTGCCGGAGGTGTAAGTATGAAAATTGAAACCTATATCGATTCTTTGGTGTCCTATGCCATGAATAAGGGGCTGGCCCTGCCGGAGGACCATGTGGTGCTGACTAACCGCATTCTGGAGCTGCTGCAGCTGGACAGCTACGAGCCCTCCGAGGAACCCCAGTCCGAAGAGCTGGAGGAGATCCTGCAGGGTCTTTTGGACTATGCCTGCGAAAAGGGCATTTGCCAGGATAACATCGTTGCCCGGGATCTGTTTGATACCAAGCTGATGGGCGCGCTGACGCCTATGCCCCGGGAGGTCATCGCCATTTTCCGGGAACTGTATGAAAAGAGTCCCGAGGCGGCTACCGACTGGTACTACCGCTTCAGCTGCGATACCGATTACATTCGTCGCTACCGCATTGCCAAGGATATGCGCTGGAAGTTCTCCGGGGAGTATGGCGATATTGACATCACCATCAACCTGAGCAAGCCTGAGAAAGACCCCAAGGCCATTGCCGCGGCAAAGCTGGCACCCCAGTCCGGGTACCCCAAGTGCCTGCTGTGTGTGGAAAACGAGGGCTATGCCGGACGGATGAACCATCCTGCCCGGCAGAATCACCGGATCATTCCCATTCAGATGGCCGGCGGCGACTGGCGGCTGCAGTACTCTCCTTATGTGTACTACAATGAGCATTGCATCGTCTTTAATTCTCAGCACATTCCCATGAAGATCGACAAGTCCGCATTCCAGAAGCTTTTGGACTTTGTGACGGTGTTCCCTCACTATTTTGTGGGCTCGAATGCCGATCTGCCCATTGTGGGCGGCTCGATCCTGAGCCATGAGCATTTCCAAGGCGGTCACTACACCTTTGCCATGGAAACAGCGCCTGTGGAAAAAGAGGTTGCCTTCCGGGGCTACAAGGACATCAAGGCCGGCACCGTCAAGTGGCCCATGAGCGACATTCGTCTGACCGGCGCGGACCGGCAGCGGATCGCCGATCTGGCAGACAAGATCCTGACCCTGTGGCGCGGTTACTCGGATGCTTCCGTGGGTGTGCTGGCGGAAACTGACGGCGAACCCCACAACACCATTACGCCCATCGCCCGCAGAAGGGGAGAGGACTACGAGCTGGATCTGGTGCTGCGGTGTAACATTACCACCGACGAGCATCCTTTGGGTGTGTTCCATCCCCATGCTGACAAGCACCATATTAAGAAAGAGAACATTGGCCTTATTGAGGTCATGGGTCTTGCGGTGCTGCCCAGCCGTCTGAAGGGGGAACTGTACGCCTTGGCGGACGCCGTTGTGGCAGGCAAGGACATTGCTGCCGATCCGGTGCTGGACAAGCATGCGGATTGGGTGGAGCAGCTGAAAAAGAGCTACACCTTTACGGCAGAAAATGCGCTGGAGATCCTGATGCAGGAGACCGGCAGAGTATTCTCTCGGGTTTTGGAGGACGCCGGTGTGTACAAGTGTACGGAAGCCGGCAGAGCCGCATTCCTGAAATTCATCGAAGCGGTAAATCAGAAATAAATAGAAAAGAGGCAAGCTTTGCTTGCCTCTTTTGCTTGTAGGGGCGTGCAGTGCACGCCCGACGGGCGACCAATGGTCGCCCCTACAGTAAGATCGCCCGACAAACAGAAACTCCCGGAGAAATTCTCCGGGAGTTTGTTGTTGAAAAGTAAGATTACTTACCGGCCAGCTGTGCGGCAACTTCCTCAGCGAAGTTGTCTTCCTTCTTCTCGATGCCCTCACCCTTGATGTAGTGGATGGCGTCGACGAACTTCACAGTACCGCCCAGCTTCTTGGCAGCGTCAGCAATGTAGCCGGCCACATCGCCCTTGAAGAGGTCGGAACGGACGAAGTCCTGCTGCAGCAGGCAGTTCTCCTTGTAGAATGCGTTGATCTTACCGGCTGCGATCTTCTCCTTCACAGCGGCAGGCTTGGAAGCCATCTTGGGATCGTTGTCCATCAGAGCCACCTGAACAGCCAGCTCCTTGTCAACATCAGCCTGAGGCACCTGAGCCTTGTCCCAGTACTTGGGATTCATAGCGGCGATCTGCATTGCCACGTTCTTGCCGATCTCGGTAGCGTCCACGTCAGCTTCCAGATTGACCAGAACACCGTGGCTGCCGCCCATGTGAACGTAAGCAACGGAAGTGTTCTCAGCAAAACGGTCGAAGCGGCGAATCTGCATGTTCTCGCCGATGGACATGACCTTCTCCTGCATGACCTCGGTAACGGTCAGGCTGGAGTTGGGGTACTTGCAAGCCTTCAGAGCCTCTACATCAGCAGGAGCGTCGGTAGCGACGACTACAGCCAGATTTTTGACCAGATCCTGGAAAGCATCGGTCTTGGAAGCAAAGTCGGTCTCTGCGTTGACCTCGATGACAACGCCTACGCCGTTGACAACGGTAGCCAGAGCAACGCCCTCAGCGGCAATGCGGTCAGCCTTCTTGGCAGCCTTTGCCAGACCCTTCTCACGCAGCCAGTCAACAGCCTTGTCCATATCGCCGTCGGTAGCAGCCAGAGCAGCCTTGCAGTCCATCATGCCGACGTTGGTCATTTCACGCAGCTTCTTAACATCTAAAGCAGTAAAAGCCATTTGTAGTTCCTCCTAATAATCGTTTGTGGAAGGCACCCGGAGATCGGGTGCCTTGTGTTTTATCAATTACTCAGCCTCAACAGCCTCGGCCTCAGCCTCAACAGCGGGAGCCTCAACAGCAGCGTCCTCGCCCTGACGGCCTTCGATCACGGCGCTGGCTATAGCAGCGGCGATCAGGCGGATGGCGCGGATTGCGTCGTCGTTACCGGGGATCACATAGTCGATCTCGTCGGGATCGCAGTTGGTGTCAACAATTGCAACGATGGGGATGTTCAGCTTGTGAGCCTCAGCGATGGCGTTGCGCTCCTTGCGGGGGTCAACGATGAACAGAGCAGCAGGCAGCTTCTTCATTTCCTTTACGCCGCCCAGATACTTCTCCAACTTCTCGATCTCAGCCTGCAGCTGAATGACTTCCTTCTTGGGCAGCATTGCGAAGGTGCCGTCCTCTTCCATCTTGCGCAGCTGAGCCAGACGGTCGATACGGGTACGCATGGTGCGGAAGTTGGTCATCATACCGCCCAGCCAACGGGCGTTGACATAGTAACCGCCGCAACGGGCAGCTTCTTCCTTGATAGCGTCCTGTGCCTGCTTCTTGGTGCCGACAAACAGGATGTTGCCGCCATTGGCAGCGGTGTCGCGGACGAAGTCATAAGCTTCTTCCAGCTTCTTAACGGTCTTCTGCAGGTCGATGATGTAGATACCGTTACGCTCCGTGTAGATGTAGGGAGCCATTTTGGGGTTCCAGCGGCGGGTCTGGTGACCGAAGTGTACGCCGGCCTCCAACAGTTGCTTCATAGAGATGACAGACATTTTGATTTTCTCCTTTTGTTTGTTCCTCCACCCCGATCATCCCGACAGCCCGCTTCTGCAAGGAAGCACTGGGGCAATCGGTCCCCGGGTGTGTGGTGTAAAATACTACGGAAAATTTCCGTGCCGAATCATTATATAGGAACTGTTCCCGTTTTGCAAGTGTTTTTTACCACTTTTTTCAAAAAAATCTTAACTTTTTCCTTACCAAGGCAGCATTTTTAGTCTGGAACGGGGAACACAGCAATCTTCCGGCTTGATATCTACCAAAATGATGTCCGGTCCTACCCGGCAAATGCAGTGCCATGGGATCACAAAATCGTCCCTGCGGCCCCACAGACCGAAAAATCGGCAGGGCCCCGGGACGATGATGGCTTGTATGTGACCCTCCGGCAGCTCCACCCGGGCATCGCTGACGAACCCTAACCGGCGGCCGTCGCTGACACAGATGACCTCTTTGCAGTGCAGTTCCGTGATTCGGATTCCCATAGCCACGCCTCCCAAGAATATTTGGTACAGCCTATGCGCCTTAGGATTGGGATATGCCGTGAGATAAAAATATCCGTTTGCAAAAAAAGCAGCCTGCCGGGTAGGCAGGCTGCGTAGTATTTACTTCAGACCGTCCAGATATCGGCAG
>JAZKXW010000126.1:0-34700 GCA_045611825.1 Faecousia sp.
TGGAGTACGGCGGCGCCAAGTTCCTGTGCCCCATGGCCGGTACCATCTCCATGATGCCCGGTACTGCTGCTGACCCCGCATATCGCCGTGTTGACGTTGATGTCGAGACCGGCAAGGTTAGCGGCCTGTTCTAATAAAGCAAACGCTCAAAACATATCCATTCGTAGAGCAGCGATCCTTTTGCTCCATAGAAACGCAAGTCAGCCTTGAAATACACAAAGTATTCCTGCGGTTTCCTTGCTCGCTTTGAACCAAAATTCTTCGCTGCCACTGAATGACATGTTTTTTAAGCCTGCTGGAGTGCTTTTCAAAAGCGCTTGTGAAATCTGATAGCAGAGGCGGTAACACGCCTCTGCTTTTGGAGCATTTGGAAAGTTGACGGTTGACAGTTGAAAGTTGACAGTGGTAAAATCAATAGGACAGTAATTGTCAATTATCAATTGTCAATTGTCAATTGAAATTTCGACAAAGGAGAAATTGATTATGGATATGACAATGGAAACCTGCCGCAAGTTTGTGGAAGTTTTGGCATCCGACGCACCGGCCCCCGGTGGCGGCGGCGCTGCTGCTTTGGTTGGCGCAATCGGTACAGCGCTGGGCAACATGGTTGGCTCTCTGACTGTGGGCAAGAAGAAGTATGCCGATGTGGAGGCTGAGATCATCGACCTGAAGGCAAAGTGCGACGCGCTGCAGACGGAGCTGCTGAATCAGGTGGAAGCCGACGAAGTGAACTTCCTGCCGTTGGCTAAGGCTTACGGCATTCCCAAGGATGACCCCACCCGTGATGCTGTGATGGAAGAGGCTACCATCATTGCCTGCTCCACACCTATGAAGATCATGGAGCTTTCCTGTCAGGCTATTGAGTACATTGCTGTGTTTGCCGCTAAGGGCAGCCGTCTGGCTGTGTCCGATGCCGGATGTGGCGCTGTGTGCTGCAAGGCAGCTCTGCAGGCAGCAAGCCTGAATGTGTTCATCAACACCAAGACCCTGAAGAACCGTGAGGTAGCAGAGGAGATGAATGCCAAGGCGCTGGGCATGCTGGCTAAATACGGCGCTATGGCTGACGAGATCTTCAACACCGTCAAGGCCGGCTTCGGCGTATAAGCCCGCAAGGGCGGCCAATTCGTGTACGGCTGGGCAATTGTCGTTACACCATTGGGTACCGCTCGGTGTCGTTATATAGATTGTAATTAACACTTTTTAAGGAGAAGAAATTATGGCAAAGAGATTGCTGGGTAAAGAAGTTAACGAGGCTCTGGTAGCCAAGCTGCAGGAGCGTACCGCTGCGCTGCAGGCGAAGGGTGTTACACCGACTTTGGGCATCATCCGTTTGGGCGAGAATCCCTCTGACCTGTCCTATGAGAAGGGCGCAACCAAGCGCGCTGAGGAAGTGGGCGTTGCTGTTAAGAATTACATTCTGCCTGAGGATGCTTCCAAGGAAGATGTGCTGAAGGTCATTGACGAAGTCAATGCCGATGCTTCCGTTCACGGTGTTTTGATGTTCCGTCCTCTGCCCAAGCACCTGAAGGCAGATCAGGATGAGATCTGCAACCGCTTGGCTCCTTGCAAGGATGTGGACTCTATGACCCACATGTCCAACGCCGGCGTGTTTGAAGGTCAGGATCTGGGCTATGCGCCCTGTACACCTGCCGCATGTATGGAAATTCTGGACTACTACGGTATCGACTGCAAGGGCAAGAACGCGGTTGTGATCGGCCGCAGCCTGGTGGTTGGCAAGCCTGCCGCTATGATGCTCATGGCAAAGAACGCTACCGTTACCGTCTGCCACACCCGTACTGTCAACACCGCTGAGATCTGCAAGGGCGCTGACATCATCGTTACTGCAGCCGGTGTGCTGAACAGCCTGACCAAGGACTTCGTCCGGGAGGGTCAGATCGTCATCGATGTTTCCATGAACTGGAACCCCGAGAAGATCACCACCAAGGGCAAGGGTGGCATGTCCGGCGACTGTGTGTTCGACGAGGTGGAGCCCATTGTTGAGGCAATTACCCCCGTACCCGGCGGCGTTGGCGCCGTTACCACCACCGTGCTGATGAAGCATGTGGTGGAGGCTGCTGAAAAGGTATAAAAACAAGCCCTCCGGCCCTTTGGGCTGAATCCTCTTATACAGGAGGGCGAAATAACCTCTTGCATGACTGACAGAATTGCGGAAATAACCGCAGGGGAGTGCAAGAGTCAATGATGCCGACTGTCTGGGCAATTCGAACTTCATGGGCTCGGATTGCCCAGAATATTTTACGAGGTGTTATTATGAAAAAATTGAACGAAATGCAAGAAGCAAAATTCCTGCGGCTGTTCTTTGCTGCAGTTTCTGTTCTGTTTATTGTTGCTGCATTCTTTATGCCTGACAGCGCCAATATGCTTAAGGGCTTCTGGAAGATCCAAACCAGCACCTGCAAGATCTCGACCAACTACTTTGCTATGGCCGGTTACAGCGCGACATTCTTCAATATGGGTGTTGTGGGCATCTACTGCACACTTTTGTGCCTGCTGCCCGGCGCGAAGCCCAATAATGTAACGACCCTGGCGGTGCTGCTGACCATCGGTTTCGGCTCTTGGGGCATGAATATTCTGAACATGACGCCCACGATTTTGGGTGTGTGCTTGTACGCATTGGTAAAGAAGGAGAAGCTCGGCGCGATGTCCAATGCTATGATGTACTCCACCGGTATTGCGCCTCTGATCTCTGATCTGTTGCTGCGTTATCCCAATGCCGAAGTCGTCGGTTTTAACTGGCTGGGCTTAGGAATCGGCTTGTTTGTAGGTCTTGTGATCGGCTTTTTCCTGCCTGCAGGGCTTGCCCATGCCCCTGTTTGTCACAAGGGCTATGACCATTACTCCGCTGCGCTGCCTGTGGGTATGACTGCGTTCTTCCTGCGGGCGGTCCTGTACAAGGTGATGGGCGGTACGCTGCCTGCAGCACCGGCAAATCAGCTGGCAGAAGCTTCTTGGCTGAATACCAATATTTTCTGTTTTGCAGTATTTGGCCTGTGCATCGTTGTGGCGCTGCTGATGGGCTGCACCCCCAAGAAATACTGGGAACTGATGAAAGACTCCGGACACGGCGTCAGCTTTACTACCAAGTACGGCAATGCGCCTTTCCTGATGAATGTAGGCATTTTCGGTCTGATGATTGTGGGCTACTTCAACCTTGCCGGCGCCATCGACGGCAGTGCCACCAAAATTTGGACCGGTATGACCTTCGGTATCGTGTTCTGCATGCTGGCAACCTGTAACTCCGGCAGCCATCCCCGGAATGTTTTCCCCATCATGGTGGGTTATGTGGTGACATCCTTCCTGTTCGGCTGGATTTTCCGGGCGTTGGGTGGAGAGAATTACGGGCTGACCATCGGCAGTCAGACCATTCTCATCGGTCTTTGCTACGCCAACGGTCTGTCTCCCGTTTCCGGAAAGTACGGCTTTGGTTACGGCGTTTTGGCAGGTGGCGTGCATTATCTGCTGGTATCTGCCGTTCCTGATACCCATGGCGGCTTCCTGCTGTATAACGGCGGCTTCACCGCAGCGCTGATCTGCATCATGCTGGTACCCCAGCTGGAGAAGTTCTGCAAGACGAAGGAAGAGCGGAAACTGGCAAAGGCTGCGAAATAAAATGACAAATCCCCAAGCCAACGGCTTGGGGATTTCTTTACTTCATAAACTTTTCAATCGCGCCGCACAGATCGTCTACTGCCGATTCATCACCGGCGGCAACGGCATCTACCATGCAATGGCGGATATGATCCTGCAGGATCACCTTGCCGGTATTGTCCAAGGCGGAACGGACAGCGGCAAGCTGCACCAGCACCTCGGAGCAGTCATAGCCCTCTTCCACCATTTGCTTGACTTTTTCCAAATGCCCAAGGGCTCTTGCCAGCCGGTTCACAACGGCCTTTTGGTTTTCGTGTACATGACCGTGGCTGTGGGCAATACCGTGGGCATGCATATAGGCGTGATCGTGTTCGTGGTCGTGATGATGGTCTGCCATAATCCGCCCTCCTTACAGTTTTCCATATTATATCCTAAATTTGTAAAATACGCAACCCCCTGCAGGGGATTGGAAATTGACTGTTAACAGACTTTCTGCTATAATGCGAGAAGAAATGTTCCCAATGGGAGGAAATATGTATGAGAATGCGGAAAATGAAGAATTTAGAACCTCGGATGGAACGCTGTGCTGACTATCGGATCGCCTGCCCTGAGGAGAAGAAAGGCGCATGGCGCGCGTTGAAACCCGATGCAAAAGCGCTGTGGGTAGAGGTCGGCTGTGGCAAAGGCAAGTTTACCGCCGAGACCGCCGAAGCAAATCCGGATGTGCTGATGATCGCTGTGGAGCGCTGCCGGGAAGCTATGGTGGTAGCCATGGAAAAGGCCAAGGAAATGGGCCTTACCAATGTGTTTTACATCGATATGGATGTGGAGAAGATCGAGGAGATCTTTGCAGGTGAGGAAATTGACCGCCTGTTCATCAATTTTCCCGATCCTTGGCCCCGGAAGAAAAACGCAAAACGGCGTCTGACCCACAGAGGTTTCTTGGATAAATATTGCCGTGTGGTGAAGACCGGCGGCGAGTTCCATTTCAAAACTGACAATGCGCCTTTATTCGAGTTTTCCGTAGAGGAGTTTGCTGCTTGCGGTCTGGAAGTGAAAAATCTGACCCGGGATCTCCATGCCAACGGCATTGTGGGCATCATGACCGGCTATGAGGAGAAATTCCATGCATTGGGTACGCCTATTAACCGCTGCGAGGTGGTTTGCAAGCCCTTTGTGATGCCTCCTGAGGAAAAGAAGAATGCGGAGGAAGAAGCATGACCACCTATCACGCAGGCACTTGCGATGTGGCGGTGATCGGCGCAGGCCATGCAGGAATTGAGGCTGCCTTGGCAGCTGCCCGATTGGGACTTTCCACCATCTTGTTCACCATCAACATGGATGCTGTGGGCAATATGCCCTGTAACCCTGCCATTGGCGGCACGGGAAAGGGTCACCTTGTCCGGGAGCTGGACGCCTTGGGCGGTCAGATGGGTATTGCTGCCGATGCGGCCTGCATCCAGTACCGGATGCTGAACCGGGGAAAAGGTCCTGCGGTCCATTCTCTCCGGGCGCAGGCAGATCGCCGCAAGTATCAGGAATATATGAAGCACACCTTGGAGCAGCAGGAGAATCTGCAGCTCAAGCAGGCGCAGATCGTGGATGTTTTGACCCAAAACGGCTGTGTTACCGGTGTGCAGACCCATTTAGGCGCAATCTACAGTGCCAAGGCGGCAATTATTGCCACCGGTACTTTTTTGGACAGCACGATCATCATCGGTGAAAGTGTGGTTTCCTCCGGTCCGGACGGCATGCATGCTGCCATCGGCTTGGGAGAGAATTTGCGAAAATTGGGGCTTTCTCTGCGTCGGTTTAAGACCGGTACACCGCCCAGAGTGAACCGCCGCAGTATCGACTTTTCTAAAATGGAATTACAGCCCGGCGATGAGACCCCCGAGCCCCTCTCCTTCCGCACAGAGCACAAACTGGAGAATCAGGCAGTGTGCTACCTGACCTATACCAACGAGGAGACCCACCGGATCATTCGGGCCAATATGCACCGCAGTCCCATGTTTGACGGCACCATTCAGGGTGTAGGCCCCCGGTACTGTCCCAGTATCGAAACAAAAGTGGATCGGTTTGCGGATAAACCCCGGCACCAGTTATTTGTGGAGCCTTGCGGACTGAACACTGAGGAGATGTATATTCAGGGCTTCTCGTCCTCCTTGCCGGAGGATGTGCAGCTGCAAATGCTCCGTACCATTCCCGGTTTGGAGAACGCGGAGATGATGCGTCCTGCCTATGCTATTGAATATGAGTGTGTCGATCCTACCGAGTTGTTGCCCACCTTGGAGAGCAAAAAGATCTCCGGGCTTTATGGTGCAGGCCAGTTCAACGGCTCTTCCGGCTATGAAGAGGGGGGGGTACAGGGCTTGGTGGCAGGCATTAACGCCGCATTGAAGATTCAGGGGAAAGAGCCCATGATCCTGACACGGGATACCAGCTATATTGGTACGCTGATCGACGATCTGGTGACCAAAGGCACCCAAGAGCCTTACCGGATCATGACCAGCCGTTCGGAGTACCGTCTGCTGCACCGGCAGGACAATGCAGACCAGCGCCTGACCGCCATCGGCGCGGCCGTAGGCCTTGTGCCCCAAGAGCGCCTGAAGCAGGTAGAGGAAAAATATGCGCAGGTCAGACGGGAGATCGAGCGTCTGGAAGGTCGGGGCGTGCCGGCATCCGAGGCGGTCAATGCCATGCTGGCAAGCCGGGATTCTGCGCCGGTGACCAATTCTGCCCGGCTGGCAGACCTGCTGCGTCGCCCTCAGGTGACCTATGCAGATATTGCGCCCTTTGACCCGGATCGCCCGGTGTTGCCTGAGGCAGTGACTCAGGAAGTGGAAATTCAGGTCAAGTATGCCGGCTATTTGGCAAGACAGGAAAAGCAGGTGGAGATCTTCCGTAAGGAAGAGGCGACCTTTCTGCCTGCAGAGCTTGATTATATGGCCATCACCGGTCTGCGGGTAGAAGCAAGAGAAAAGCTGCAGGCCATCCGCCCGGTATCCATCGGTCAGGCAAGCCGCATTTCCGGCGTCAGCCCGGCAGATATTGCGGTTTTACTCATTTATTTAGAGCAGATAAAAGAATAACAAAATCACCTCCGACGCATACAATAGTCGGAGGTGATTTTTATGGCCATTGTCAATACGGGGATTCCTGTTACATCCGAAAGCTGTGACCGCATGATCCGGGAACTGGTGGAAGCGTATCCTTTTTGCCGTACGGAGGTTATTGCCGATACCGCCTTTCAGCGGCCTTTGCGAACCTTAGTCATTGGAACGGGTGCGCGAAAGGTGATCTATTCTGCCGCCCATCATGCCAACGAGTGGATCACAACTCTGGTGCTTTTGAAATTTGCAGAGGAGTTTGCCGAAGCCATCCGATCCGGCGGTCAGATCTTCGGTCAGGATGCCAAGGAATTGGCAGAAACCGCGACCATTTATATGGTACCGATGGTAAATCCTGACGGTGTGGACTTGGTGGTAGGGGAAATCCGGCAGGGAAATATGCAGTATGAACTGGCACAGGGTCTGTCGCAAAACTATCCGGAGATCCCCTTTCCGGAGGGATGGAAAGCAAACCTGCTGGGAGTGGATCTGAATCTGCAGTATCCGGCCGGCTGGCTGCAGGCCCGGGAGATCAAATTCGGTCAAGGGTATACCCGACCCGGTCCCCGGGATTATGTGGGCAGAGCGCCCTTGAATCAACCGGAAACCAAAGCGCTGGCAGGCTACACCGAGTACATTGACCCGGCGCTGATTCTTGCATATCATTCTCAGGGCAAGGAGATCTATTGGCGGTTTGAAGATTATGAAGTACCGGGGGCAGAGGAATTGGGACAGAAATTGGCGCAGGTCAGCGGATATACCTTGGCGGATACGGTCTATGAATCGGGCTTTGCCGGCTATAAGGACTGGTTTATTAAGTATTTTCGCAAGCCCGGTTATACCGTGGAGGTAGGGCAGGGAGAAAATCCCTTGCCTCTTTCCCAATTTGATGAGATATACCGGGATAATTTGGGAATCTTGGTGACCGCTGCGCTGGGGATGTAAGAAAAGCCGTAAATTCTCCGCGATCCTCTTGCGATTTCCAAAATCAGGGACTATAATGAAGAAAAGTCCAAAGCAAGGGGATACCAAATGAAAAAGATGTTTTTTATTATGAATCCTTATGCCGGCATGCGAAAAGCCAACCGGTATTTAACGGATATTATTTCTATTTTTAATCGTGGCGGCTATGCGGTGACCGTCCACATTACCGAAGATCAAGGTGATGCGGAAAGAGCGGTTGCCCGCATGGCAAAGGATATGGATGTGGTGGTCTGCTGCGGCGGCGACGGCACCTTTAACGAAACGGTGTCGGGTTTGCTGGCAAGCGGTGTGGATATTCCCGTGGGCTATATCCCGGCAGGCTCTACCAACGATTTTGCCAACAGTCTGCACCTGTCTACCAACATTTTGGAGGCGGCGCGGCAGATCGTGGACGGAGAACCGGCGCGCTACGATCTGGGAAGATTTGGCAATCGGTATTTCTCCTATGTGGCATCCTTTGGCGCGTTTACCCGGGCAAGCTATGCTACGCCTCAGAATGTGAAAAACGCGTTAGGTCATACGGCGTATCTTTTGGAGGGCATTCAGGAACTGTCCCAGATCCGGAAGCTTCCGGTTCGTATGGAGTTGGATGACGGGCAAGTGATCGAGGATTCCTTTATTTTCGGCGCTATCTGCAATTCCACCAGTGTAGGCGGTATTTTGACCTTAGACCCTAAGCAGGTAGACATGCAGGACGGAAAATTTGAGATTTTGCTGGTACGGGCGCCTAAGGAGCTGTCGGAAATTGCCGAGTGCATTCAGGCGCTGAAAAAGCAGAAATATAATTGCCGGATGATTACATTCTGCTCAGCACATTCTGTGAAGATCGATGCCAATCCGGATATGGTCTGGACGCTGGACGGAGAACGGCAGGATGGCTGCGACAAAGTGGAAGTTGTCAATATGCATCGCGCCTTTACACTTTTGAAAGGGAAACAGCCCCAATGAAAAATACCACCTTGTGCTATATCACCCGAGGTGAGGATGTGCTGATGCTCCATCGGGTAAAAAAGGAACATGACATCAATAAAGATAAATGGATCGGTATCGGCGGCAAGTTTGAAGAAAATGAAGCGCCGGAAGTCTGCCTTCTACGGGAAGCCAAGGAGGAGACCGGCCTGACCTTGACCTCGTGGCAATTACGGGGCATTGTCACCTTTTTGTCCGATCAGGCGGAGGGTGAGTATATGTATCTCTTTACCGCTGACGGCTTTGAGGGAGAGCTCATCGACTGTGACGAAGGAGAGCTGCGTTGGGTCAGCCGTGACTTTGTGAATCAGCTGCCAACTTGGGAGGGTGACCATATATTTTTAGACCTGCTGTGGCAGGATGCGCCCTTTTTCCTGCTGACATTGCAGTATCAGGGGGATACTCTCGTAGAGGCGGTTTTGAACGGGAAAAAGATTCGGTAAAAGCAGGGCAAAGCCCTGCTTTTATCATTTGCCAAACGGGCAAAACGGTGGTATAGTAAAGAAAAAGACAAAAGGAGAATCCCTATGGAACTGAAAGAAATTCTTGCCCGATGCGATCACACCCTGCTGGCACCGGATGCCACATGGGCGGATATCCGGGCGATTTGTGATGACGGCATGAAGTACCAAACCGCATCGGTTTGTATTCCTGCGGCATTTGTGAAGCAGGCCAAGGAATATGTACAGGAAAAACTTGCCATCTGCACGGTTATCGGTTTCCCCAACGGCTATGCCACCACCAAAGCCAAGTGCTTTATGGCAGCCGACGCGGTGGAAAACGGCGCAGATGAGGTGGATATGGTCATCAACATCGGCTGGGCAAAGGAAGGCCGATGGGATGACCTGACGGAAGAGATCCGCAAGGTAAAGGCCGCTTGCGGCGGCAAGCTGCTGAAGGTGATTATTGAGACCTGCCTGCTGACAGAGGCAGAAAAAATCGCCCTTTGCAGGTGCGTATCCGATTCCGGCGCAGATTATATCAAAACCTCTACCGGCTTTTCCAAGGCCGGCGCGACTTTGGAAGATGTGGCGCTGTTTGCCCGGCATGTTGCACCCCATGTGAAGATCAAGGCTGCCGGCGGTATTTCCAGTTTAGAGGATGCAGAAAAATTTATTGCCTTAGGCGCATCACGCTTGGGAACTTCCCGAATCGTAAAGCTGGCAAAGACGATGGAGCAGGGAAGCGCTGCAGCCAATGATGGCAGTTATTAACAGGAGGAGATATTATGTTAACTACGCCAACCCCTCATATTTCCGCCAAACCCGGTGATTTCGGCAAGACTGTGCTGATGCCGGGAGATCCTCTGCGCTCCAAATTTATTGCGGAGAATTTTTTGGAAAACCCGGTGCTGGTGAACAATGTCCGGGGTGTCCATGGCTATACCGGCATGTATAAGGGTGTAAAGGTCTCGGTTATGGCTTCCGGCATGGGCATGCCGGCCATCGGCATTTATTCCCATGAATTATATAACGGTTACGGTGTGGAGAATATTATCCGCGTTGGCTCTGCCGGCTCTATTCAGGAGCATATTAACCTGTATGATCTGGTTATTGCCCAAGGCGCATGCACCGATTCCAATTTTGCCCACCAGTTCCACCTGCCGGGAACCTTTGCGCCCATTGCTTCTTATGAGCTGCTCAGCGCGGCGGTAGAAGCGGCAAAGGATAGAGGTGCTGTCTACCATGTGGGCAATGTAAACTCCTCGGATGTGTTTTATGGCGACCACGAAGGTGTTCCTGAGGGGTTGGACAGCGTATACGCCCTGAAAAAAATGGGTGTCATGGCACTGGAAATGGAAGCGGCGGTTCTGTATATGAACGCTGCCCGGTACGGCAAGCGAGCTCTATGTATCTGCACCATCTCCGACCATGTGCTAAAGGGCATGGAAACCACTTCGGAGGAACGGCAGACCGCCTTTACCACTATGATGAAGGTGGCGCTGGATGTGGCAGTCAAAATGGAACGGTGATTTTATGAAACGCGTGTTTATCATTGTGCTGGATTCCTGCGGCGCAGGGGAAATGCCGGATTCCCATCTGTTTGGGGATGTAGGTGTGAATACACTGCGCGCTTGCGCGCAGTCTGCCTGTTTTCACATTCCCAATTTGCTTCGCTGCGGTTTGGGCAATGTGGAGGGCTTGGCGTTTTTGGGAAAGACCCGAGAGCCCTTGGGGGCGTACGGCCGCATGGCAGAAAAGTCTAAGGGTAAGGATACCACCATCGGTCACTGGGAATTGGCGGGCATCGTGTCCGAAGCGCCGCTGCCTACCTATCCTGACGGTTTCCCCGAGGAAGTCTTACAGCCCTTCCGGGAAGCCACCGGCAGAAATGTCCTTGCCAATGCCCCTTGGTCAGGGACGGCGGTCATTGAAGAATACGGCGAAAAGCACCTGCAGACCGGCGACCTGATCGTCTACACTTCCGCCGATTCTGTGTTCCAGATCGCCGCCCATGAGGATATCGTACCCCCGGAGCAGCTTTATGAATATTGCCGCATAGCCCGTAAGCTTCTGCAAGGCAAGCACGGTGTGGGACGGGTCATTGCCCGACCCTTTATCGGTGCGCCGGGCAGCTTTACCCGTACAGCAAACCGCCACGACTTTTCTTTAGAACCGCCCGGTACTACCTTGCCCCATGCGGTGAAGGCATCTGGTATGGCATCCATCGGTGTAGGTAAGATTTATGATATTTTTGCCGGCCGGGGATTGACGGAACATGTTTACAACAAATCTAATGCAGACGGTATGACCCACACCATGGGATACCTGCAAAAGGATTTTACCGGCCTGTGCTTTGTGAACTTGGTGGATTTTGATATGCTCTACGGTCACCGCCGGGATATCGACGGTTACGCCAAGGCGTTGTCGGAATTTGACGCATGGCTGGGGCAGTTTTTGTCCCGGCTGCAGGAGGACGATGTGCTGATCCTGACGGCAGACCACGGCTGTGACCCGTCTTATGCCGCCACCACCGACCATACGAGAGAATATGTACCGCTGCTGATTCTGGGCGAAAAGATCGCCCCTGTGGCGCTGGGGACTCGGGAGACCTTTGCCGATGTGGCGGCCACGGCAGCGGAGCTGCTGGGTGTTTCGCTGGAAACACCGGGAAAAAGCGTGGCCGGGATGCTGCTGTAAAAGAGAGGGGATGTACCATGGTAAATGCAGAGAAAATGCGCGATCGCCTGATGGAACAGGCAAAGGAGGCGATGGATTTTGCCTATGCCCCTTATTCCGGCTATCGGGTAGGCGCGGCGCTGCTGTGCAAGGATGGAACGGTGTACACCGGCTGCAACATCGAAAACGCCGCCTACGGTCCGACCAACTGCGCAGAGCGGACAGCTGTTTTTAAGGCCGTGTCCGAGGGACACCGGGAATTTACCGCCATTGCTGTCTGCGGCGGCAAGGATGGGGTCATCACCGGCGCATTTCCCCCTTGCGGCGTATGCCGTCAGGTAATGCGGGAGTTCTGCAAGGAGGATTTTGAGATCCATTTGGTTACCGCCGACGGCGGTTGCCAAACAGTCACCTTGGGACAGCTGCTTCCTTACAGCTTCAGCCCCGACACATTGTGAAATGTTTGTAGGGGCGACCTGTGTCGCCCGCGGGCGGTCGATGACCGCCCCTACATATGGAAAAGCAGCGGTACTCGCAAGAGTACCGCTGCTTTTTAGCTTTCCATCTGTTTGCCCAGGAAGCCTGCCACGGTCTGGGCAAGCCGCTGATCCGATTCTGCAGGCGGGGCGGTTTTTTCATCCATCAGCAGCATTACGCAGCCCATCAGGTCACCCTGACTGAGAATGGGCGCCGCCACGCCCAAATGATACTTGTCCGAACCTTCGGTGGCCCGGAGCATGGCATCGCCGGGAATATAGCGGTAATTCTTCCGCTGCTCCATCAGCCGGTCCAGCTCCTGAGAGTTGGGCTTGTCCATCAGCTCCCGCTTGGGCGCGCCGGACAGGGCAATGATGCTGTCCCGGTCGGAAACCGCCGCTACGTGACCGGTGTTTGCCCCGATAGACTCACAGATCTGGGCGGCAAAATCCTGCAGATCTCCCATCGGAGAATACTTCCGGAAGATCACCCCGCCGTCTTTTTCTGTGTAGATCTCCAAGGGATCTCCTTCGCGGATTTTTAAGGTTCTTCTAATCTCTTTGGGAATCACAATACGCCCGAGGTCATCCACCCGACGGACGATACCAGTAGCTTTCATATATATCTATCTCCTTTTTTACAGATGTTTTGTAGGGGCGATTATTAATCGCCCGCGGGCGGTCACTGACCGCCCCTACAATAATTTTACAAATTACGCTGTTAGTATCTGTAAACACACGGAGATTATACCGCCCAAACAAAAAAACAAACCTACCTTCGCTCTAATAGAAAGATAGGTTTATCTTTTTTAAAATTCTTCACCAGTGATTAGATAATTAATTGATACATTATAATATTTCGACATTGCGACCAGCAATGCAAGGGACGGCTCACGCTTGCCGTTTTCATAGTAGAATAAGGCTTCACGGGAAATATTCAAATCCATAGCAACCTTTTGCTGATTCAGATTCCGATGCCTGCGAATATTTTTTAGCCCAATCATCCAACCACCCCTTGCATTTATTGTAACATTGTGTTACACTTCTTTGTGTAACAGTATGTTACATGGCTACAATTGTATTCGCACAGATGACATCATGGTGACTATTCCGCCGTGACCGATTCACGAAAAAGCAAAGGAGGTGAAGTGAATGAAGAAGGTTAACGCTATGGAAATGCGTAACGTTGAAGGTGGGGCTACTGCAAAGTGTGCTTGCGGCAGAACCTTTAAGGATAAAAAGTTTTTGTGGTGGGTTGTTTCCTCTGCCAAGAAGCAGCTCAACGCTCATAAGAAATTCTGCTGGACAAGAGGATATACTACTCAACAACTCAAAGATATGGGTATCATTTAAAAAAGAGGTGAAGTGAATGAAGAAGGTTAACGCTATGGAAATGCGCAACGTTGAAGGTGGAGCATCTAAATATGTATACTGCCCAATATGTGGTTATAAAGCAAAAACATCGTTATTCCAAAGATTATTTTGGAGTAATTACAAAGTTCAATGGAACGATTTAGCAGCAACTCATGGATTCTTAAAGAATATCAACAAAGGCTGGAAGTACGCTCAATCTCAAGCCGTACATCGTTAAGAAAAATTCGGATGTGGACGGGAATAGTTCGTCCACATTCTTTAAAAGGTAAAATAATGAAAATAATAAAACAACATGATGAACGTGATTGCGGTGCAGCTTGTCTTTCGATGATTGCATCACATTATGGGTTAAAACATCCCATTTCTAAATATAGAGAACTTACAAAAACAGACCAAAATGGCGCAAACCTTTTTGGTCTTTGTGACGCTGCTCAAAAGCTTGGCTTTCATGCCGAAGCGTTATCGGGTAATATTGAAGAATTATTAGACGGCATACATAAAGGCGAAATCAAATTTCCCTTTATTGCCCACATTATTAACGAAGACTATATGCAACACTTTGTTGTTGTTTTGAATATAAAAAACGATAAATTCATCATAGCTGACCCTGCAAAAGGTAAGGTTAAATATACGATAGAACAATTTGCAGAGCTTTGGAATGGCTACATTGTAACATTTGAAAAGACAGCAGCTTTCCAAAAAGGCAACTTTACCAAAGGCGGTTTTAGAAAATTCTTTTCCTTGTTAAAAGGACAGTATTCGAAACTTGTATCTGTCATTATTTTATCTTTAATAATTTCAGTTATCGGAATTATCGGTTCGTTTGTGTTTGAAATCATTATCGATGATTTTTACAATGCGAATGAAACTGTCATATGCGATGACGATTGCACAGATGAGCACGAGCATATAACAGAAGAAACTGTAACTGAAGATGAAAACATTTTGGATAAAATTGTTGGATTCGTTACAAATAATGCATCCAACTTCAATCTATTCTTTATTTGCTTGATAGGACTTTATGTCTTGCAGGCACTCATACAATTTTTAAGAGGATATCTAATATCTCTTGTATCAAAGAAAATTGACCTGCGATTAATGATACCGTACTATGACCATATTATAGATTTGCCAATGTCCGCAGTTAATACTCGTAAAACTGGTGAATATTTGTCCAGATTTTCCGATGCTGATGCAGTAAGAGATGCGGTGTCAGGAGCAACACTTACACTGATCCTGGACTCCTTTATGGTAGTTGCCTGCGGTGTAATCCTTTATGCAGAAAATGCGTTGCTGTTTTACATTTCACTGATTATGATCGCACTGTATGCTGTTATTGTTTTCTGCTATAAAAAGCCTTTGGAAAACATTAACCGTGAGGTAATGGAAAACAATGCCCGCGTGCAATCGTATCTAAAAGAATCTATTGACGGCATCGAGACAGTAAAAGCAAACAACATAGAACATACAGCAAAATGCCAAAACAGTTCTAAATTTAATCGGTTTATCAACGTGGTATTTAAGGACAGTGTCCTTTCTATTTCACAAGACAGTCTTTGTGATTTGGTTGAATTAATAGGAACAGTTGTTATCCTTTGGGTTGGCTTTGGTATGGTACTAGCGAACTATGTAACCATTGGTTCCTTGATTACATTCTATGCTCTGCTTGCTTATTTCTCCGAACCCATAAAAAATCTGATTGGCTTACAACCAATGATGCAAACCGCAATTATCGCAGCAGAAAGGCTCAATGACATATTGGATATCCCTGCAGAAAACAAAGAACTTGGTATTTCCAGTATTGATTTTGATAATATATGTTTCTCTGGTGTGGACTTTCGCTATGGTAATCATGAATTGGTATTGAAGAACATCTCCTTTGAGATTAGCAAGGGAGAAAAAGTTGCTATTGTTGGCGAAAGCGGCTGTGGGAAAACCACCTTGGCAAAACTTCTGCTAAAATTCTACGAAGCAGAAAACGGCAAAATTTTGATTGATGGTAAAGAACTATCCGAAATTGCAACTGGCACCCTCAGAAATATGGTTTCCTATATCGACCAAAATACATTTTTATTTTCTGATACTGTAAAAAACAACCTGACACTTGGCAATGATCAAATCACCGACGAAGCAATAACAAACGCATGCAAGGCCGCAAATGCCGATGCGTTTATACAAGACCTACCTTTTGAATATGATACGTTTCTTGACGAAAACGGTAAAAACCTATCTGGCGGACAACGTCAACGATTAGCAATCGCAAGAGCGTTGCTACGTAAGCCCAAGATGATAATTTTCGATGAAGCAACAAGCAATCTTGATACTATAACCGAAAGTGCCATCAAGGATACGATTTTCAATTTGCACAACGATATGTCCTGCATTATTATTGCGCATAGGTTATCTACCATTAAAAACTGCGACAAAATTATTGTTATGGAAAAGGGCGAAATTACAGAGATTGGAACGCATCAAGAGCTCATAGACAAAAAAGGCAAGTATTTTGAGCTTTGTAACAGACAGTAACAAGCAACGGCGGCGTGAGTATTCACGCCGCCTCTTGCTATTTGCATAATCCTCTATCTTTGCACCATATGTAGATATTCGTGATTGCTCGTTTGAATTGCTCCTCGGATGTAAATGTTGTATATGAGGGGTCGCCCTCACGGATCTTTAAGGTGCGTCTAATTTCCTTGGGAATAACAATTCTTCCCAAATCGTCAACTCTTCTGACAATGCCGGTTGCTTTCATATATCTTTCTCCTTTTCTGCGGCGCTCCTGAAAGGCTCCCATTGTCAGGGGAGCTGTCAGCCGAACAGGTTGACTGAGGGGTAGTTTTCTCTCCCCCAGTCAGCTTCGCTGACAGCCCCCTCGTCAGAGGGGGCCTTTTCCCGTGCCCTACAATTATTTTACAAATTACGATGCTATTATTTGTAAAAGGGGAAGATTTATACTGTCAAAAAGAAAAACTCCTTCAGCCAAAAGGAGTTTTTCTTATAGTCAATATTCCTTTGAAAGCAGGAAATCTGCCACGTGCATGGTCTTGATTCCCTGATAGTTGCCGCCAGCGAAATCATCGGTACGAAGCAGGTACTTGGGGTAATTATCCTTGATTTCCAGCAGACGGTCGTACTCCCGCCGTTCGGTTTCCTCGGATTTGATTTCTCTTGTAATTTGAATGTAAAGCTTGTCGTTCTGCCTTGTGGCAATAAAGTCAATCTCACCTCCTGGGGTCTTGCCGATGCAAACATCGTAGCCTCTGCGGAGCAGTTCCAGATAAACCACATTTTCCAGCATTGCAGCAACACTTTGGTCGTTATAGCCCAGCACACTGTACTTGAAGGCGCTGTCTGCCAGATAGAACTTCTCCTGGGTTTTCAGCAGTTCCTTGCCCTGCACATCGTATCTGGAACAGCGGTGCAGGATGTAGGCACTTTCCAGCTTCTCAAGGTAGCTATACACCGTTTCGTTATCGATGGTGCGGTGCTCTGCCTTGAGATAATCCGAAATGGATTTCGCAGAGAAGGTCTTGCCCACATTGTCAAAGACGAATTTCACGACTCGCTCCAGCTGGTCGACTTTGCGCACCTGATTTCTCTTCACAATGTCAGAGAAGATGGTGGAATTGTAAATATCCCGGACGATGGTATAGGCACTGTCCAGCGGATATTTCCGCAAGTGGATTGCAGGGAAGCCGCCATACCTGATGAACTCCACCAGCTCCTTGCGGACATCTCCTACCTGGTCGTACTGCTTCTTGAATGTCAGGTACTCCTCAAAGGACAGGGTAAAGATGCGGAAGGATACATACCGGCCGGTCAGGTAAGTGGCAATCTCAGAAGACATCATCCGGGAGTTAGAGCCGGTCACATAGATATCCACATTAAAATCCGTATTGATGGAATTGACAGTTTTCTCCCAGGAACGGATTTCCTGTACCTCGTCCAGGAACAGGTATGTCTTCTCGGTGGCAGACAGTTTGGTTTTCAGCATTTCATACAGCTGCTTTGCGGTCATACCCTCGTACTCCATGGAATCGAAGCGGCAGCTTACAATTCTCTCCTCCGGGATACCCTTCTTGCGGAGCTCATCCATTATCATCTGCATGATTGTGGACTTGCCGCAGCGACGCACACCGGTCAAGACTTTGACAAAAGGCGTATCGGTGAACGCCATTATCTTTTTTACGTAATTCTCTCGAAATATCATATATGTCCCTCCCTTGTGCCATTAGTATAACGCAAGGCCGCTGAAAAGTCAATAGTTTTGCGGTTATAACCAGAAAAACTTTTACAACATTACAAGAATTGCGGTTTTATTTCCATTTTCGTCGCTCTGCCAACCGATACATCGCCCAACAAAACCTATCCGTCTGTGTCAATGATATATGAGAGGGGTCGCCCTCACGAATCTTGAGGGTTCTTCTGATTTCTTTGGGAATCACAATACGCCCGAGGTCGTCCACCCGACGGACGATACCAGTTGCTTTCATATATATCTATCTCCTTTTTGCAGATATTTTGTAGGGGCGACCATTGGTCGCCGGCGGGCGGGCAATGCCCGCCCCTACATTTATTTTACAAATTATTTGTAAAAGGGGAAGATTTATACTGGCGGATTTACTTTTTAGATTTTCCGTGTTATGATAGGCGAAAGGACAACGGTATGCACATAGGAGGATCGTATGATACCACTGCTTTATGTATGCAATATTTTCTGTTCTGCAGGACAGTCTGCCTGCGGTAAGAAATATGCCCTGTGTGGCGGAAATGCGTTTTCTTTTAATGTTACAAAAGCGCTGGCAGGAATGTTGATGTTTCTTATTTGGGGCGCGGTGACCGGTTTCTCATTTCATTTGCCAACGGTATTGTTTGGCGTGATTTACGGCGTTGCGCTTTGCGTTTCCATGCACACAGGCTTCAAAGCGCTGGCCATCGGTCCTATGGCGCTGACCAGTATTATTGCATCCTTTTCTCTCATCATTCCGTTTTTCTTTGGCATCTGCTTTTGGAACGAACCGCTGACTGCTTATAAGACAGTGGGACTTGCGCTGCTGTTGGCGTCCATTTTTCTGATCAATGCCAAAAAAGAGGGGAGATTTTCTCTTCGGTGGCTGATTTATGCAGTTATAACCTTGATTGCGAACGGAGTCAGCTCTGTTGTACTGAAGATGCACCAAATACAGTTTCCCACTCTGTACCGCACCGAACTTATGTTTTGGGCGCTGCTGTGCGTTTTAGCGGTTTTGTTTGCCATGAATGCCGTACACAGAGAAACCGCAGAACCTGTCAAATTCAGCGTTTTAGGCGCAGTTTCCGGAATCATGAACTGCCTTGCCAATTATATTGTGCTGTATCTTTCGGCTACGGAAAATGCATCGGTGATGTTCCCCATTGTTTCGGTGGCGAATATTATGGCGGTTTGGGCCATCGGTGTTTTCTATTTCAGGGAACGGCTGAAGCTTCTGCAGGTAGTGGGCCTGCTGGTCGGCGTGGCATCGGTGGTGCTGCTGAAACTTTAAAAGCGAGGGGATTTCCCCTCGCTTTTTTGTAGTTACGCATTGATGGAACGGCGCGCAGCTTGTTTTCAACACGCATATATGCCGGAGCGCGACCGTAGGGGCGATTATCAATCGCCTGTTTTACGATACTTTGCGGCGCTACCGTGCCTCGTTGTCATTGCGAACCGGTCCGCAGACCGGTGTGGCAATCTATACTGCATACTTGAGATTGCCACGGTCGCGTTGCTCCCTCGCAATGACAGGGAAGTACGATACACGCAGCGACTACCGAACACCTCTGTCATTGCGAGCCAGTGCGCACACTGGCGTGGCAATCCGTTCCCCTACAATCCTTTTACAAATTACGTTTGCTTTATTTGCAAAAGGGGAGGATTTATACTGCAACAAAGAAAAAAACAAAACCTACCTTTTATCCTTCGAAAAGGTAGGTTTATCTTTTTTGAAATTCTTCGCCGGTGATCAGGTAATTGATGGACACATTGAAATATCGGGACATTTCCACCAGCAGGGCAAGGGAGGGTTCTCGTTTGCCGTTTTCGTAATAGGACAGGGCTTCTCTGGAAATGTTTAAGTCCATAGCAACCTTTTGTTGATTCCAATTTCGCTGTTTGCGAATATTTTTCAGACCAATCATCCAATCACCCCTTGCTTTTATTGTAACGGTATGTTACATTTGTAATGTAACAATTTGTTACATGCTGGCGAGAGTATTCATTTGTTTGACAATAAAGTGGTGGTACCGGGACGTCATTTTGTGAAGCGCTCGTTAAAAATAGCATGGCTTGAAAGGTGATAATTTATGAAACGGTTATTTGTGGCAATGTTGGTAGTCTGTATGGTTTTCTGCATGTCAGCCTGCGGCAATGGCGATACAGATATTCATGCTCCGAGCAACAATGAAACAAGCAACGATGAAACAGGTAAAAATGAAACAAGCAACAATGAGACGAGCGGAAACCCTTCGAAACCGAGTGAGCCTATTGAAAACACAAAACCGGAACATGTACATACCTTTTCGCCGGCAACATGTACCTCTCCAGGAAGATGTGTTTGCGGAGAGATAATCGGTTCTGCAACAGGGCATTCCTATGGCACAGCTACCTGCACTACCCCTGAGACCTGCAGCGTTTGCGGTGCAACACAGGGTGTTGCCTTGGGCCATAAATACAACGCAGCCACCTGCACCACTCCTGAGACTTGCAGCGTCTGTGGTGCAACACAGGGTGTTGCCTTGGACCATAAGTACAACGCAGCCACCTGCACCAGCCCTGAGACCTGCAGCGTTTGTGGTATAACAAGGGGTCCTGTCACGGACCATAATTATAACGCAGCTACATGCTTAGTACCGGAGACTTGTAAATATTGCGGCGTAACAAGGGGGACAAAAACAGATCATAGGTATGTCGCAGGCGAATGTAGTGTTTGTGGCGACTATAGTTCTTCGTATTGTCCAAAAATTTATTTTACCGGCAATATGTCGGCGATGCATAATAAAAAAGATGTCAGAGAGATTACCTTTGAGTATCGGAGCAAACAGCAGACAGTAACAGGTGCGGCTAAAATCAAGGTGCAAGGAACTTCCAGTTTGGCATATACCAAGAAAAATTACACCATCAATTTTTATGAAACATCCGATTTTACGCAGAAAATGGGAGTCAATGTCGGTTGGGGCGCGCAAACGGAGTATTGTCTTAAAGCAAATTGGATCGATAAAACACACGCTCGTAATGTGGTCTCGGCAAAACTCGTAGGCGAGATGCAAGAAAAATACGGATTATTTGCTATGGCGCCGAACAATGGAGCAGTTGACGGTTTCCCCATAGAAGTCTATATCAATGGGGAATTTCATGGTCTTTATACCATGAATATCCCGAAGGATGCTTGGATGTTCAACATGGATGAAAACAATCCCGATCATATTGTAATGTGTGCTGAAAACTGGAGCGATGCTGCGCGTTTGAAGGAGATCCCTACCGACTTTAGCGATTGGTCTGTTGAAGTTGGACCGGAAAATGACGAAACATTGAAGAAGTTTCAGCGTTTGGTAAGATTTGTTCGCGACAGTAGCGATGAGGAATTTAAGGCTAATTTTAACCAGTATCTCGATTTGGATGCGACCATTAACTACTACATTATGATGAATGTCGGTTATATGCAGGATAATGCGGTAAAGAATATGCTGCTGGCTACTTACGACGGGAATGTGTGGTATCCAACTCTATATGATATGGATACATCTTGGGGCACAGACTGGCAGGGCAGCAGTCTATATGATTATCAAAATATCTTAATGGCACCTGGTGGTAGCCAAGTGCTGTGGGAACGAATGGAGAAACTCTATAAAGAAGAAATTGCTGCGCGTTATTTTGAATTACGCGCAACCGTTCTCAGCAAAAACCACATTATGGAAGAATTCAATAATTTCTATAACAGTATCCCACAGGAAGTATTGGATCGCGAAACGGAGAAATGGAATACAGCTGAGACGCCGATTCCCGGTTACCCCATTTCCCAAATAGAAGAGTATCTTGATTCGGTGCTCCCACGGCTTGACGCGAAGTTCAGCGAGTGGCAATAAAAACAGTATGCATAAATAAAAGCATGCACTCACAGTGTTGTGAGTGCATGCTTTTTGTGGGGCAGCGAAATATCAGGGCTTTGTGCAAAACCGTTTGGGTGGGACATAGGAAAATTCCAGAGGGTCTTCGCCGTTGCTGTTTTTTACGATCAGTTCCACCACCTCTTTTTGCTTTGCCGCGTTGCAAAGCTGGGCAGGTGCGTTGCCGATAAAGCCGTCGGTGATGCAGCCGTGATATCGGAAAGGAATATCGTATTTGTTAAAGTAAATAGCGATGTTGGAGAACATTTTGCAGGAATAGAAAAGCATTTCCCGTTCCACAACTTCGCCGTTTTCCCGGCGAACGGTAAATTTTAGCGGAGTGTCTGTCATTCGGTCGGGGATACCCAGCATCTCGTCCACGCAATGCAGATAGGTGTTATGCCGTTGTCCCACGCCGGCCAGCAGAATATAACCGCCCTCGGCGCAAAGCTTGCCGTAGCAGCTGTCACCGGAGGTAGGGGAGGTGATGAAGGGCTCGTTGGCGACAAAGGCTTCTGCCTTTTCCTTTTCACCGAATACCACCATGGAGTGGGTAGGATTTTCCGAGCGGATACCGCGAGGATCCTGCAACGCCACATTGCCGAAGGTACCAAGGCAGCAGGTTTTGTCCAGCATGTCCAGCGTGTACACATCCTTGCCTAAGTTGTTCCATGTATGGGTGGGCACGCAGAACAGACCGCCCTCAGCGGTGAAGTACTCGATCAAAACATCCAAAAGTCCCTGTGCGCCGCCTTCTACTTGCCCGATGCAGCGCAAAGAGGAGTGGAACAGCACCGGCTTATTCCGGGGCGCCTGCATTTTCTCCAGCTGCGCAAAAATATCCTGCTTGGAAAACATACCGATTCCTCCTGTGTTGTCTTTAACATCCTTATATCACACAGGCAGGTGGATTGCAATGGGTTCTTGCGATTTTACAAAAAATAGGGAAGGAAAAACGATTTTGCAGCACAAAGCCTATTCCTTTTCTTGACAATCGAGAAATTTGGGAATAAAATAATGATATCTGCGCGTGTCAAGAAAACATTATTTCAAAAGGAGGGACAACCATGGACGCTGGCAGTAGTGGCAATATACCGGGTCGAAGTAATACGCCGCGGCCGTGGCTGCGGTAACCTCACACGGTGTGTTTGCCTCATTATTTTTCGGGGAATGATAGCCCCAGTATAATGAAGGAGGGAACACCATGGCAGAGCGCTTTGAGATCGTGCAGGGCACGATTGAGCGTATGCTCGAAAACAAGAAGTACGCAACGCTGCGGGACATTCTTGTGACCATGAACCCGGCGGATATTGCCGCGGTTTTCTCGGAACTGGAAGAGGAAAAACTACCTCTTTTGTTCCGCCTGCTGCCCAAGGAATTGGCAGCGGAAACCTTTGTGGAAATGGATCCGGATGCACAGGAGCTGCTGATCCGGGGCTTTTCCGATAACGAATTAAAAGAAATTCTCGACGAGCTTTATATGGACGATGCGGCGGACTTGGTGGAGGAGATGCCTGCCAATGTGGTCAAGCGCATTCTGCGCCACGCAAGCCCGGAAATGCGTACTGCGGTCAATCAGCTGCTGCGCTATCCTGAGAACTCTGCCGGCTCCATTATGACCACGGAGTATGTGACCCTGCGTCCCCAAATGACGGTGGGCGAGAGCATCCTGCGGATTCGCCGACAGGGTGTGGACAAGGAGACCATTTACACCTGCTATGTTACCAACAAGGACCGGAAGCTGACAGGTCTGGTGACGGTAAAGCAGCTGCTGCTGGCAGAAGATGATGAGATGCTCATCAGCGACCTGATGGAGGAGAATATCATCTCTGTCACCACCTTGGAAGACCGGGAAGAAGTAGCCCGGATGTTCTCCAAGTACGACTTTTTGGCGCTGCCTGTTGTGGACAAGGAAAACCGGCTGGTGGGTATCGTGACCTTCGACGACGCCATGGATGTTATCGAAGAAGAGGTCACCGAGGATATGGAGATCATGGGCGGTATGTTGCCCTCGGAAAAGACCTACCTGAAAAGCTCAGTGTGGGAGCTGTTTAAGAACCGGATTCCGTGGCTGCTGCTTTTGATGGTGTCGGCTACCTTTACCGGTATGATCATCACCGCTTTTGAGAGCGCATTGGCAGCTCAGGTTGCACTGACTGCGTTTATTCCCATGCTGATGGGTACCGGCGGTAACTCCGGCTCTCAGTCCTCTGTTACGGTGATCCGCGCCCTGAGTCTGGGCGAGCTGGACGCCAAAGACCTGCCCCGGATCATTTGGAAAGAAATCGGCACCGCTGTGATTTGCGGTGCTGTGCTGGCGGTGGTCTGCTTCGGCAAGATCTGGCTGGTGGATAAGATGCTGCTGAACAACGACAGCATTACTCTGATGATCGATGCGGTGGTGTGCTTTGCCCTGTTTGCCACAGTGTTTTTGGCAAAGCTGACCGGTGCCATCCTGCCCATTGTGGCAAAGAAGCTTGGGTTTGACCCGGCAGTCATGGCAAGTCCTTTCCTGACCACCATCGTGGACGCCCTGTCCTTGCTGGTGTATTTCCTGTTTGCCGGCTGGCTGCTGGGTATTTGATCACAAACGTTCTGCACAGGAAAAAGACAGATGGATAGTCTGGAATAAATATTTGGAGTTTTTATGCGGATTTTATTCAATTCCCAAAAAATTGAATACAAAGACCCCTTCGGCGCATTGGTGCCGGAGCAGGAGTGCATCCTGCACATGCAGATTCCCGCCACGGTGAAAACCACCGCGGCGGAATGTGTTTTTACCCACGAGAACGGAGAACGCTGCCGCACGGTGTCTATGACGTTTTTGAAGACCCGGGGTGTTTACGATGTTTGGCAATGCCGTTTCCGGTTTGAGCAGCCCGGTCTTTATTTCTACTTTTTCCGTATTACCGGCCATACCGGCACCTTCCGCCTGTTCAAACAGGGCGAGGATACCAATATGGAGGCAGGAGACCTTTGGCAGATCAGCTGCATACCGGCCTCTTTTACAACGCCGGACTGGGCAAAGGGTACGGTGATCTATCAGGTCTTTCCTGACCGCTTCCGCAAGCAGGGCGATTGCGACCTGACCGGCAAGCTGCAGCCCTATGTTGTCCACGAGAATTGGGATGAGGAAGTGCATTGGCAGCCTACCCCCAAGGGAGAGGTGCTTAATAACGATTTTTACGGCGGTAATTTCCGGGGCATTACAGAGAAAATGGACTACATTGCCTCCTTAGGCACGGGAATCCTGTACCTGAATCCCATCAGCAAAAGCTTTTCCAGCCATCGCTATGATACCGGCGATTACAAGACCCCGGATCCTATGCTGGGTACAGTTGCGGATTTTCAGGATATGTGCCGGGCTGCCCATGAACGGGGCATCCATGTGATTTTGGACGGCGTATTTTCCCACACCGGCTCTGACAGCCTGTATTTTGACAAAAAGGGAAACTTCGGCGGCAACGGTGCCTACTGCTCCAAGGAGTCGCCTTACTACCGCTGGTATACCTTCTATGAATACCCTGACAGCTATCACAGCTGGTGGGATTTCGACACGCTGCCCACGGTCAACAAGATGTGTCCTGACTTTTTGGCGTACATGATTACCGATGAGGATTCGGTGGTTGCCCATTGGTTGCGCTTAGGCGCTGACGGTTTCCGTTTGGATGTGGCAGACGAGCTGCCCAACGAGTTTATGGCGCTGCTGAAAAAACGGGTTCGGGAGCTGAAGCCCGATGCACTGGTGATCGGTGAGGTTTGGGAGGATGCTTCCAACAAGATCGCTTACGGTGTTCGCCGCCGGTATTTTGTGGATGGCACTTTGGACAGCGTTATGAATTATCCTTTCCGTACGGCAATTCTGAATTTTGTTCGGGGAAGCGATGACGGCACAGGCCTATACCATGCGGTAAATACCATTGTGGAGAATTATCCCTCGCAGGTCATGCCCTGCTGTATGAATCTGTTGGGCACCCATGATACGCCCCGGATTTTGACTGCTTTGGTAGACGACCGGGACGGAACCCGGGAGGAATTGGTAAGGCGGAAATTATCTCCCCAGCAGAGGGAAAAGGCTCGCCAAAAATTGATGCTGGCATCCTGCCTGCAGTTTACCTTGCCCGGCAGCCCCAGTATTTACTATGGTGACGAGGTGCTGATGGAAGGCGGAAAAGACCCCTTCAACCGCCGTCCCTATCCTTGGGGCAAGGAGGATGTGGAACTTTTGGGACACTTCCGGATGCTGGGCATGCTGCGCAAGGACCGGCCTGCGCTGCAGTTGGGTCAGGTGCAGTTCTTCTGTGCCGGAGAGCATCATCTGGGTTTCCGCCGCAGTTATGCGGGCAAGACCTTGCGGATCTATCTCAATGCAGGTTTGCAAAGTTGGGAGATTCCGAGTGGAAAGGTCCTGCTGAGCCACAATATGCAAAGCAATTGGCTGCAGGCTGACGGCTTCTGTATTATGGAGGAGTAAGCGTGGAAAAGGAACTGTTTTTCAGCGGCTATTGCCGATGCTTGGATGGCAGCCGTATGGTGGAAGTCATCGCTGAGGATGGCGAAGTTACGGAAGTGGATTGTAATTATGCAAACTGCCCCCATGCAGTTAGCTGCGACATTGCCCGTAAAATCGACGAACTGCAATAAAAAACAACCGCCGACTTGTTTTGTAAGTCGGCGGTTTGATTTGTCGGAACACAGAAGATGACGATTAGAGGCTTCTATGCACTCAGAATTAAGGAAGCAATCTGCGGAAAGTAACCCGGTGGTCGGTGTTGCACTGGCGGAAGCCTTCGGCATACTTGCTGCCGCACTGGATGCCACGGAACCGGGCGAAGGTACGGGCAACTTCCATGATGTCGTTGTCATCGTGGTCTTGCAGCCACACAAGCTGGCTCTCATGGCAGGCAAGCATCTGGAGCTTAGTTTCCAGTTCATTGGTAATATCCACATATTCGGTGGGCTCGCTATCCAGCAAACCGGAGTTGTCCATGTAGTAAATCGGCACGACATTGCAAGCCTTGCCCAGTTGGGGCTCATAATGGGGAACGGTGGCGCTGAAGGCTGCGTAAAATGCCAGTTTAGAAGTCTCTACATGGTCGTTCATGTAATCATTGGGAGCATGGGTGATGATGAAATCAGGCTTGGCTTCCCGAATGACTTTCACAAGACGGTCAATCTGGTTTTTGTCAGCGGAGTTGACCAACAGATCACCCACATCACAGGTGACGGTGGTGAAGCCGCCGATATCGCCGGCTTTCTTGGCTTCTGCGATCCGGGTAACACGCAGTTCCTCAGGCGGGATGACCATGTGTCCCATATTACCGTTGGCAACATGGCAGACGGTAACATTATCCCCGCGCTTTTGGCACCGCAGCAGCGTACCGCCGCAGCCGATCTCCATATCGTCGGGATGACAGACAATCGCTAATACATTCATAAAACAACCTCCTGAAAGAAGTATAATTCTTTGTCATTTACCAGTATAATGTAGAGAAAGTGGATTTGCAATATACAAATACACGGAATCGGTACACTTTTTGAAACTCCGGGGATTGTTTTTGCAAAAAAATATGGTAAAATAAAAAAACAAACTATTCCAAGGAGCAATTGCTATGGAACCCAAATACGGAAAAAATTCCATAAACTGCCTGATCAATGTGCGGCAGATCATGTCCATTCATTATTTTGAGTTCAAAGCGGATTTTTCTTTTGACAGCGAGACCCACAATTACTGGGAATTGGTATATATTGACCGGGGCAGAGCCGTGGTCAAAGCCGATGACCGGACGATGACCCTTGGCGCAGGTGAGATCATCTTCCATAAACCCGGGGAAAAGCATGCGATTGCGTCGGATCCTGTTGATCCGCCGACGGTGTTTATCATTACGTTCTACTGTACCTCCAAGGATATGAAATTTTTTGCTGACCGGCGGATGAATGTTCCTACCCCTTTGCGCCGGTACATTGCGGAAATGATCTCCGATGGGCAGGAAGCCTATTACCTTGCCGATGACAGCCCGTATGAGGTGGAACTGCAAAAGCGGGCAGACGGTCTTTTAGGCAGCGAGCAGTTGATTAAACTGAATCTGGAGATGTTGCTTTTAAAACTGATGCGCTCCACGATACTGCCTAAGGTGGCAGCCCCCGGCGAAAAAAATTATGACAAACTGACAAAAGCGGTAATGGATATGCTGACCAACAGTGTCTACGGACGGATCACCGTGGATGCCATCAGCGAACAGTTGGGTTTCAGCCGTACCCATGTCAGCGCGGTGTTCAAGGAAAACTGCGGCAAGACCATTACAGAGCACCTGACGGATTTGAAGATCAGCGAAGCGAAATACCTGCTTCGCAAGGAACTGTATACCATTTCCCAGATTTCCGAGTTCCTGTGCTATGATAACCCCCATTATTTCTGCAGAGTATTCAAACGGGAAACGGGCATGACCCCCAGCCAGTATGTGGAGTCTGTTTCCTATCCGGACAAATACGCGAAAGAAACATAAACATATCCCGGTTGCAAAAGCAACCGGGATGTTTTTGTGATTTAGACTTTACGGCGGAGGAATTGTTTGCAGAATTCCTTGGTTTCGGCTTCTCCTGCCAAACCACCGGTGGCACCGGCGCAGCGCAGACTCATAACTGCGCAGGCAGAGGCAAATTCCAAGATCTCCCGGTCGGCCCGAGCATTGTAAATGCCAATCAGCGCACCGGCGCAGAAGGCATCACCGGCACCGGTGGTGCCTTGGATAAAACCGTCGGGGAGTATGTAGGAACCGACGGCTGTAAAGCCTTCTTCGGACAGGCAAACTGCCCGTTCCGGCATATGGATAATGACTTTCTTCTTAACACCCAGCGCCATCAGTTTTCGGCAGATGGCTTCCAGATTCTCCGGCGCAGGATCGATGTCTGTCAGTTTGCCGGCTTCCAACTCGTTGATGATGAGATAATCCGTGTAGGGCAGACAGGGAAGTACCAAGCCATAGCGGTCGGAACTCTCGCTGACCAAGTCAATGGAGGTTTCAATACCGGCGGCTTTTGCCTTTTTTAGGATCTCCAAGCCCTCACCGGCATCCACCTTCTTCAAAAGCAGGAAATAACCTAAGTGGAGGATCTTGCTTTCCATACCGGCAAAGTCGATATCCTTGGCGGAAAGTTCGCCGTCAGCGCCGGTATAGGTAAAGAATGTGCGCTGACCGCCGGGAATGCTCATCACGTGGGTGCAGGTGGTCAGACCGTCGATCTGGCCGATACCGGAAACATCCACACCTGCATCCGTCAGGGTGCGTTTGTAGAATTCTGCCTCTGGATCAGTACCCACAAGACCCACCGCGCGAATCGCCATGTCCGGACAGATCTTCTTTAAGTCCATGGCTACATTGGCAACGCAGCCGCCCATGGCGGGCTGAATATCCTGAATTTGCGTCAATTCCCCCAAAGCGGGATATATCGGGATCTGATAGATCTTATCCACAATGGTACTGCCGGCAACTGTAATTCCGTTTTTCATCAGTATCACTTCTCTTTTTGATAAATTGCATCGCAAAGTTCCTGAATATGCAGAGCCTTGTACGCATTGGTAAGATCGGCGTTGCCGCTGCGCAGGATGCGGTTGAACTGAGCAAATTGCTTGGTGTAAAGGTTACTGCCTGCGCCGTGGAACTCCTGCGCCTCGGAAACGGAACGGCTTTGCTTTGCGTCGTACGCGCCCTGAGGTGCGTGGACAAAACGCATGATGCCGGTTTCTTCCTGACCCAAGGTGCCCTCAGCGTAGATGCTGCCGTCGGTGCCGTACAGTTCCAATCTGGAGGCGGTGCAGTTGTCGGGAATGTTAAAGTTTACATCAATATGACCCAACACACCGCTTTGGGAGCGGAACAGGATCGCTGCGCTGTCTTCTACCGGATATTGGAAAGTGCGGGTAGCGAAATAGGCTTGGCAGTCTGCAATGGGATCGCCGGTAATGCTTTCAAACAGTTCCATGCAATGCACGGCAAGATCCATAATACAGCCGCCGCCGGACAGGGCGGGATTTTGCCGCCATGCGCCGGGAATATCCGGATACCAGCAGGAAAACTGCAATCTTGCCAGATTCAGCGTGCCCAGTTTGCCGTTTTGGATCAAATCCCGGGCCTGACAATGCAGATTGTGATAACCCATCATGTAACCTACGGTCAACTGCTTGCCGGCTTTGGCAAAGGCATCCACGATCTGCTTGCCCTCCTCGGCGTTCATGGCTAAGGGCTTCTCTAAAAACACATTAACGCCGTAGCGCAGCGCAAGCAAGGCTTGCTCGTAATGGCAAAACACCGGTGTTGCGATATATACCGCATCACAGGGAACTTGAGAAAGCATAGCCTCCGCATCGGAGAAATGCTGGGATATACCGTATTTTTCCGCAATGTTTTTGGCGACAGCCGTATTTCTATCCATGACGGCAGCAACGGTGTTTTCGGGATCCGCCAACAGGGCAGGGATGCCCCGGCGATCAGCAATTCCGTTGGCGCCGATGACACACCAAATGGTTTTCTTCATATCAGTTGCACTCTGCCACCAGAGGACCTGCCAGTTCCTTCAGGAAGAAGAGACGGCCGGCCAGCGTGGGAATATAGGAAGAGGTGATCCAAGGGGTCTTGCCGTAGCGCAGCGTCATCCACAGGGACATACCTTGCCACTGCATACCTCTGCCCAGCGTGCCGTCTGCACCGCCGATGGCGTAGTCAGCCTGCAGGAACAGACCGGGGCCGATGGTGTTGGCGCGGCAAGGAACCAAGGTGGTGCGGGACTTGAAGCTGGTCAGAGCGTTCTGTTCCACAGTCAGGGGGTGGATCTTAGCAGCAATGCGGTAGGGTGCTGCTTCCCACTCTGCAGCGGTTGCGTAGTCAGCTGCAAAGGTGGGCTCCCAGAAAGCAATATGGCACATTCTGCCGCTGCCGTAGACCAGCACCAGCTTTGCGCCCTCTGCCTTCAAAGCGGCGATCTTGCCGGGGTAGGTGGGCAGATTGTCCTTGGTAGCGAAGTTCCGCTGAGAGGCGGGAACGGTCAGTTCACCCAGAGGATTGAACAGTGCCTGCTCCATAGCGTACTGGAATGCGCCGGGATTGTCAGATGCCAGCGTGTTGCCCTCGCTGTCTGCCCACTCGTCCATGTTGAAGGTATATACATGGTCACAGGCCACCTTCCACTCCTTCAGGAAGTAGACTACCCACTTGTACATGCCCATAGGACCGACAGGAAGGATAAAGGCGATCTTCTCGTTTCTCTCCTTGGCAAGGCGGATCTGCATGGCGATCTCATGACCCATGTAGGTCTCAAACTCGCCCAGACTGTCACACATAACAGGGTTAAAGTCCTTGTTCCAGTGAGCTTGACGGTTCAGAATGGTCTCCGGGGCATCGATGCAGGCATCGATCTTGGCAAAGTCCCAGCCGGCGGGGTAGAAGCCCTCCAGGGCAGAGCCTTTGACGGTAGAATTAAAGTCCATAATAAAATCTCCTTTACGAATGTTATAAATTTTATAATACTTACCACATTTGGAAGGTATTGCCTTTTAGCTTGAGCATGGCTTCTACAAAAAAGAAGTCCGCAAAGATGAGAGGAATCTCGATCTCCGTACCCGGTCTGCCGGGACGGGGACAGAAACCGGTGGCTTTGGTCACCAGCGCATCTTCCTCGTCGGTGTAGTTACAGGCATAGGCTTCTGTTGCCCGGAGGATCTTCATAGCCTCGCCCATATAATAGTTGCCCCGATCACCGCCAAGGGCCTTAGCAATCTCGATGATACCGCACACCGCGGTCATAGCCGAAGAAGCATCCAAGCAGTGGTATGCTTTCGGTGCATAGAAATCTGCCAGAGGAATATAGCCGGTTTTTTTGGATTCCCGGATGAAATGATCGGCGCAGAGAATGGCGGTATCCAAGTACCGTTGTGCCTTGGTGTGCATATAGGAAATCACAAAACCGTAAATTGCCCAGGCAACACCTCTTGACCATGAGGTATCTTCGTTATAGCCACCGCCGGGGAAGAAGCCAAGCTTGACACTTTGACCGGTTTGAATATCGTGGGTAACTACATGGATGATACTGCCGTCCTCACGGATGTGATCCCGCATAGTGGTGTCTGCGTGCGCCATGGCAACACGGGTGAATCGCTCGTCCTTCAGTTCCTCGCTTGCCCAGTATAGCAGCGGAATGTTCATCATACAGTCTACGATGGTACGGGTTTTGTCCAAATCAAAGGCTGTGTCGCACCAGTTGTTCCATGCCCGAATATACCGACCATCAATGTTGTAACGGGAAAACAGGGTGCTGGCAAGGAAGAGAGACTTGTTGCCTGCGGCTTTGTTGCCGGTAATGCGGTAATTGGCCACACTGGCAGGTATCCACATAAAGCCTACATCATGGTGCAGACTCTTGTAGTCCTCTAAAACCGGATCCATCAGAAGCTCTGCCCGTTCAGCGGTTTTCCTGTATTCTTCATATCCGGTGCCTACATACATCAGCCACATCATACCGGGCCAGAAACCGTTGGTCCAGTCGTTGAGTATGTGGCTGTGGTCGTCATGCACTCCGTTTACAGAGGTAAAAGGCAGCTTCTCCCGACTGCGGATGCATACTTTGCTGAGTTTCCGATGGATCTTTTCCCAGGTTTCGTCGATCCACCGGGCATTTGCACGCAGGATCTGTTCCATAGCGACACGCCCTCTTAGGTAGTTTTACAATTCCATTATAGCGGGGAAAACCGGAAATGCAATGCACGGATATACTGATTAGGTATACTTTTGTAAAGAAAAATCCGTACAATAATGACCTTGCAAGGAAAAGGGTTCTGTGCTATTATGCAACTAACTACAGAAATTGGAGAAAATTATGAAAAAACGCGCAATTTTGTATATCGCGATCGCCGGTATTTTATGGGGCAGTTCCGGTATTTTCTTTAACCTTTTAAGACCCTTTGGTTTTACACCGCTGCATATGACTGCCATGCGTGGCGGTGTGGCGGGGATCGTGATGCCCCTTTATCTGCTGATCACCAACCGGAAGTTGTTCCGGGCGCCATGGAAGGAAGTTCCTTTGTTTTTGGGCAGCGGTTTGATGATGTATGGCGCGGCGGCTTGCTATTATGCGGCCATTGATGCCAGCAGCGTATCCACCGCGGTGATTTTGATGTACACCTCCCCGGTGTTCGTGCTTATCTATAGCGTACTGTTCCTCCGGGAAAAGTTGACGGTGGTCAAGGGCCTTGCCGTGGCGTTGGTGGTGGTAGGATGCGCTTTGGTCTCCGGCATCACCGGGGGTATGGATCTGAGTTTCTGGGGCGTAGTGCTGGGCTTTGGCGCGGCGATCACTTACAGTGCGTACAATGTTTTTACCAAGTACGCTATGCTCCGCAAAAACAATTCCCTTACGGCAACGGCCTACGCCTTTATGGTTATGGGTATTATGGCGGTATCTACCTGCAACCCCGGGGAGTTGGTAGCCATTACGGCCACCGATCCGGTGGTGATCATTCCGCTGATTTTGGGCATTGGTCTTTGCACCTGCGTAGGTCCATATTTTCTTTACACTTTGGCGATGCGGGAGTTGCCTGCGGGTACGGCATCGGCTTTGGGTATTATCGAGCCTTTGGCGGCAACGATTTTCAGTGTGGTATTGTTCCACGAGGTTTTGAGTGTCCCGGCGATCATCGGCATTGTTTTGGTGTTAGGTGCTGTGGTGATGCTTAGCAAAGGAGAGGAATAAGTATGTTCACGGAAACCAAGAAATTTTGCGATGCCTTAGTGGCAGCGGGTGTGCCGGGGTTGGACATTGCGGTGTGCCAAAAGGGAAAACCCATTTTTCGGTATCAATCCGGCTATCGGGATCTGGAAAATAAAATCAAAATGGACGGCAAGGAGCGGTACAATATCTACTCCTGCAGTAAACCCATTACCTGCGTAGCGGCGATGCAGTTATGGGAAAAGGGAATGTTCTCTCTGGAGGATGATCTTGCCAAATATATGCCGGAATTTTCCCAAATGACGGTGAAGACCGAGGGCGGCATCCGTCCGGCGAAAAAGCAGATCAAGATCTGCCATCTTTTTGAGATGACCGCCGGTTTTGCTTATGATTTGGTATCTGACCAACTTTTGGCCTGCCGGGAAGAGACCGCCGGTCGTTGCCAGACCCGGGAAGTGATGAAATATCTTGCCAAAGAGCCACTGGACTTTGAGCCCGGGGATCATTGGAGTTATTCTCTTTGCCACGATGTGCTGGCGGCGTTGGTGGAAGTCCTTTCCGGCGAAAGTTTCCAGGATTATGTGAAAACCCATATTTTCCAAGTGGCAGGGATGCAGGATTCTACCTTTATGCTGCCCCCGGAAGAACTGGAAACCGTTGCGCCCCAGTACCGCTTTGCAGACGGCAAGGTGGAGAACATAGGCAAGGAGATCTTCCAGTTTAAAATCGGAAGCCAGTATGCCTCCGGCGGCGCCGGGTGCATTTCCACGGTGGATGACTATATGAAATTTGCAGAGGCGCTGCGCCTTGGTCGGCTGATAAAGCCTCAGACCCTTGCTTTAATGATCACCCCCCGGCTGACCCCGGAGCAGATCGAAACTTTTTGGCAAAGGGATGTCCACACCTACGGCCTGGGTATGCGTTGCCCCAAGGGCGATCCCCGGTATGAAGATTTTGGCTGGGGCGGCGCAGCAGGTGCGTTTTTAGCCATCGATCTGAAGCGGGAATTGTCCCTTTATATGGGAATGCATATTCTCAGTTCTCCCGTGGGCGCGCTGCGGCCTTATGTGTATCGCTTTATCCGGGCAGAACTGGAAAACCCGGAGGCGGTGGCGGATATTTACGCAGAGCTGGAAGATAAAAAACTGATGAGCGTGCTATATTGATAAAAATCAAAAGGAAAGTAGGAGGGTGGGGCGCCGCCCGGCGTACAGCTTTTT
>JAZKXW010000127.1:0-40888 GCA_045611825.1 Faecousia sp.
AGTGAACTGTGTCGCAGCAGGATGAAGCTGCATTTTTCGTGCGCAGCTTCGGCTGCGCACTTTTTAATAAAGGTGGTATTATGAAGATTGGATTACGAACTCCTAGTTTGAAGAAATCATTTAAAGCTAGGACAACAGGTAGGCTTAAAAGGAAAATCAAAAAAGCAACAAACCCATTCTATGGCAAGAAAGGTATGGGATATATCAAAAATCCAAAGCGTGCAATTAAAAATAAAATCTACCACAAAACAACCTTTAGTTGGAACAATAAAGAAGCGTGGATTCATATTCTTTTATTCTTCACCACAGCAGGTATTGGAAATATAATATATTTAGCATGTAAAAACAAATGATTCGTTAATAAAAGGAGATAATATAAAATGAAAAAAGGTAAAATAGTCGGTCTATGGATTCTATCCATATTTTTTATACTGTCTGCCATGGTATATTTTCCAAGTTTTTCGAGTTTAATTTCTGTACTTATTGTTGCGCTTGTAATTCCCATTTCAAAATGGCAGGCCATTCTGAATAAATACATAAAAGGAAGGCTTAAGCTTATCATTGTTATCATACTAGCACTTGTGACAATTTTCACGGCGCCCAATACTGAAGCCAATGCGCCTGATGACACTACAGCTACCACCACTACCGAAGCAAGTACCGATTCCACTGTTGAATCTACCTCTGAAACTACAGCCGCATCTACTACTGAACCTACTACTGAACCCACTACTGAACCTACTACTGCACCCACTACTGAACCCACTACTGAGCCTCCACACACGCACAGCTTCAGCTCCGCAACTTGTACTGCACCAAAGACCTGTTCTTGCGGCGCAACGGAAGGTGAAGCTAAGGGACACAACTGGAAAGATGCCACTTGCTCAGAGCCTAAAACCTGCACTGTATGCGGCGCTACTAGTGGCTTAACCGCTGGACACAATTTCTCTAATGGCAAATGTACAACTTGCGGAAAAGACGATCCCGACTACCACCGCGAAACTATGGTGTGGATTCCCACTAACGGTGGCACAAAATATCATACCCATGCTGGGTGTAGCAACATGGAAGATCCTGAACAGGTTACACAGTCCGAAGCAGAATCTCGAGGATTTACTCCTTGCAAAAGATGTCACTAACAACAAAAGGCCTGACCAATTGGTCAAGCCTTTTGTTGTTAAAACAATGTGGTTATCCAATAAATAAGTCCATACACCACGCTTGCGGACACACCGTAGACGATTACAGGTCCCGCTATTGTGAACATCTTTGCGCCGACGCCTAAAACAAACCCCTCGGTTTTGAATTCCACCGCGGGGGCGGCTACGGCGTTGGCAAAGCCGGTAATCGGCACCAAAGTGCCGGCGCCGGCATGCTTGGCGATATTATCGTATAAACTAAGTCCGGTCAGCAAAGCAGACAGAGCTACCAAGGTCATGGAGGTCGCCGTGCCTGCCTCCGTCTCCCCTAACCCCAAAGCGGAATAGCCGTTCAGCAGCAGCTGTCCGATGGTGCAGATCAGTCCGCCGATCCAAAAGGCATGGAAGCAATCCTTGACAATGGGCGATTTTGGCGCCATGTCCTTTACCAGTTTGCCGTACTCTTTTTCGGTCATAAAAATCCCTCCGGGTGTAATTTGCCCGGAGGGTTCTTTGTTTATTCAGTTTGCCATCACATGGCGCCTTTGCCGGTGATGACCACCTTGATGGTCATAAAAATAACCTTCAAATCCGTCAGGAAGCTGCGCTCCCGAATGTACTTCAGATCCGACTCCACCCATGCATCAAAATTATGGGCTTCGCTGCGGCCCTGACACTCATGGTAGCAGGCAAGGCCGGTAATCACATCCAGCCGGTGCATCTGGTAAGGCGTATACTGGGCAACTTCCCGGGGCAGCGGAGGCCGGGGACCGATGATAGACATATCGCCTTTGATAATATTCAAAAGCTGAGGCAGTTCATCGATACTGGTTTTCCGCAGGATCTTGCCTACCTTGGTGATCCGGGGGTCATCGGTGATTTTGAAGGCAGGACCTTTCATCTCGTTCTGATCCATCAAGGATTCCAGCTTTGCTTCCGCATCCTTGACCATGGAACGGAATTTATACATCTTAAATTCCCTGCCGCCTTTGGTCAGGCGGTTCTGGCAGAAAAACACCGGGCCACCGTCTTCGATCAAGATTGCAATAGCCGCGATCAGGAACACGGGGCTCAGGACGATCAGCGCAAACACAGACATCACAACATCAAAAATCCGCTTGCACACTTCGTACACCGGCTTACTTGCAGGCGCAACATAGGTTTTCTCTTGCTCTTGTGTTTTATCCGTCAGTACCGGGCTGCAAGTATCCTTTACAGTCTGCATACCGTTAGTCTCCTTTTTGTTGGTGCCTCCATTATAGCCTTTTTTTCGACATTTTTCAAGTGCTTTCGGCACTGCGGAAAAAATTTCACATTTTGAAAGTAAAAACACAGATATTCTTCAGAATATCTGTGTTTTCGTTTGTTATTTCAAAGTTTCCAAGGCTGCGCGGGCAGCGTCCTGCTCTGCACGTTTCTTGCTGCGGCCTGTACCCACGCCGATGATCTGACCGTTCAACTCCACATGGGCAATAAAGCTCTTATCGTGGTCAGGACCGGACTCCCCTGCCATCACATAGCGCAGAACCTGATCCTTCTTCTGCTGTACCAGCTCCTGCAGCGCAGTCTTATAGTCCTCATTTTGCAGACGAGACACCGGTACATTGGTCAGCACAAACTTCTCGATCAAACCGCGTGCCGCATCCATGCCGCCGTCTAAGAAACAAGCTGCGATGACAGACTCCACCGCATCTGCCAAAATGGAATTTCTCTCCCGACCGCCCTGCTCCTCTCCGTGACCCAAGAGCAGATGCTGTCCCAAACCGATGGTCCGGGCAATGGCTGCCAAGCTGGTCTCACAGACCATATCTGCCCGCATCCGGGTCAATTCCCCCTCGGGACGATCCGGGAAATTACGGTACAAATACTCTGCAACCACCATGCCCAGAATGGAATCGCCCAAAAACTCCAGCCGTTCGTTGCTCATCAGGCTATTATGCCAGCGCTCGTTGGCGTAAGAGGAATGAGAAAGGGCATTTTGCAAAAGGGTGATATTTTGGAATCGGTAGCCAATGGCTGCCTCCAGATCCTTAATCATTGGTTTTCTCCTTTGCTTGCCAGCAGCTTCAGCCCCTCTTCCAGTTCTGCGGAAATGTCGCTGGCTGCCGCATCCATGGCCTGACGCACCGCATTGCGGAATGCCAAAGCATCGGATGCGCCATGGGCCTTAATGACCGGCTTGCGGATACCCAAAAACTGGGTGCCGCCGATCTCCCGATAGTCCAGCATTTTTACCAAGTCCTTTACACCGGACTTACTAAATACATAGCCGATCATTGTAAAAATATTCTTCTTAAACATCCGCTTCATCAGGCTGCCCATAAACATGGCTGTGCCCTCAATGGTCTTAAGCAGCACATTGCCGGAGAAGCCGTCGCAGACGATCACATCCACTGCGCCCAATGGCACATCCCGGGCTTCCACATTGCCAACAAAGTTGATAAGACCCTCGTCGGATGCCTGCTGCAGCAAAGCATACGCCTCCTTCTGCAGCGGTGTTCCCTTGGAATCCTCGGTGCCGATATTCAAAAGACCGACCTTGGGATTTTCCACGCCAAAATACTTCTTGGCGTACAGATAACCTACAAGACCAAACTGCAGCAAAAATTCCGGTGTGCACTCAGCGTTGGCGCCGCAGTCCAAAATCACAGTCTTGCCGCCCTTTTTGTTGGGCATAGCAGGACCCATGGCTGCGCGGCGAATACCCTTGACGCGCTTGACAATCAAGGTTGCGCCGGAAAGCAGCGCACCGGTACTGCCGGCGGACACAAAGGCATCGCCCTCTCCCTCTGCCAGCATTTTCAGGCCAACCACCATGGAAGAACCTTTCCGCTTGTGGATCACGGCTGCAGGATCATCGTGCATATCCACCACATCGTCGGCATGCCGGATCTCCAGTCCTGCAGGCAAGGTATCGATCCCGTTTTCCTGCAAAGCCTTACGGATCTCCTCTTCCCGACCCACAAGAGTGATCTGCGCGCCAAACTCCTTCACCGCCTGTACTGCGCCCATCACAGGCGCCTGCGGAGCAAGATCGCCGCCCATTGCGTCCAGAATGATCTTCATGGTGATTCCTCCTAAATCCCCTGTGCCACCATGGAATCGATCCATGCTAAGGACCGATTGGCAATGGCCAGGTTTTTCTCTGCTTTTTTCCGAATCCGCTGCTCCAGCGGAGAAATAATGCTGAAATTGATATTCATGGGCTGGAAATTTTCGATCCGTTCATCGCTGATGTACAAGCCCAATGCGCCGATGGCAGTTTCCTTGGGGAACTCCGGCAGGGGTCTTCCCTGCACCTTCGCTGCCATGGCTACCGCTGCCAAAAATCCGGAGGCTGCGCTTTCCACATAGCCCTCCACGCCGGTCATCTGTCCGGCAAAGGCAACCAAAGGATTGCGGCGGTCTGCGTAATACCGATTCAACAGCTTGGGTGACTCCAGGAAGGTATTCTGGTGCATAACGCCGTAGCGGACAAACTCCGCATCCTTCAAAGCAGGAATCATGGAAAATACCCGCTTCTGCTCGCCGAATTTCAGGTGGGTTTGGAAGCCAACCAGATTGTAAACGCTCTTTGCCGCATTGTCCTGCCGCAGCTGAACAACGGCATAGGGCTCTTTGCCGGTCTTGGGATCGATCAGGCCTACCGGCTTCAACGGGCCAAACCGCAGCGTATCCGGTCCGCGACGGCCCATGACCTCCACCGGCATACAGCCTTCAAACACATTCTTGTCCTCAAAGCCGTGGACAGGGGCTTCCTCCGCAGAGATCAGCTCTTTCAGGAAGGCTTCGTACTCCTCCCGATCCATGGCGCAGTTTACATAATCCGGTGTTCCCCGGTCATAACGGGACTGCCACCATGCCTTATCCATATCCACAGATTCGGCAGTCACCAACGGTGCTGCCGCGTCAAAGAAATGCAGATACTCTGTGCCGAAATACTTACCGATGGCTTCGCTGAGGGCATCGGAGGTCAAGGGGCCGGTAGCAATGATCACCGGTCCTTCCGGCACTTCGGTGACCTCCTGAGAGATCACGGTAATATTGGGATGATTTTTGATCTTCTCTGTCACCATGTCAGAGAAGCCCTGACGGTCCACCGCCAGACAGCCGCCTGCCTCCACACGGGTAGCATCGGCGCAGGCAATGATGAGGCTGCCCATGCGGCGCATTTCTTCCTTGAGAAGGCCTACCGCATTTTCGATCCGGTCACCCCGGAGAGAGTTGGAGCAGACAAGCTCTGCAAAGGTATCGCTATGGTGGGCAGGCGATTTCTTGGCAGGCTTCATCTCAATAAGCTCCACCGAAATTCCCCGGTTGGCAAGCTGCCATGCCGCTTCTGCGCCGGCAAGGCCTGCGCCGATGACCTTAACTGTGGCCATTACTTCTTATCCCCTGTCTTTTTGGTTTTCTTGGCTGCCGGCTTCTTGGCAGCTGTCTTTTTTTCGGGCGCTTCTTCGCCCTCTGTCTTCTTTTTATAGTAACCCCGCTGATCTTCCGGCAGGAAGTTGGGGCAAGACGCATTGATACAGAACGACTTCTGACGGCCTCTGCCGGACTTCTTAAACATGGTCTGTCCGCAGGTGGGGCAATCCTCCGCTGTAGGAACGTCCCATGTCATAAAGCCGCAATCCGCGCCCCGTTCACAGCTGTAATAGGCAAAGCCGCGCTTGGACTTCCGCTTTAAAATCGTGCTGCCGCACTTAGGACAACGGCCAGGCATTTTCTCCACGATGGGCTTGGTGTTGGTACACTCCGGGAAGCCGGGACATGCCAAGAACTTGCCAAACCGACCCACCTTCACCACCATGTTCCGTCCGCAGACCTCGCAGATCTCCTCGGAAACCTCATCCGGAACCTTCAGGCGGACGCCCTCCAGAGCCGTTTCCGCTTCCTCCATCTCCCGATGGAAGCCCTCGTAAAACTGGGCAAGCACCTCTTTCCAGTTCCGCTTGCCGGCCTCTACATCGTCCAGCTCCTGCTCCATATTGGCAGTAAATTCCACATCGATAATATCATTGAACCGCTCCATCATCAGGGAGGTGACCACCTCGCCCAATGCCGTAGGCGCCAACCGCTTGTCTACCTTGTTGACATACTCACGATCCTGAATGACAGACACAGTGGCGGCATAGGTAGAGGGTCTGCCTACGCCCTTTTCCTCCATGGCCTTAACCAGCGTTGCCTCCGTATACCGAGCAGGCGGTTGGGTAAAGTGCTGCTCCTTGTCCATCTTGGAAGCAGTTGCCTTTTCTCCCTCCTGCAGATCCGGCAGCGGCGCACCCACAGCCTCCTCCTCGTCATCTCTGCCCTCTTCATAGACAGCAATAAAACCGGAGAATTTCAAGCTCTGGTTGTTGGCGCGGAAGGTATGACCGGCGCACTGGGCATCGATCTGCACGGTATCATAGACAGCATTGGCCATTTGGGATGCCAGAAAACGGCTCCAAATCAGCTTGTAAAGGCGATACTGCTCCCGGGTCAGGCTGCTCTGAATCTGCTCCGGATCCAACTCCACATGGGTGGGACGGATGGCTTCGTGGGCATCCTGCGCGCCGGATTTGGTCTTAAATACATGAGGCTTGCCGTAATAGTAGTCCTTGCCGTAACGGTCTTTAATAAAGCTGGCGGCAGCTGCCATTGCTTCGTCACTCAAGCGCAGGGAGTCCGTACGCATATAGGTGATTAGACCCATTGTGCCGTAGCCTGCCACATCCACGCCTTCATACAGCTGCTGGGCAATGGCCATGGTGCGCTTGGGGGTCATATTCAGCTTTCGGGAAGCCTCCTGCTGTAAGGTAGAGGTAGTAAAAGGAGGCGCGGCGCTGCGCTTCTTCTCTGCCCGACGAACACCGGTAACGGTAAACTCCTTACCGGTAATATCGTGGATCACCTGGTTTACCTGTTCCTCATTTTCCAGCTCCCGCTTCTTGGTATCGCCGTAATACTGGGCAACGAAGGAACCGGGCTTTCCCAAACGATCCAATGTCACCTTCAAGGACCAGTACTCCCGGGGCACAAAGGCCCGGATCTCATTCTCCCGATCCACCACCAAACGAGTGGCAACAGACTGCACACGGCCTGCAGAAAGACCCTTGCGGATTTTCTTCCACAGCAGCGGCGACAGCTGGTAGCCCACGATACGATCCAGCACACGGCGCGCCTGCTGGGCATCCACCAGCGCCAAGTCAATGGCTCTGGGTGTCTTGATAGATTCACAGACCACCTTTTGGGTGATCTCATTAAATGTCACACGGCAGACCTTCTCATCCGGAAGCTGCAGCAGCGCCTGAAGATGCCATGAGATCGCTTCGCCCTCACGGTCAGGGTCCGTTGCCAAATAGACGGTATCTGCCTTTTTCGCCAGCTTCCGCAATTCGTTGATAACTTCCGTTTTGGATTCCATAGGCAAATATTCCGGTTCAAAACCGTTTGCAATATCCACACCCATGGTACTCTTGGGAAGATCCCGCAGGTGACCCATACTGGCCTTTACGGTATAGTCCGGTCCTAAATATTTTCCAATGGTCTTCGCCTTGGAAGGCGACTCCACAATTACAAGATTCGCTGCCATGTTTTCCTCCGCTAAAATGAATTCCGATTCCGGGACACTCTCCGTCCCGGGTGATTTTTTACAACGCCTTTCAGCGCCAGCATCGTCAGCGTCGCCAGCACTCTGCCTGCCGGCACGTTCACTTGCGAGATAATATCATCGATGAGGATCGCTTCCTCCGTTACGCGGTCCAAAACCGCCTGTTCCTCCGGAGTCAGCACCAAATCAGATGTTTTACTATACGGCGTAGCGTCCGTAATGTCAACACATTTTTTGTCGGTAGCCTTTTGGGGTTTGGCAGGTTGGACAGGATTTTGCACCTCCTGCACCGTAACCGGCAAGGCTTCCTTATATACGATTTTTCCGGGGTAAAGAGAAGCATAGTCCTTTACCACATCCCATCCGGAGCAGGCTGCTGCCGCATATTCCTGCAACAGGGCGTTGCTGCCGGCGCAAGATTCCATGTTGATATTTCCGGGCACGACAAACACATCTCTGCCCTGCGCAAAGGCCCGTTCCGCTGTGATCAACGCACCGCTTTTTACAGGCGCTTCCACCACAAGGACACCGTTGCTGATACCGCTGAGTATCCGGTTTCTCCGGGGAAAGTTCCAGCGCAGAGGCTTTGTTGCAGGCGGATACTCGGACAACAGGCAGCCGGTTTCCGCCGTCCGATCAAACAGCTTTTTATTACAGTGGGGATATGCCACATCCACTCCGCAGCCCAATACACATACCAAACGGTCATCGCCATTGAGTACGCTTTCCATAGCCGCAGTATCAATACCGCTTGCGCCGCCGGTAACCACCAAAGCGCCGCAGTCGGAGATCTGCCGGGCCATTTGAGCGGCCGTCCTCATGCCGTAAGCAGAGGATTTCCGCGTACCTACCACAGCCACCACCGGCTGAGCTTCAAAATCCGGCAAACAGCCACGGTAGTACAGCACCATAGGCGGATCGTCAATGTTGCGCAGCTTTCGGGGATACGCATCCGACCCAAAGGTCAGCAGCCCGATCTCCTTCCGGCGGCAGGACTGCAAAATCTTTTCTGCCTCCTGCAAATCCCTGTTCATCAGGGCTGTTTTGGTTTCTTCTGTCAGATCCTCACACCGGTCCAACGCTTCCTTTGTCAGGTGAAATATCTCTTCCGGGTCAGAAAAATGTTCCAAAAGCATTCTTTTTTCATAGCTGCGTACTTGCGGCAGCAGAGCATACCATATCCAATGCACTAACATTTTTCCGCCCTCTTTCTGTTTACTGTTTCATTTGCCACATCACAATGGCTGCGGCGATTGCCGCATTCAAGGACTCGCAATGGGACTGCATGGGGATGATCAGTTCCCTGTCGGCGCTGTCCAAAATCTCTTTGCGTACGCCCTGTCCCTCACTGCCGATGACCACCGCCATTTGCGCCAAGGCTGCATTGCGGATATCTTCTGCCCGATCACTCAGCGCCGTAACGGCAATGGGAATCCCTGCTTCTTTGCAAGCCGCCTGCACCGTCTGCCAATCGGCCTGCACTACCTTCGTGCGGAATACCGCGCCCATGCTGGAACGAACCACCTTATGGCTGTAAGGATCGGCGCAGCCCTCCATAAGGACTACAGGAACATGCAGCGCATCTGCTGTCCGCAGGATCGTGCCTAAGTTACCCGGGTCCTGAATGCCATCCAAAAGGAGCATGCCCGGTTGTGGAACAAATGGTGTATCCAGCGGCAGCCGGCACAGAAAAAGAGCGCCCTGAGGGGTTTGCATGGGAGAGATGGATGCCATTACATCCTCCGGTACGCGAATCACCCGTACATGCTCCGGCACTTCCGCTTCTACACCGTCAGACAGGATCACCGTATCCAAGCCATCCCACCAACGGACGGCTTCCGCCAATAGTTTTGTTCCGTCTGCCACGAAAAGGCCCGCTTCCTGCCGTTCCTTTTTGGAACTCAGCAGGCGGCGAACCTGCTGCAGCAACGGATTCTTTCTGGCTGTAATTCTCTGCTCCATCACAGCTTCTGCACAGCCTCCAGCGCCTCGGTGCTGCCCAGCACCACCACCACATCTCCCTGCATGATCCGGAAATCCGCCGCAGGAGAAACGGTAATACCGCCGTCACGCTTGATGGCGATAATATTTACGCCCAGCTTTGCCCGAACATTCAGCTCGATCAGGCTCTTGTCCACCCAAAGGGCAGGTGTGGGCACTTCAATAATGCCGAAATCTTCGGACAGTTCGATGTAATCCAACACATTGTGGGAGGACAGGCTCTTGGCAAGACGGGCAGCGTTTTCCTTTTCCGGAATCACCACACGGTCTGCGCCCAGCTTCTTCAAAACCTGCCGATGGGTCTCATCATGGGCCTTGCTGACAATATAGGGCACGCCCAGCTCCTTCAGGTGCATCGTCGCAAGAACAGAATCTGCCAAGCTATCACCAATGGCAACCACACCGCAGTCAAAATCCTTTGCTCCCAACGCCTTTAAGACATCCTTATCTCTGGCGTCGCCTACCACAGCATGGGTCACATCGTTGCTCACCTGCTGAACCGCATCGTTATTGACATCCATTGCCAGCACCTCGCAGCCCTGCTGATACAGGCTCCGGGCAACCTCTGTGCCAAATCTTCCCAAACCGATAACAATATAGGATTTCATAGAAGCTCCTCCTATCCGATTAACAAATTCGTATCCGCGTAACGGAAGCGATCCTGCGCCTTATCCCCCATAAGGAAGCCAAGACTAATGGTCAGGATGCCCACGCGGCCGAAATACATAAACACAATAATCAACAGCTGCGCAGGGATCCCCAAACAGCCGGTAGAACCGGCTGTGAGACCCACCGTACCCAGTGCCGATGCAGTTTCATACAGGCTGTCCAAAAAACTGATCGCACAGGTGGCGGAAATAAACACCGCGCCTGCCATTGCCAAGCCCACCATTACGGAAACAATTGTCACAGCATCCAAAACCTTTGCCGGCGGAATGGTACGCTTAAATACTGTTACGGTACTTCTGCCCCGGATACGATTCCAAACAAACAGTAACAGCACCACAAAGGTCACTGTCTTTAAGCCGCCTGCCGTGGATCCGGAAGAACCGCCGATGAGCATCAGCACAATGCTGACTCCCTTGCCAGCATCGGTCAAGCCTGCCTGATCCACCGCTGCAAAACCGGCGGTACGCAAAGAAACAGACTGGAACAAAGCGTTAATTAGCTTCTTCCACAGGGGCATGTTGCCGATGGTGTGGGGATTATTCCACTCCAAAAGCAGGAACAGCACCGCACCAACCAGGATCAGCACGCCGCTGACTACCAGTACCAGCTTGGTATACACACTAAGCTTCCGGAAACTGCGCTCTGTAAGAACTTCTTCCCACACAAAAAAGCCTAAGCCGCCAACAATGATCAATCCCATCAAGGTCAGCAGAACAACCGGATCTCCATTCAGGTGAAGAATACTCTGTCCGGTACCGAAAATATCAAATCCGGCATTACAAAAAGCGGAAACGCCGTGAAAAACGCCCCAAATCAACGCCCGGCGGAAACCGAAGGCAGGCAGGAACCGGAGAAACAGAATGGCAACGCCCGTACCCTGAATGATCAGGCTTCCCAGCAAGACCCATTTCTGCAGCCGCACCACGCCGTCCATTTCGTTCAGGCTCATAGCCTGCGCCATGACCATACGCTGCCGCAGACCGATCTTTCTGCGAAACAGAAACAGCACTACAGAGGCTGCGGACATAAAGCCCAAGCCGCCGACCTCGATGAGGCAAAGGATCACGATCTGTCCAAAGCCGCTCCATTGGCTGCCGGTATCGAACAGTGTCAAGCCGGTAACACAGGTGGCGGAGGTCGCTGTAAACAAAGCAGGCAGTATACCGCAGGTTTGTCCGCTGCGAGTCGCAATCGGCAGGCTCAGCAGCACCGTACCCAGCACGATCAGCGCCGCAAACACAACGGCAATGATCTGCATGGTGCTGAGTTTGATACCACGGTTTTTCTTCATTTTTCGCCCTCCCTTCCGGTGCACATATCATGCCCAAAATAATCCATAATACATTATTATAACAAAACTATCCTTTTTTTCAAGTATAAAGTCGGAACCCGCACGGCTTTCCGTACGGGTTCTGATTTTCAAAGGATACCGAGATAGCCTGCGCCGATACCCAGCGCAGCGGAAATGCAGATGATCAAAATCGGGTGTACCTTCTTAAATGCCAGGATCAGCATACCGGCAAAAATCACCGCGCTGACATAAAAGGCAAGCTCCGTAAAGACCGCAGCAGACATTCCTGCTGGGAAGAACACCGTCATAAAAACGCCCAAAATTGCATTTGCAATAAGACCGACCACCGCAGGCTTCAGGCCTGTCATACAGCCTTTCACGATCCGGTTTTCCCGGAACTTGTCGTAGCACTTGGCAACGATCAAAATAATGATAAAGCTGGGCAGCACCACGCCCATAGTGGCACAGAATGAACCGAATACGCTTGCCAAGGCGCCGCCATGCTGACCGCCTACCACAGAACCGACATAGGTTGCCATGTTGACCGCGAAGGGTCCGGGGGTGGATTCGCTGACCGCCACGAAGTTGACAAGGGCTTCCTCCGAAATCAATGCGCTCCAACGCAGGGTCACCTGCTCCTGAATCAGGGGCAGCATGGCGTAGCCGCCGCCGAAGGTAAAGGCGCCGATCATAAAGAAGGTATAAAACAATTCCAAAAAGCTCATTGCTTCATCCTCCTGTCAGCCAGCAAAGCAGTAACCAAGCCGAATACGGCGCAGCCGATGATCACAAACAGCACATTGATCTTCAAAAAAGCGGTGCAAAGGAATGCGCCTGCCATAATCGTATAGGATACCCAGCCCTTGGGGGATTTTTTGTACATTCCCCAAAGTGCCTTAAACAGCAGCGCCAAAACGCCGGCCCGGATACCGTAGAAGGCATACTGCACTGCCTGCAGGTCCTGAAACTGCTGCAGCAGAAAGGAGATCGCCAGAATAATGACGAAGCTGGGCAGCACCACGCCTATGGTGGCGCAGGCAGAGCCCAAAACGCCGCAGGTCCGGTAGCCCACAAAGGTGGCGGAATTGATTGCGATAGGTCCCGGGGTAGACTCGGCAATGGCAATGATCTCCAGAATGTCATCGTCCGTTACCCACTTATGCTTTTCCACAGTTTCTCTTTGGATGATGGGGATCATGGCATAGCCGCCGCCAAAGGTGAAGGCGCCGATCTTAAAAAAAGTAGCAAACAGCCGCCAGAGTTTTGAACCGTTTTTCACAAATAAACCTCTTATTCCTGCACCACCGGAAGCTTGGACAAGCCGACTGCGATCTCTTCGTCGGTGGGTGTGTAGTCTGTCATCTTGCCGTCATGGAATCTTTCATAGGCAAACATGTCGAAATAACCGGTGCCGGTCAGGCCGAATACAATGGTCTTTTCTTCGCCGGTCTCCTTGCACTTCATTGCCTCATCCAGCGCCACCTTGATCGCATGGGCGCTCTCCGGCGCAGGCAGGATGCCCTCTACCCGGGCAAAGGCCTCCGCCGCGGCAAAGACCTCGGTCTGCTTGACAGTAGTCGCCTCGATCAGGCCGTCATCATACAGCTGGGAAAGCGTGGAGTTCATGCCGTGATACCGCAGGCCGCCGGCATGGGTAGATGCGGGAATGTAGCCGCTGCCTAAGGTGTACATTTTAGCCAAGGGGCAGATCATACCGGTATCGCAGTAGTCATAGGCATACTTGCCTCTTGTGAAGCTGGGACAGGACTCCGGCTCTACGGCAATGATACGGTAATCCGCCTCGCCCCGGAGCTTTTCTCCCACAAAGGGTGCAATCAGACCGCCTAAGTTAGAACCGCCGCCGGCGCAGCCGATGATCACATCAGGCTTAATGCCGTATTTGTCCATAGCGGTCTTGGTCTCCAAACCGATGACCGTCTGATGGAGCATGACCTGATTCATCACACTGCCTAACACATAACGGTAACCGGGCATAGAAGTTGCCGCCTCCACCGCTTCGGAAATGGCGCAGCCCAAGCTGCCGGTGGTGCCGGGATGCTCAGCAAGGATCTTTCTGCCCACCTTGGTATCCATAGAAGGAGACGGAGTGACCGATGCACCGTAGGTGCGCATCACTTCCCGGCGGAAGGGCTTCTGCTCGTAGGACACCTTGACCATGTAGACCTTACAGTCCAAACCGAAATAGGAGCAGGCCATGGAAAGGGCTGTGCCCCACTGGCCGGCGCCGGTCTCGGTGGTCACGCCGGTGAGTCCCTGCTGCTTGGCATAGTACGCCTGCGCAATGGCAGAGTTGAGCTTGTGAGAACCGGAGGTGTTATTGCCCTCGAACTTGTAGTAGATCTTCGCCGGAGTCTGCAGCTTTTCCTCCAGACAGTAGGCTCTGACCAAAGGCGACGGACGGTACATCTTATAGAAATTCCGGATATCCTCGGGAATCTCAAAATAAGCGGTATCCTCATCCAGCTCCTGACGGATCAATTCGTCACAGAATACGCCGGCAAGGTCCTGCGCTGTCATAGGCTTGTGGGTCACGGGATCCAACAGCGGCGCCGGTTTGTTCTTCATATCCGCCCGCAGATTGTACCACGCTGTGGGCATCTCATTTTCATTTAAGTAAATTTTGTAAGGGATCTGTTCACTGCTCATAGGTTTATACGCTCCTTTCTGAAATCAAGGGGACAAGTCATAAAGAAATCCTGTCCCAAAGCAAATACTTTGCTGGGACAGGACGAAATATCCTGCGGTGCCACCCGGCTTGACGCATCTTGCGCCCACTTACGCATACCAACATATGCTGACCTTTGCTAACGGAGGGTCGCTCCGACTCCCATACTCCCTGAACGGTTTCCGGTTGCCCTCGGAAGTCCATTGGGCTTCAGGTCCTCTGCCGCGATCCCACCATCCGCAGCTCTCTGCAAGAAAACGAAAGAAGCTTACTCACTCTTCCTCAACGGTTTGTATTATTATATGTCAGCTTTTGCCGGTTGTCAAGCACCGATTGCGCTGTTTCACAGTATGCATAAAATTATGCATACTATTGCATAAAATTCCTGACATTTACCGATGCGCACACCAAGCAATCCGGAAAGCATTCCTGAAAACCGGGCAGGTTTTCAAAGAAAAACAAGGTTTTTTTGTTGTTTGCAGTATATTTTTGCGCAATGTAACCAAAAGCCGCCTGTCCATTTCTCCGGTTCGTATGGCAAGTGCACAAATCTTGAATATTTATGCAGTACGGGTTGACTATTTGTGAATTTAGATGTATAATCCATGGCATATTAAAGAATACACCTTTGGAGGTATACATTATGAATAAAGAAAACATCAAGAAGGTCGTCCTTGCCTACTCCGGCGGCTTGGACACTTCCATCATCATTCCCTGGCTGAAGGAAAACTACAACAACTGTGAAGTCATCGCCGTTTCCGGCAATGTGGGTCAGGCCGATGAGCTGGAGGGTCTGGAAGAGAAGGCTCTGAAGACTGGCGCTTCCAAGCTGTATGTGCTGGATCTGACCGACGAGTATGTAGATGACTACATCATGCCCTGCCTGAAGGCCGGCGCTATCTACGAAGAGTACCTGCTGGGTACCAGCCATGCCCGTCCCTGTATTGCCAAGGGTCTTGTTGAGATCGCACTGCAGGAAGGCGCTGACGCCATCTGCCACGGCTGCACCGGCAAGGGCAACGATCAGGTTCGTTTTGAACTGGCTGTGAAGCATTTTGCTCCCAGCATGCCCATCATCGCCCCTTGGCGTGAGTGGGATATCAAGTCCCGTGAAGAGGAGATCGAGTACGCCGAAGCTCACAACATTCCCCTGAAGATCAACCGGGAAACCAACTACTCCAAGGACAAGAACCTGTGGCACCTGAGCCACGAGGGCTTGGATCTGGAGGACACCGGCAACGAGCCTCAGTACGAAAAGCCCGGCTTCCTGGAAATGGGTGTCTCCCCCATTCAGGCTCCCGATGTTCCCACCTACATCACGCTGGACTTTGAAAAGGGCATCCCCGTGGCTCTGGACGGCGAAAAGATGAGCGCCAAGGACATCATCCTGAAGCTCAATGAGATCGGCGGCGCCAACGGCATCGGTCTGTTGGATATCGTAGAGAACCGTTTGGTTGGCATGAAGTGCCGCGGCGTATATGAAACTCCCGGCGGCTCCATCCTGTACAAGGCCCACTCCGTGCTGGAGAGCATCTGCTTGGACAAGATGACCATGCACGAAAAGCAGAAGCTGGCTGTGACCTACGCCGAGCTGGTCTACAACGGTCAGTGGTTCACTCCCCTGCGGGAAGCTCTGGCAGCCTTCGTTGACAAGACGCAGGAAACCGTCACCGGTAAGGTGCGGCTGAAGCTGTACAAGGGCAACATGATCAACGCCGGTGTATGGAGCGATTATTCCCTGTACTCCGAGGAGATCGCAACCTTCGGCGAAAGCGACTACAATCAGGCGGATTCCGCCGGCTTCATCAACCTCTTCGGTCTGCCCATTAAGGTCAAGGCACTGGTTGACGGCAAAAAATAATACAGACTGTACGGGCGGCACAAAGCCGCCCTTGCAGATTCAAGGAGTAATATCATGGCAAAGATGTGGGCCGGCAGAACTGACGGCGTAACAGAAAAAATTGCAGACGATTTTAACTCTTCCATCCACTTTGACTGCAGAATGTATTCTCAGGACATTACCGGCAGCATGGCACACGCCGCCATGCTGGCTGCAAAGAATATCATCTCTCAGGACGATGCGGACCAGCTGATCGCCGGTCTGGAAGAGATTTTGGCAGACTTAAACAGCGGCAAGCTGGCTTTTGACATGGAATGTGAAGACATTCACATGTTCGTGGAGCAGGTGCTGACTCAGCGGCTGGGTGATGTGGGCAAAAAGCTGCACACCGCCCGATCCCGAAACGATCAGGTAGCGCTGGATATTCGGATGTATCTGCGAAATGAGATCGACGAGATCACCGTTTTTACCAAGTCTTTGGTGGCAGCCATCACCGACAAGGCAGAACAGTACGCAGAGACCATCATGCCCGGCTACACCCATTTGCAGCGGGCGCAGCCCATCACCTTCGGGCATCATCTGATGGCTTATGCCATGATGCTGCTGCGAGATCTGGATCGGCTTGCCGACTGCCGCAAGCGAATGAATCAGTCCCCCATCGGCTGCTGTGCATTGGCAGGCACTACTTACGATACTGACCGACGATATGAAGCGGAAAAGCTGGGCTTTGACGGTATTTGCATGAACTCTTTGGACGGCGTGTCTGACCGGGACTTCTGTGCTGAGCTGATGAGTGCCTTTTCTATTCTTATGATGCACCTGTCCCGTTTCTCCGAGGAGATCATTCTTTGGTCCAGCTGGGAATTTAAGTTCGTGGAGCTTTCCGATGCCTACACCACAGGCTCTTCCATTATGCCTCAGAAGAAAAACCCCGACATGGCAGAGCTGGTTCGCGGCAAGACCGGTCGAGTTTACGGCGATCTGATGGCCCTGCTGACCACCCTGAAGGGTCTGCCCCTTGCTTACAACAAGGATATGCAGGAGGACAAAGAAAGCGTATTTGATGCCTGCGATACCGTCAAGATGTGTTTGCAGGTATTTACGGGTATGATCTCCACCATGAAAGCCAATGAAGAGAACATGCTTTTGGCAGCCCAGAAGGGCTTTATCAACGCAACAGATCTTGCCGACTATTTAGTAAAGAAGGGTCTCCCCTTCCGAAGCGCTTACAAGATCTCCGGTCAGCTGGTTGCCCTGTGCATTCAGCAGAACACCGTTTTGGAGAAGCTTCCCCTTACCACATATCAAAGCTTCAGCGACCTGTTTGCAGAAGATCTGTATGCAGATATCGATCTGAAGACCTGTGTGGAAAAGCGGATCAGCGAAGGCGGCACTTCCGCCGCATCCGTTAGAAAACAAATCGCTTATGTGAAACAAGCAATTTAAGGAGTGTTTATTATGAAAAAGATCACCGCTGTTGTTTTAGCTATTTTAATGCTGTGCAGCTGTTTTGCAGGCTGCAACAATTCCAAGTACGCAACTTTGGAGAGTGTGAAGAAAGCAGGCAAGCTTACCATTGCCACCAGCCCCGACTTCCCTCCCTTTGAGTCCCTCAATGCCGACGGCTCTGTCACCGGTATTGAAATCGATATTCTGGAGCTGATCTGCAAGGAGTTGGGTGTAGAGCTGGAGATCAAGCAGATGGACTTCGACTCCGTCCTTCCCGGTGTGCAGGCAGGCAAGTATGCTGTCGGCGTTTCCGGCATCTCTGTGACTCCCGAAAGAGAAAAGAATGTGAAGTTCAGCAAGGCATACTGTGAAGCTGCGCAGGCCATCGTGGTTTTGGAAGGCAGCGATATCAAGTCCAAGGCTGACCTGAACGGCAAGAAGGTTTCTGTGCAGTCCGGCACCACCGCTGAAGACTTCTGTACCACCAACGGTTACACTGTCAGCTCCTTCAAGGCAAACGCTGACGCACAAACCGCTCTGGTCGAAGGCAAAGTTGCCGCTTGGGTCATTGATGACCTGACCGCTGCGGATATGGTGGCTACCTACAATGCCGGTAATCCTGCTACCAAGCTTGTGGTTCTGGATGAGCCCATGACCACCGAGCCCTACGCCTTTGCATTCCATCTGGAGAGCGGCGATCTGGTAGAGGAGATCAACAAGATCCTGACCAAGCTGCTAGATGACGGCACCATCGCCAAGATCTTTGAAAAGTACAATGCACCCTACACCGCACCCCAAAACTAATTGCTGCATGGGATAGGACAGCGTCCTATCCCATGTTCGTTGAAAGGAGAAGCCTATGAACTGGCTCCAAAAATACTACGAGACCATCATCGAAAGCGGTCACTACAAGCTGCTGTTTGAAGGTTTCGGCAATACACTTCTGATCACCATAGGTGCTTTGCTTATCGGCATTGTCATCGGTACGATTATCGCCGTCACCAAATTTTTCTGCGAAGACAATCCCAAATGCAAGCCCTTGGTTTGGATCTGCGACCTGTATACCACTGTGATCCGCGGTATTCCTGTTGTGGTGCTGCTGCTGATTACCTTTTTCATTATTTTTGCTTCTTCCGATGACGGTGTGATGGTTGCGGTTATCACCTTCGGCATCAACTCCGGCGCTTACATGGCAGAGTTGATCCGCAGCGGTATTCAGTCCGTTGATAAGGGGCAAATGGAAGCCGGCAGAAGCCTTGGCCTCTCCAAAATGCAAACCATGGTAAAAATCATTTTCCCTCAGGCCATTCGTTACATTCTGCCTGCTATCGGCAACGAAATGATCGCTTTGCTGAAAGAAACCTCGGTTGCCGGTTATGTAGCTGTCCGGGATGTGACCAAAGCCGGTGACTTGATCCGTAACAACACATACGACTCTGTCAATCCCCTCATGACGGTAGCATTGACCTATCTGGCGCTGGTGGTGCTGATGACCGCTGTCCTAAACAAAGTAGAAAAGAGGTTGAGCAAGAGTGATCGAGGTTAAGAACTTACAAAAGAATTTCAAAAATGTTCAGGTACTCAAGGACATTACCACCAAGATCAACAAAGGTGATGTGCTGTGTGTGATCGGTCCTTCCGGCTCCGGCAAATCCACATTCCTGCGGTGCCTCAATATGCTGGAAACGCCTACCGGCGGCTCTATCCTCTTCGACGGTGCCGACCTGACAGACAAGAATACCAACCTTGATCTGCACCGGCAGAAGATGGGCATGGTATTCCAGCAGTTCAATCTGTTCCCCCACATGACCATTTTGGACAACATGACCTGCGCACCGGTGATGCTGAAAAAGATGACCAAATCGCAGGCGGAAGAAAAGGCAAAAGAGCTTTTGGAGCGCGTCGGACTGGGTGACCGGGCAGACGCCTATCCCGGACAGCTTTCCGGCGGTCAGAAGCAGCGTGTTGCCATTGTCCGCGCTCTGTGCATGGAACCGGAGGTTATGCTCTTTGACGAGCCCACATCCGCTCTTGACCCGGAAATGGTCGGCGAAGTACTGGATGTTATGAAGACCCTTGCCCGGCAGGGCATGACCATGGTGGTCGTTACCCACGAAATGGGCTTTGCCCGGGAGGTTTCCAACCGCGTAATGTTCTTGGATGACGGTGTCATCGCCGAGGAAGGCACGCCGGAGGAGATCTTCAGCAATCCCAAATGTGAGCGACTGCAGACCTTCCTTGCAAAAGTTTTATAAGCTGAGGTAGATGTTTATGAATTTCAAAAACAGAAATTTCCTGAAATTATTGGATTTCACCCCCGAAGAGATCAACGAGCTGCTGGCGCTGGCTGCCAAGCTGAAGGCTGAAAAGAAGGCCGGTATTCCCCATCGCCTCTGTGAAGGCAAGAACATCGTCCTGCTTTTCGAGAAAGACTCCACCCGTACCCGCTGTGCTTTTGAAGTCGCCGGCGCAGATTTGGGCATGCATGTTACCTATTTAGGACCCAGCGGCTCCCAAATGGGCAAGAAAGAGTCCATCGCCGATACTGCCCGGGTCTTGGGCAGAATGTATGACGGCATTGAGTACAGAGGTCACGGTCAGGAGATCGTGGAGGATCTGGCCAAGTATGCCGGCGTGCCGGTGTGGAACGGTCTGACCAACGAATACCACCCCACACAGATTTTAGCCGACTTCCTGACCATTCAGGAGCACTTCGGCGAATTAAAGGGCAAGAAGCTGGTGTTCATGGGCGATGCCGGATTTAATATGGGCAACTCCCTGATGGTTGGCTGTGCCAAGATGGGCATGCACTTTGTGGCCTGCGCGCCGGAGGATTACTTCCCCAACAAGGAGCTGCGTGAAACCTGCCAAAAGATCGCCGAGGAAACCGGCGCTATTTTGGAGTTCACCACCAATCCCGACGAAGCAGTTAAGAATGCCGATGTCATCTATACCGATGTATGGGTGTCCATGGGCGAATCCGAACTGGTTTGGGGTTACCGGATCCGTGAGCTGAGCGCTTATCAGGTCAACAAAGAACTGATGGAAAAGGCCGGTCCTCAATGCAAGTTCATGCACTGCCTGCCTGCATTCCACGATCTGAACACTAAGATCGGCAAGGAGATGCACCAGAAGTTCGGTGTGGAGTGCATGGAAGTCACAGACGAGGTTTTCGAAGGTCCTCAGTCTATCGTCTTTGACGAAGCAGAAAACCGCATGCACACCATCAAGGCGGTTATCGCCGCCACCTTGGCATAAACCCTGACATTCAGACAAAAACTCCGTTTCGAATTTTCATTCGAAACGGAGTTTCTTTATTTGATGTAGTCGCCGATATTCAGTCCTTCACCGGGACCAATGGTCACCTTCTGCTGAGAATCCTCATAAGCCTGCTTGGCTGTCTTGTACCAATTCAAAAACTCTTTTCTGGTAGCAAAGGTGTTGCGGAATGCGGCCTTGTCCTCTTCCGAAAGAGCTTCATATTTCTTATAGGTCATCTCGTCGCCGTCCTCCTTGGGCGGCTCTACCGGCTTATCCCCTTCTGTGGGTTTGGTTTCTTCCTTGGGAGGTTCGGTAGGGTTGGTAGGATCGGTAGGATCAGTAGGAACGGTAGGATCGACAGGGTCGGTAGGCTGGGTAGGATCCCGCTCCACAATACCGGATTCCGATCCCGGGATTTCCTGAGCAGGATCACTGGGGGTAGTCGGTTCGCTGGGTTGGGTGGCCGGTTGTGTCGTTGCCTGCGTGGTGGGATCTTTTTGCAATTCGTCCTTCGGCTCGTCACAGCCGGTCAGGCCTGTGCAAAGCATCGCAATCACCAGTGCCAAAGCACATAAGATCAGTCTGTTTCTCTTCATGGGATACTCCAAGTCTTATTCCATACAGCCGGCGTCCTTCAGCCGTGTCAGGAATGCATTGACATCCTCCCGGGCGATCTCAGCGGAAACATCATATTCAGCAGTCAGCGCATTTACCAATGCATCTGCATCGCCGCCCTGCTCCAAAGCTTTCCACAAAAGTGCACCGGTCTCATTGAGTGTCAACATGCCGTTAAAATCCAAGCTCATCTGACCCAAGGGCATCACGACCCAAGTATCAGCAACCTGACGCAGTACAAATCCATCTTTCAACAATTTCATAATTTTTCCTCCTCTGCGGCTTTACGCATTGTTTCATAACTTAATTTGGCAGCCTCCGGCTCAGGACGGTTTTCCATTTCAAACACAGGAATCTGCCGGACCAACGCGCTGACCAGTGCCAGCAAAAGATCCAGATTCTCCACATTTTGGAACTTACGGGTGGTTTGGGAAAAGATCATGGCCAACGCTTCCCGTTGCTCCAATCGGCGAATGCGATTTTCTTTCGCCTGCTTCAGGAAGCATATACCTGCCAAAGGTATTTTCTTGTTTTGGTTGATGCCGTCCTTACCGCACCAAGGTGCGCCGTAGGCATACCATGTTCCGTCTATGCATCGCAGCACCGGCTTGTCATCATTAAATACCTGCGCTTTTTCTCCAAAGGTAGACTGCCACAGACGGGTATGGGTAGACTTTCCCGTGCCGCAAGGACCGGAGAACAGGTAGGCCTTGCCGTCCAGTTCCACAGCCGAGGAATGGAGCATCATACCGCCTTTTCTCAGCAGTTCAAAGAAAAAGATTGCGCCGGTTTCCATGTAGGGAAAGTCCTTTTCCGGTAATCCGGGCCAGTTTTCCGGTTGAAAACGGTTTTCCCGGATCACCACATCCGGTTCTGCCTGCTCTGGGTAGAAATAGGGTTCACAACGCTGATACATATCGCCTACATCCGGCACTTCCACCAAAAGATCCGCAATTTTGCAAAGCATTCCGTTTCCCTCCCTTAAGCTGTAGGTATTTGCTTTCCTTTTAAGTACATTCTTAACTTTTAGATTATAGCATTTTACTGCCGCTTTGTCAACCAATGGAACACAGTTCTTCATTCATGACCGTTCTCCGAAAAAAGCGAAAAAAACACTTGCAATTATATAACATTATTGTATAGTATCCTTATATTTCCAAACTTTTTTGTGGAGGTCATCATATGAAAATGATCATTCGACGTGTCATTGCTTCTGCCCTCACTATTTGCTGCATGATATCCGGAATCCCCTTTGTTGCCACAGCCGCGGAGGAGCCTTCTATTGTTGCGCAAATTTTCAACAGTGACCAGACAGTTGCAGGTTCTTATCTGACTTTCAACGACGCCTTTGCCGCTCTGGGTACCAATCAGACATTGCAGTTGCTGGCAGACTGCACCTGGGAGGAAATGATTCGGGGTGCGGTAAAAAAGCCAGCCACCATCGATTTAAATGGTCACAAACTGACTGTCAGCAATATCTACATTTACATTCAGAACGATTTTGTGATCAAAGACTCCACCGATCAGGGTGAATTGTCTATCGTTTCCCTGAGTACCGGTGCGCCGTTTTTCATCAACTCTGCAGGCAAATCCATCACCTTGCAAGACATCTCTGTAACCATTCAGGGCAATGTCGGCACCTATGGTTTCATCGGCGGTAATCAAACCGGCGCTATCATCATTGACAACTGCTCTATCCGCGCGACTACTTTTGGTGGCGCATATGACGCTATGCTCAACGGTGTCAGCGCCTCTTCGCCCACGCCTGTCACCATTACCGATTCCTTTATCTGCATCAACAACCGCAACGTTGCTGCTACCGCACTAATCGGTCAGAACCTGAATATGACCGTTACCAATTCTGTCATTCTGGCAGAGAATGTAAAGCGTGGTTTCAGTAAATGCACCGGCACTTTTACCGAATCCCATGTAACCATTCAGGCCAAGGACTACGCTTTCTACGGTACGGTTGCTGACCAGGCAAACTTGGGCGGTGGCTACGATTTCAGCGAACATTCTTCCCTCGTCAACAAAGGCGCTATCGGCACTTTAGGTGATTGGAGTTATCTCGCTTGCGACACCAGCGTATTGCTGTCTGCCGACTTTGCCGCTGTTGCCAACATCTCCACCAATGCAGAATGTTCTGCCTACACCCGGGAAGTGGTACCTTCTACTTGTATCACCAACGGCTACACCGATTGTTCCTGCACCTGCGGTTACAACTACAGCGCGCTCTACACGTTCTCGGGCGAACACGAAATGACCTATCACAGTGCTAAGGATTCTACTTGTCTGGTAAATGGCAATGTGGAATACTGGACTTGTTCCGCCTGCGGCAAGAATTACGGCGACCACAAGGGTACCTTGCTCCTTGACAGTGTTTCTGCCCCGCTGTCCGAAGAACATGTCTGGGGCAACTGGCAGATCGTCACCCAGGCTACAGAACTGAACGACGGTCAGAAAAAGCGCACTTGCTCCGTTTGTACAAAAGACGAATATGCACCGATCCCTGCATACGGACTTTCTGAGCCCGTTGCTTCCGGCGACTTCGGCGCTTCCGGTTCTGCGATCACCTATTCTGTATATGAACTGGACACCGACCAATATCGTCTGGTGGTTTCCGGCAGCGGCAAGATCATGGACTGCACCTGGGACGGACAAAAACAGCCTTTCCGTCAGTATTCCCGTCAAATCACAGAACTGGTGATCGGCGAAGGCATCACCGCCACCAACAACGGCTGTTTCGCAGGTATGGATGCGCTGGTAACCGTATCCTTCCCCAGCACCCTGACCTATCTGGCATCCAACACCTTCATCGGTTCTTTCGCTGACAGTGTCACCACTTTGACGATCCCCGCAACTGTCACTAAAATCGGTGCAAAGCGTGTTAACGGTGCTTACAAAATGGGTGATTATCCCGCCAGCACCGGTACTGCATTTGAGACTATTTACATTAAAAATCCCAATGTGGTATTTGAAGATGCTACCAATGCCAACACCTTTAACAGCGGCAACATCAGCAACCTGACTCTGATTGTTTCTGCCGGCGGCAACAATAATAACGTTAAAACTTACGCTTCCAATGTCGGTTGTAAGTACTTAGATACCACCGCGCCCGGATATGTAAATATTATAGACACCATCAACAATGTTCGCTATGTAGGCAGCGGCGGTGAGCTGATCATCAGTGTAATCAATCCTGCAGCGGCTGCTAACATTGTCGTGCCGGATGTTGTGAAAAATCAGGCTTCCGTATTTACCAAGGTCGTTTTTGAATTGGGCATTACCGCCATCCCCGACCGGGCATTTATGGACTTTGTCAACTTGGAGACCATTGTATTAACATCCGGTCTGCGTTCTATCGGCGCAAAGACATTCGCCACCACCGACTCCTGCGCCACCGGGCTGTCTGTTTCCATCCCCAAGTCTGTCACTGCCATCGGTGCCGACGCATTTGAAAACAGAAAGAATGTTTCCATGTCCCTGTATCTGGGTTCTAAGGCAGATGAGATCTTTGGCAAGAGAACCGGTGACGGTTGGAATGTCCATGTCACCAAGACCTTCAAGCTACTGCTGATCGGTAACAGCTTCTCCCGTGATGCCGCCCAGTACAAAATGCTGGATGCGTGGCAGGAAGGCTCCAAGCTCTATGCGCTGCTGCAAGCCGCTTTGGGTGAGGATGTGGAGATTCTCATTGGTCTGTGTATGAACGGCGGCAAGACTATGGGGTGGCATGCAACGCAGGCAAAGAACAACACAGCCCAGTACACCTTTGTTAAGTGCGAAAACAACGTATGGAGCACCGTAGCAAATTCCACCACAAGCGCCTATGCGCTGGCCTACACGGATTGGGACGCAGTTTCCCTGCAACCCTACTCTACTGAGACCACCACCGGTCAGGTTTCTGCCAGCGAACAAGCTGTTACAGATGCTGAATTCTACAAATTGTTTGATTCTACCAATTATATGATCGATTATGTAGACAAGTATGCGCCTCAGGCAAAGATCTATTTCTATATGACATGGCGTGGCCAACGAACCGGTCTTAACGCCGGCCTTAACACCTTCTACAATGGCGTAACCTATATGATCGACCCCGTATTTTCCGGACCTCATTCCGGACGAAAGCTCAATGGCGTCATCCCCGTAGCAACAGCGGTACAGAATGCCCGTTCTACTTATCTTGCATTACTGAACTACAACTCCGGCGCGGAACCGGATCTGAGCAATCCTGCACTGTCCCAGAAGAACGATATCAACATTGGCCTGCACAGAGACAGCGAGCATTTGAGTCTGAACATCGGCCGTTATACGGCTTCCCTGACCTTTGTAGGCACACTGGTAAACGGTGCCGATATTGCGGCGCTGGCTAAAGAAGTTCCTTTTAACGATTCCGAAGCAATCGGCAAGCTGCCCCAGGATTATATGGACATTGTAGTGGCTTCCGTACAAGGCGCTTTGACAAATAAAGGTACAGTTACTACCATTGAGGGCAAAACAATTGATCCTGCCACTTTAGCAGGCAACCTGATCGGTTCTGTTGCTTACAAGCTGTATGTAGGTGATTTCTCCGGCATCACCGCAAGTGACCTGCAGGCTACTGCTGCAAAGCAAGCCAATGCCGCGATTGCCGAGCTGAAGGCAACCTACCCCGAACTGACTGTGAATGCCAATGCCATCGTTGTGCAGAACTTCACAGCTCCCACCGGCGCAACCACCTACACCATCCAGATTCCCGTACAATTCGGATATACTACTGTAACTAAAACCGTCACCATCACTGTAGAGCAGGCAGGCGCCTACAACGCCACCAGCGGCGCACATTTTGACACACTGGGCGAAGCCCTCTCCAATGCGCAACCCGGCGATACCGTCCTTCTAACCGCTGACAGCACCCTTTCTGATATTGTTTGGGACGCTGCGATCGACCTGAACGGTCACACGCTGCAGCTGACGGAAGGTTATCTGGCTACCAACGCTATGCAAGCCATCATCGACACAGCAGGCAGCGGCAAGCTGGTCACTCCGAATCTGTATCTTTATGGCGGCAATGCCGGCTACATGCCCATCTACGAAAATGGTGCTTATACCTTTGTGGCATACAATTTGATCGTGGAAGAAAATGGCTTTGAAAGCATTGACAACAAGGTTCGCTTTTGGTTTAAGCTGACCTTTGCTGATGCAAGCGTATATGACAAAATCATCAACGGACAAATTCAAATGGAACTGGGTGTTGATATTGTCGTTGGCGACAGAGTGATCGATGCGACCTTCACCGAAAACGGAACCGCCCAAAATTTTGCTGCCGGATGGGCTGCAAGTATCAAAGCGGACAGCACAGTTTGGCTTTATGCCGACGTGGTTGGCATTGGTTCCCTGACTGTGGATGCTATTACCGTGATCCCCACCATATCCGTAAACGGACTTGATACTGAACTGTCAAACGGAAGCTTGGTATATGAAATTGCCAATGTGTAAAGGAGAAACACAAATAAAAACTTACACGAAACCGACATTGGAGATCATTCTTTTCCAGGCAGACGATACCCTTATGCGTTCTGCGGAGATGGTCTGAGTACCACCGGTGGTTATGTCCCCCGGGATGGCAGATAAAGCAAAAATGGCCGGAGGCAAATGCCTCCGGCCGAGTCCTTTTATAGATTACTGAATGTCAACAGACAGCTTCCACTCTTCACGCTTGCGGAACTTGGTGGTATAGTGGCGCTTCAGCATGCCCTTCTCCTCCAAGTGGACATAGCATGCGCGGTCGCAAGCTCTGCCACAGATAGAAGAAACATAACCATGCTTAATAGGGGGATAGTAGAAAGATCTGTCCAGAACTTCCTTTGCCTCTTCAGGGTTCAGCTTTGCCTCACCCTTGACAATGGCTTCCCGGTTGGGAAGGTCTGCGTATGCATCCGGAGGCATAAAGGGATTCTTGCTCATGTTAGCGCCCATGTAGTAGGCGGCGCACTGCCAGTTATCCCGCTTACCGTCCTCAGCAAGGGCATTGCCGGGGCAGCTGTGGATGCATGCCTTGCAGCCGTCACACAGGTGGGGCTGGGTCAAGGGAGTTTCCTCCAAAACAGCATCGGTCAGGATAAAGCCGAAGCGCTGGAAAGGACCGTTTTCGTCAGTCAGGACCGCACCGTTAAGGCCACGCTCACCGATACCGCACAGAACGGCAGATGCCAAATAATCCATCTGGATCTCCTTGGACAGGCCGCGGAAGATCTCCTCGTATGCCATTTCGGGGTTGGTGTCACCCTCGGAAGCCATAATCAGCTGATTCTGCTTCTGGGGAACTGCCAAGAAGCCGGCATCCTCAATGACAGCGCTGGCCTTCAGCAGCGCCATAGGCATAACGGTTTCTTCCACAGTTTCCACACCGGTGGTGGAGTACTGGTAGTAGGTAGTACCTTCTTCAACGCCGCGGTAAGAGCCGCGCAGAACGCGGAAGCCGAGGCAAATGACAGTCTGGGTCTTGTCGAAGATCTTCTGCACCGGCTGATCGGCAAAACGGGCAACAGAGCCGAAGCCCACATAGTCAGCGCCGTATGCCTTGGCGGTGGCAATGATTTTTTCACGCAAAGTATTCATTAACCGATGACCCCCTTCTCCTTCAGGTGCTCGTAGCAAGCCACATCGCACTTCTTGCCGCACAGGCAGGGTGCGTAACCGGTTGCACGGCTGGGCATAAAGTTCAGTTCGGGATAAATGGCTCTGGCGCTCTCTGCGTCAAAGCGGACATTGCCCTTCAGGATCTCTTCCCGGTTAGGATAACCCTTCAGAACCTCATCGTTCATGTAGGGGTTGGACTCATGAGCGCCACGATAGTAAACGCTGCACTGCCAAGTGTCCGTACCCTCCTTCAGGCTGACCGCATGGCCGGGGCAAGCTTTCTCGCAAGCACCGCACAGGTCACACAGGTTGCCCTCAAAGGCAGGATCGGGATCCAAAGGCATATCGGTAACCAAGAATACAAAACGGACATAAGGACCAAACTCCTTCGTCAGAACAGTACCCTTGGCGCTGATGCAGCCCAAACCACAGGCCTGTGCAGCATGGTTGAAGTCCATGATGACATCGGGAACTGCCTTGCCGGGAGCGACAGCCTGTGCCAGCTTCAGCTCGTAGGTATCGATCAGCTCGGGGTTCTGAGACTTGTCACCCTGAATCTTCAGGTTGGAAACATTTCTCTGCACGCAGGCATCGTAACCCTCGTTCTCAATGAGAGCAGCCATCTTCAGCAGGAAGATCTCAGAAAACTCCTCGTCGATGTACTTAACGCCCAGAGATACGTAGTTATTGTACTGTGTGCCCTTGTCCATGCAGTAGTACAGACCCTTGGGCACGCGGAAGCCGAAGCCGATGACGCTCTTTGCCTTGGGCAGAATGGACTTGGGATCTCTCTGAATGTGGCAGTCAACAAAGCGCTCGATGGGTGCGATGCCGCAGAGGTCAGCGCCGAATGCCTTGGCTTTCGCCTTAATAAATTCACTGGTAAGCATATTTTCCGACTCCTTTCTTACCGATCCAGCTTCCAAGCCTTACCGGTACGCAGGGGCTCTTTGAAACGGCCTTCCATGCAGCCGCCCTTTGCCTCCAGCATGCTGACGCAAGCGCGGATGCAGCCGCCGCATTTTGCCATGTTGTAACCCACCCAAGAGGGGAAGTACTTCTCCAAAGAGCCGTAGACCTTCATGATCTGATTTTCATCTGCCTCGGCCTTGCCTTCCAGCAGATCCAGATCGCCGTTTTCGTTGGCATCAAAGACTTCCTTGGGAACGAAGGGGTTATAGTAACGGCCGCCGTGGGTATAGAATGCGTAGCAGCGCCACTCATCCAGCTTGCCCCACTCGCACTTCTTGCCGCCGACATAAGTAACAACGCTCTCTGTCTTGCTCAGGCACTGACCGGGGCACTCACGGACGCACTTCATGCACTTGCGGCACAGAGGCTCGCCATCATACATGGGATCGGGCTCCAGCTCGGCGTCTGTGAAGATAAATGCCACGCGCTGCAGAGGACCGAACTCCTTGGTCAGGAACATCTTACTCCAGCCCATCTCGCCCAAGCCGCAGGCAACGGCTGCCAAACGGAAGTGGAACTGCAGGTCAGGTGCTACATTTTCCTCACGGGTAGGACGGGTAAACTGCACGCTGCGGTGGTGGGCAGCCTTGTTCTTTGCCTGCTCGTTGACCTCGATCTGCTCCTCAGGAGACAGGGTGTTTCCGGGAGAGCCGTCCATATCGGACACAGAGCCACGGGCGCCGGTATTACGGTACAGCATTGCCTCATAGCCGTGATCCTCAATAAGCTTACCTACCTGATACAGAACCGCGGGAGCAAAGATTTCGTTGATGCCGCCGTAGGCCATGGAAGGATACTGGTAGAACTGGGTACCCTCCTCAATGCCGCGCTGGACACCTCTGGGAATCCGGAACACAAAGCCAATTACGCTCTTTGCCTCCGGGAAGAGGAAGCGGGGATTCATATCATCCGGCACTTCCGGTCCGAATCTGTCCATAGAGCCAATGCCGCACAGATCCGCACCTGCTGCCAAAGCAGCCTCTTTAATCATCGCACTTGTTAACATCCATGATTCCTCCTTCATCAAGGTTTACAAGAGCAGAAGCCATTGCCTCTGCACAGTAATTACAATTTTGGCAGTCCTTATTGCAGAAGGCAACATGCTTGCAATAGTCCTTCGGCAAAAGCGTATTGTCCACAATGGCCGGCAAAAATGCACCGGCGTGGCTGGGCTCTGTCAGGTCTAAGAAGTTGCCGAAATAGCTGCCCTCCATATAGGCGCTGACGATATTCTCAGGACGGGGACTGACTCTGGTTGCCAGCTTGGCAGCCACCACATAGTCCTCAAACAGATACATTTCCTCAGGGCGGACACAGTTCAAATGCCGCAGGAGCTTCTTTTGGTTTTCCGGGTCCTTCACGAAGCCGCTGCACATGCTGGTAAAGGTGGCGCCGTTGTCCATTTTGGCGATCTCCTGCTCGTGGGCCACCAGATTATCATGGAACTGACGGGCAGAGCAGTAGTTCAGGCAGCCGCTGTTGGCAAGCATATAAAGCTTCTTGCCGTGGTCGTCTGCCCAAGCCTTCAGCTTGGCAAGCTTGGGAATGTCCCGGTTCAGCTCCCGTTTGTAATAGAAGCCGTCAAAGTCGCCGGATAAGTACTCCATGCCCTCGATGGTGCCGATTTCCATATTCACAGAGGCGCGAACCTCCAGATCCGGGAAATTCTCCTTTACAAAGTGGGCAAGGACAGGAGAGGTAGTTGTCACAGAAGTAAGATTCAGCTTCTCGGTGAAATCATCGATGAGATCGCCGGTCTGCATCAGGAATCTACGAGAAAGGGTATCCGCACCGTAGCAGTTGGCATTGAGAAGAAGATTCATGTGAATCCCCTCTTCCGCCAAATACTTCAGCTGAGCAAACTGCATTTGGGTTGCCTCATAGGGCATCAAGTTGGCGTGGGTAGTGGTGCCTCCGCGACCGCTGGCCATCTTATCCCAAGCAAAGTAAACCTCATGCACACGGTCTTTATACCTGACGATTTGGTTAATCAATCTGCCGCTTTCCTGCAATTGGTAACCGATCATGTACCGCATAGCTGTTTCTCCTTTCGGCACAATATCGCATAATACAGAAATACTATACCACAAAATTTCCACTTGCACAATATCGAAATAACAGGTATAATGTAAGAGAATAAAGATTTTTCGATGCAAGGAGGCACTCCTATGAATCCGAAAAAAGTAAACTATGAGGACATTGCACCCTTTGTGCGTTTTGCTTCCAATCTGCAATTCAACACCATGAGCAATCAGTCTGCCGCCGTCAGCTACGACCACCGGCTGATCTATGTAGTCAACGGCTCCGGCATTTTAGAGATCAACGGACAGGAAGAAATCATCGGTCCGGGCTTTGTTTTGTACTGGCCCTCCGGTACGACCTATGCCCTGCATCCTGATGAAAAAGAGACCTTGAGCCTCATTATTGTGAATTTCGATTTCACGCAGGATCACGCCGATCTGACCCAGCCTCTGCCTGCGGTTACACCGCAGAATTATGATCCGGACAGCCGTTTGGAAGCCCTTACGTTCCCCAATGCCGCTGTATTTGAAGAAAGCTTTGTGCTGAGTAATGTCCCCATCATTCTCCCCTATCTGCAAACCATGGTCGAGGAAGCTGAAACGCCTCAGATCCTGAACAATTACCAGTTGATGAATCTTATGCGGATCGTACTGACAGTTCTGTACCGGGTTTCTTACTCCCATTTGGATCGGAAATCCAGTAATTCCTTCAACAAGATTCTGGATTATGTGTACGAAAACTATGCCCGTCCCCTATCCAATAAGGAACTGGCAATTCAGTTTAACTACCACCCCAATTACATAAGTCAGTTGTTCACCCAGCACACCGGCATCTCTTTGCATCAGTACCTACTGCGGATCCGGGTGCGGCAGGCGCTGTATTTGTTGCAAACCACAGAATTATCCGTCAGTGAAGTGGCTACCAAGGTAGGCTTCGGCAGCACCAGCTATTTCTGCCAGTATTTCAAAAAAAGCACCGGCTACTCCCCTGCTTCCTTTAAGCTGAATAAATAATTTGATTTCCGCAGGCGGTTTTTCCGTCTGCGGAAATTTTGATATTTGTGGGAGGGTCAAGACCCTCCCCTACAGGGACGGTGCGTATAGGGGTGTAGGGGCGGATATTATCCGCCCGGCAAGGCGAAGCCTTGCGCGATGCGGAGCATCGCAAGGGGAACGGATTGCCACAGCCAGTCTGCGGACTGGCTTCGCAATGACACCCAGGATAAAACGAAATATCCCGGGGGAGCAAATGCTCCCCCGGGGGTGTTCTTCATTTTATTAAGCGGTCTTTTTCCGTTTCTTCAGGACAAGGATCGTCACAACTGCGCCGGCAGCCAAAACAACCGCAACTGCCACAATGATAATCACTGTCACCGCCTCCGGCTGCAGGCCAAATCCGTCAGATTCCTGCTCTTGTCCTTGCTCTTGCTCTTTCTCCTTTTCTTCTTGGGCTTGTGTCATCTCGTCCAAAAGGATCTCCGCTTCCTTGAGTATCTCCAAATCCTTTATATACGCTTTAGCGCCGGGTGTCAAAGCATCGTAGGCTGCGCGCGATGCCTGAATGGCTTCTTTCGACTTCAGCGTAACCGTACCAATCATCGCGATCAGCGCATCTACATCTGCTGCCGCTTTCTTCTGCAATTCCGTCAAGGATTTATTAGCAGACATCAAGAACATGTAATCCAATTGTGCCCGCTCATCCATTGTCAGATCGTCATAAAGCGCCATAACCTCAATAATAATCGCTTCGTCCTCTAATGTAACTTCACCGATGGACTCAATTTTGACTTTTATCAGGTCGATCTCCGCGGCTCTGAGTTTATCCAGATTCTGCACAAGCGCTTTTTGCGCATCTGTCATCATTTCATAATCTGCGCGAATTTGTCTGATCGCGCTTTCGCTTGCCAATATGTCTGTACCGATCGCAAGAATCCGATCATCCAACGCCTGTGCTGCCTCTTTGTCCGTTTTGACAGCATCTAACGAACACCGGAACAACTCTTTATCTGCTGCATAATAAAGATTGCCGTCATTCGCGATCACAAACAATCTTGTAGACGGGATCGGAAGCTGTATATTGTCTTCCGGATTGGAAAGATTGATCTTCCAGACACCGCCGTCGGTACCTAACCGGGTATAAAGGTAACCCTCTTGAATCACCATCGGCACCGGGAACAAGCTGCTCTCTGCCGTACCGCCAAAATCCAGTTCCCTTTGGATGGATTGGATTTCCATTGTTTCAGGATCGAACACAAAAGAGAACAGCAGGCCTCCGGCTACGCCCCAGAACTTATGATTTGTGTCCACATCAGGGTCAGCAACTATACCGGAAATACTGCCTATCGTGGCGGGCAAGCCGGATATGTAGTCCCGCAAATCGTACTCGGCTACCTTTTGAAGACGATATGCGTCAAACACAAATATCTTTGCAGATGCGCCTTCAATGGGCGTCGTCCCCAGACCGCCTTCTATCGATGTGCCGCCAAACAGAAAATCTCTATAGCATGCAAGGCTGACAATGCTTTGATCCTGCACCACATTACGCACCACATAGTAGTTTCCCAAGGAATGCACAAGGCAGCCGCCATATTGGTATTGTTCGGGAATAGACGCAAAAAACAAGCCGTAGCCGTCTGTGATCGTAGATATAGCAGCCTGCTCAAACATATTTGCCAGGCTCATCAGGATCCTTTTGCTGTCTAAGTTTCTTAAGTCTATCTGGGTCACAGTAGCGGCATCAGAAGTACCAACATATAGATTATCTCCACTGATATACACCGCATCCACCTGGCCTCCCACATGGATCCTATTTTTGATTTTTCCTGAAAGTATATCAAAGACAGCACAATCCTCCGTGTTCGTCTCACCCAAGACAATCTGATAATTGCCGGCAAAAGCGATTGCTGAGATTGGATTGTCGCAAACCAGAATTGCTTCCTCGGTCTGATTGGCATTCGCTGACGCAAGGCTTGTAGCTACCTGTACAGGCAGTTGCGCTGTCTGCTCCGGCAAATCCGTCGCGAATATGCAAGGTGCGGCAGAAGCAATTAAAAGTAATGCCAGCAAAAACGCAATTATTCTTCTCATCATACACCAACCTTTCTCATACTCTACCGGGGATTTCAAAATTTTATCAAGCGGCCTTTTTCCGTTTCTTCAAAACAAGGAATACGGTTACACCGCCACCTGCCAGAACAACTACTGCGGCTGCAGTCAGGATCACCGTCCATGTAAGAGCGTTTGCATAGAGTTCTTCTGCCTCTTGCAGCCGTCCCAACTCGATTACATAGTCCTGCGCATCTTCAGGCAGCGCATCATACGCCTCCCGGGCTTCCCGAATGGCGCTTCCGGAAAAAATGTCAACCGGATCCCGGAGCTGAGCAATCAGCGCATCGACTTCCTCCGCTTTCTCCTTTAGCGCAAGCAGTTTCTCCAGTTCCTGTTCTGCTTTTTCCAGCTCCTTCAGGCGCGTCACACGCTCCTTGGATCCGGGTGTTAACGCTTCATACATACTTCTCGCTTCCCGAATACGCGCCTCGGAAACATACTGAATATCCTCTCCAATCAACGCGATAAAGGTATCCACCGTATCGGCTGCCTTTATCTGAAGATTCCACAATGCAATACTTGCCGAAAGCAATGTCGCCCAATCTATTTCCCTATGATTTTTGACTATATAATCCCTTCTGTTTGAATAAATTTCATAGGCTTCGTCAATGATCGCCTCATGTTCCAAGGTTACATCGTTGATTTGAGAAATCGTGTCGATCAGTTCTTTCAAGCGTGTAATATCTTGGTCTCTTGCCTCTTCGTTCAGCTTTGCGATCTCATTTTCCGCATTCCTTAGCAAGGTAGTATCTATTCCCTCGCGCTGATTACGCGTCAAGCCATTGTAGGCTTCCCGGATTTCCCGGATCTGCGCCTCATGCTCTAATGTGATCTTTCCCAATGCAGCAATCTCATTGATTCTTTTCTGTACCGTCGCCATTTCTGAATCCATTGGATACAACGATTGATCAATAGAAACTCCGTTGGCTGTGATCAAAAAGCCATCGATTCGTTTGCTTTTTCCATTGCTTATGTCAACAATAACAAATTGTCCGGTAGTACGCTGGTATGTTATGAGGCTGCCTCTGTCCTCGATATAGCTCGTTGCATTGACTTGCAGGTTTTCCTCGTATGTTTGCAGTTTATCAACCGAATTGCCATAGTATTTGTAAACACCATCCTTTGCCGCAAACCAGATCACATGCTTATATTGATCCGATGCCGGGTTAAACCATATAGGCGTTTCTATCCCTAAGTCCACATATTCCAGTGTCGCTGTGTTGACCGTTAGGGCTTTTCCTTGTTCTTTCGGCTCACCGCCTATAAACAATACATCCTCATACAGAGCCATGCCGCGTACCATGCGTTCATCCTGACTGAAATACTGCGTAATATCCACCCGTTTGATCAGCTGGCAGGATTCTGCATGAAACTTTGCCAGTTCAAAAGTTCTGACACCATCGTTATTTGTATCGCCGGCGGTAGTGACATATACATAACCTGTGCTGCTGCAAACCGGGGCATTGGCATAGCAATTGGCATCATCCGTTCCCACCTTGCCCGCATTAACAAAGAGGCCATGGTTGGGCGTATATTTTGCAAGCTCTCCACCCGGGTAACAGCCAAAATACAAAGTGCCCATATTACCTACAGTAATGCCAAGTCCTCCCGTCACGCCCAAAACACTTGTGGAGTTTTCTGCACCGGTAATATTTTTGTAGATATAGGCATTCTCACCAAAATCCAAAACAGGATCATACCGGAAGATGTAAGGTCTGTCACCCACCATCCAAGCAACGCCGTCATGATCCACAACGATTCCGCCGCATGTATCAAAAGGAGTCGGAACATGACCAACATAACTTTCCTTATCCAGATTGTAGATGTGAAGTTTTTTGGGTTCCGCTGCCACAAGCAGACAGTATTCCCCGTTCACTTTTGCTGTAATCCAGCAAGGGTTATCAGGGTGAATCAACGAACTTTCTGTTGTAGTTCTCACGGAGGATTTGGACGCGTCCTCAAGCACAACCGAGCCGTCTTGACAGGTCGCATCCACGCCAAGCGAAAGTGCCGGCAGGTATGTAAGCAGCATACAGACCACAAAGAACAACATGCACAAGCGTTTTGTTAGATTCTTCATAAGAACGCCTCCTTTCTTTGATAGTATTATTTTATCATAAAACAGCATTTCCTGTAAATCCAAAGATTTACAGGAAAATTTAGCAATTTTGCACAAGCACGCATGTTCATGCAGGAATTTTGTGCCAATATACTGTCCTGTTCAGAAATTTTTCAACATTTTATATTACAAAAAATGTATTAATACATCAGGTTGCCGAGTGTAAGGGGGGGCGATGGGAGCGCCGGGCACCGCAACAGGAGATTCATAAATCGCCCGGCAAGGCGAAGCCATCGCTTCCCCCGGGGGGAAGCTGTCGCGGCGCAAGCCGTGACTGATGAGGAATGCGGGCGGTCAGGTGAAGATTACCGCATGGTATCGGGCTTCTTCCTGAACCTAAACATTTCGCCGTTCCTCACCCGCCCCTCCGGGGCACCCTCCCCCCAGGGGAAGGTATATCGGGCGATTCATGAATCGCCCGCGGGAGGGTCAAGACCCTCCCCTACAGGGATGGTGCGTATAGGGGCGTAGGGGCGGATATTATCCGCCCGGCAAGGCGAAGCCTTGCGCGATGCGGAGCATCGCAAGGGGAACGGATTGCCACAGCCAGTCTGCGGACTGGCTTCGCAATGACACCCAGGATAAAACGAAATATCCCCGGGGGAGCATTTGCTCCACCGGGGGTACGGTATAGGGAAAAGATTAGAAGCAAAACAAGTTATTCTTCGGCAGCCTCAGACACCGCTTCGGTTTCTTCGGAAGCTTCCGCAGGTGTTGCTGCCTTTTTCTTCTTCAGCATCAGCAGCGTTACCACAACAGCAGCTGCCACCAGCACAGCGCCGCCCGCTACTGCTACAATGATAATCATCGTGGTAGGATTCATGCCCAGCTCGGCGTAGATGGTTTCTGCCTCCACAAGCACGCCCAACAGGGTCACAAGCTTCTGCGCGCCGGGTGTCAGGGCATCGTAGGCCTTTCTGGCTGCCTCGATAGCATCCTTGGAGTCGTGGTCGATGGTATCGCCGATGGCAAGGATCAGGTTATCCACCTCTGCGGCTTTTTCCTGCTGCACCTTCTTCAGGGCAGCTTCCGCTGCATTCAGAGTCAGGTAATCCACAGTTTCTCTTTCCTTGTGGGTCAACCCGTTGAATATCTCACGAGCTTCCGTGATTGCTGCTTCATCCTCCAGAGTGATCTCGCCTAAACCCGCAATCAGCTGCTGCAGGTAATCGATTTTCTCTTTACGCAGCTTATTGATCGTTGCCAGCGCCTTCTCCAGATGGGTAGCATCTACCAGAGCCTTCTGCTCCTTGGTCATTGCATTGTACTGGGTTTCGATTTCCCGGATGGCTGCTTCCTTCTCCAGAGTGATCTCGCCCATGCCGGGGATGGTGTTGATCAGCGCCTGTACACGGGCTGCTTCCTTTTCGTCGATAATTCCCTGCAGAGCTTGCAGCGCAGGAACATAGACGGTGTAATAATTCTTTACATAGGTCTTATTCTTTCCGGACAGTTCCTGATACTCTGCCTTAATGGCACGAATCAGTACCTCATCTTCCGCAGTTACCTCGCCGATGGAATCGATCTTGCATTCCAGCAGGTCGATCTCAGCAGCTACCAGCAGATCCAGATTCTTTGCCAGAGCTTTCTGAGTCCAGCTCATAGCTTCATAGGCTGCCCGGGTCTCGACAACGGCTTTTTCGGAATCCAAAGTGATCTTACCCAGGTTCTTGATCTTTGCATCCATGGCCTCAGCAGCTTCCCAGTCAGAATCTGCAACGACCAGCGGATACATGTACAACGCGGGACCGTAGGTGTAGTAGAGATTTCCGTCATTGCCCAAAGCGAAGGAGTCCGTAGCAGGAACAGGCATTCGCTGGTGATCGGAAGTATCCTTCATATTGATCTTCTGGATACCGCCCACCGTACCTATATTAGCATACAGATAGTCGCCATCCACGATCATAGCAGTAGGCAAGCCGTCGATGTTGGTATCGGTGGGCGTGCTAAACTCCATGTTAATATTGATGGTCTTCTTCTGGGCATCAAAGGTAAAGGTGAACAGACATCCGGCGGCTACCATCCAAATCTTACCGTTTTCATCCGCCATCATACCGTCAATGGCTTTAATGGTATCGGGCAATCCTTCAAAGTAATCGTGCAGGTCGTATTCTGCCACCTTTTTCTTATTTGCCACATCGTAAACGAAGAACTTGGCAGATGTGCCCGGCACAGGAGTAGAACCGGAACCGCCATTAATAGACCCGCCGCCAAAGACATAGCCATCGTGATAAGCCAGAGAGATGATGGACTGATCCTTGATCACATTGCGCTCCACATGCTTATCGCCCAGGTCATTGATATTGATCCATGCCAAGCATCCGCCAAGCTCATAACGGTCAGGGAATGAACCGATGAACACCCTGCCGTCACCGGCTGTGATTACATGGACACGGGACTGATGATACTCGTTCTTAAGACCCAGCAGACGCACATTGCGATTTTCGTCCTCAGGATTGATCTGGGCCAATGTGCCGGAGTTATAGTTACCCGTATACAGCTTGCCCTCATAGACACAAATGGCGTCGGTCTGACCTTCAGTTGTAAAGTTCTTGATGATCTTGCCGGCTTCAATATCGTAAACCGCGCAGGTACTGGTATTAAACGCGCCCATGTAAAGCAGATTTTCTGCTCCGGGCACTTTTACGATAGGACGGATGTCAGAGGTAGAGCCGTACTCCTTCAGCAGGAACGCATCGCCGATGCGCTTATAGTGACCGGTGGTCATGTTGTAAACGCCGATGGGATCGGACTCGCCACCTCTCCAAGTCAAAACAGACATGCCCGGCATCAGATTGTCACCTTCAACGGTTATAAAGGAGTTGACGCCGCAGCGGAAGCTGGTCAGGATCGATTCCATGCCCTTTACAGGGGATGCTTTTCCGGTAGTACCGTCAAATTCCCAGACGCCCTCGGTACTGGTACCAAACCAGACCTTGCCGCCCAGTTCTCCGGTAGGACCGTAGATCGCAGCCGAAGGGATTCCCAGATCCACAAATTCCAGAGTTTCTGCATTAAAGGCAGCTACCTGTTTCACATCATTTCTTTCACCGCCCATGATCAGCACGCCGCCGCAGATACCCATACCGCGGATCATAACCTCTTGCTGACTGTGGTATTCGGTAATATCCTTTACCATCACCCGTTCGCCGGTGGTTGCGTCGAACTTAGCCAGCTCTATGGTCTTGACACCGTCGCCGTCCTTATCGCCGGTAGCGGTAACATATATGAAGCCGTTGTCGTATACAGGAGAAGCACCGTAGTAGTTGGAATCGCCTGTACCGATGGGGCCCATGTCGGTAAATTCACCGGTAACGGTGTTGTATTTTCCCAGATGGCCGTTGGGACACTCGCCAAAGTAGATACAGCCGTCATCACCGTACGCCAGGCCAAAGCCCACCGAAGCTGCCGTAATGTAGTGGGGGTTCTCTGCGCCGGTCATATTTTTATAGTAATAGACTTGCTTGCCCACATTTAAAGCCGGATCATAGCGGTAGATAGAGGGGTTGTCACCTACTACCCACAAGATGCCGTTTGTATCCACCGTGATACCCTTGACCTGGGTAAAGGGTGTATCGACATAGTCCACCAATGTGCCCTTATCGATGTTGTAAACCGCCATTTTCTTGCCTTCCAGAGGCAGGAACAGGTAGTCATCACCGTTGACTTCTGTCGTGGCGATATAAGTACATACCTCCAACTCGTGGACAGGTGCAGGGTCTACCACAATGGACTGGCGGATTCTCTCTCCGGCGGCAGAGCCGGTCTTGTCGCCCTTCTCGCAAACCAGTTGGGAAACATACAGATAGGCCTGCTCATAGTACGGAGATTTTTCGAGAGCCTCGACGACCACGATATACTCTTTGTCAGCCTCAAACTCCCAAGTGCCCAGTGTGGTGGTATATCCGTCTGTAACAGAGGTGCTGCCGTCTTCATTATAGAATGCTACCTTACCTACCCGATTATGGTTGTCCATGGCAAAAGGAATGTCTTCTGTGTCACCGGGCAGGATATACACAGCGCCTGTCGAGCCACGGCCGCTCTTGCCGTAATTCAGAGTCAGGGTATACAGACCGTCACCGGGGAATCGGATCCGCATTGCCAGATAATCGTCAGCCTTGCCATAAGAGGACAGACCGCCGGTAGTACGGAATCTGGCATTGGCACCGCAGGCAACGGGGAACTCCCAGTTGATAATGCCGTCTTCATACAGGCTGTGAACGCTGTCGATTTCCTTTTCAATGTAAGTATTATCGGGATAAATGGCGGTTTTCTTGTCTGCCAAATCGAAGTCAAAGGTCACCTTGGAGGTATCCACCGGAGGGGGTGCTGCCGCCACAAGGGTGATACCCTTCAGATACAGATTCTGTGTCCGGGTGTCTTTGTTCGCAGAAGAATAGCTATCGCTGGTCTGCCGTAGTACGAGAATATAGTCCTTGCCGGCTTTCATGGAAACATTGCCGATAAATACATCCGGATCTTCGGAAGTAGGCGCAAAATTCTC
>JAZKXW010000128.1:0-4550 GCA_045611825.1 Faecousia sp.
GGAGCGGCGGTATAAGGATTACCAGCCGGATACCTCGCCGAAGGAGATCGTCCCCTTGTCCGGCGTGGAGACCAGGCACAGCCAGAAGAATGTAGCTGCCCGCTATGTTTGGCTGCCCATCGAATGGGAAGGCGACAAGCCTGTGATCCTCTGGCAAAAAGAGTGGAAATTGAAATAAGCTATACCCGATTTAAAATGCAACAAAACATCCGGAGCAATTGGTGTGCAGCCAGTTGCTCCGGATTTGTTGTTTTACACCTGCTGATAACGAGTTTTCCCTTTTTTTCCCTTACGGGAAAGTGAAGAACGAAAAATATATGGACTATTGAGAGTAAAAAGTGGGGTAAAATGACAATAATGGAGAAAAAACGCACTTTTTACCACATAAAATGATTAAGGCAACCCAATTCGAGTCCTAGTGCCCCCTGCTAGAAAAACACGGTGTTTTTCTTTGTTTTGTGAACTTTTGCGGGGAGAATGTTGCATTTCGGCCTGTTTTGTAAAAGGAAAATATTGCGTTTCGACCTGTTTTGTAAAGGGAAAATATGCGTTTTTTCCTTATGGTTTTATTATCCTCTTCAATGAATCATAGCCGTCCATTTGTTATCGATACTGCGCCCGGTATTTTGCGGGTGTGATATTCATCCGTTTGGCAAAGGCACGATGGAATGCGCTCAGGTCTTGATAACCTACCCGATGGGCGATATCTTCAATTCTATTGTCCGTGTCCCGAAGCAGCCGACAGGCTTGGTCCATGCGTAAGATCCAAACGATCGTGTTGAAATTCGAGCCAGTACAGTTGGTGATGATGCGAATCATTTGCCTTCTGCTGTATCCGAATTTTTCCGCCAATTCATTCAGCGTCAGCGTTGCATAATAGGTCTGAATGTAGCCAAATAGCTCAGCATGGCCATTACGCCAACGAACGGAGTTGGAGGAGGGCAAAATGGCTTTTTCTTCATACTCACGGATCAGATAAATCAGTAGCTCATAAAACTTGGTTGTCATCATGATGGATTGATAACGTTTATTGGAGCAGTATTCATCGTAGAGATTAAGAAAAAGCGTGCGCAAGTGCAGATCCTTGTTTGTGTCAAAGCGCATGTAAGCGTCACCACTGTTGTCATTGAGCGCGTGAAAAATGAAGTTGGGCAAAATACTGTTAGCGACCTTTTGACTTCCCCAGTTGATCATAAAAAACTCCGGGCGAATCAAAAAGGAAAGCAGTATACAGTCATCACTGTAGCAGGGTGTGGCGTGATTGGCAAATGGCGCAAGAAGCAATACGGTTCCGGGTGACATCCACACCGTTTCGTTATCCAGCATCATTGGACAGGAGCCGGATACCACATAATAGACCTCCAAATAGTCATTTCTGTGCCAGTGTGCGGGCATGTACCGTATCATTTGGAAGGCGGAAACAAGCACATTTTCGGGTATGTGATCATTTTTCTGGTGAATGGAAAATCTGGATTCTGAAACTACCTCTCCGCTGTTCAGACGATTTACAAATTGATTCTGCCGGGAGAAGTGTGGATTTCCTGCCCATTCTTTGCTCCAGTCATATGCTTGAGAGGACGTCTTGTTCACTTGATGCAACTGCGTGATAAAGCGCGATAGTTCATCAGCGGTGAAAATCACATTTTGTAACTTCGGATTCTGCTTCATGTATGCTTTTAGTCTCTGCTCCATCTCATTTAAAGGAAATGTGTATTCTTCCATCCCAGCACCTCCGCAAATGTCACTTTCTGCAAATTCCTTTGTCCACTATTGTAATTGTTGAATGCGTACTTTGTCAAGTATAATCAATGTGTACAAAAGCGAGGATAAGTTGCAAATCCGCTTTGATACTTTTGCAAAAGGAGAGAGATCAAATGAGCAAACAGCGCACATTTCTGAGTAAGGGTCTGTTTGAAAAGGATTTCATGCAGACAAAAATCAAATCCGCCCATATCTCCAAGACCGAAAAATGGCTGGGCTATGCCCTGGGCCCCGGTTTGGCGATGCTGCACTTTACCATGGTGGCATCCCTGCGGGAACGGTTCTATATGCAGATCAATGTTCTGAACGAACTGTTCAACAATCCCATGACCTACGGAACCATGAATACTGTGGCGAATGTGATCGGTATTCTTTTGGGCCTGTACATCAACTACATGGTAGAGCACACTGTTTCCAAGGCCGGTCGCTTCCGTCCCTGGACCCTGATCGGCTCGCTGCTGATGGCGGTCTTCGGCGTGTTCATGTTCTGGTCGCCCTTCCCCTTCGGTACGATGCCCCAGTTGGTATGGCTGTACATCGTGAATATCGTCTATACCGGTATCGCGTTGAATATGTTCAATATGAAGAACAATATCATGTCCGTCAGTACCCGTAATATTTTGGAGCGTGGCCATATTACCAGCTGGACCACCTCCATCAGCAATATGATCCCCGGCATGGTTCTGATGTTCGTGGTGGATATGATGCTGTGGAACAGCGTGCTGATCCCTAATGTCACCGGTGAATACTGGATGTTGCTGGTCTTCATTACCGGCATTCTGGGCTTCATTGGAGCGCTGCTGCAGTACTTCTACACCCGCGAGCGGATCACGGAAGATAACCGCCTGCTGAACCAGGATCAGGAGGAGCAGACCGCTTCTATGCCGCTGGTTAAGCAGCTGAAGTGCATGCTGACCAATAAGTATTTCCTCATGAGCCTGCTGGTGGCAGCCGGTGCCATTTTCTACGACTATATGCAGGGCGCCAACAGCCGTGTGTATATGATCCAGTACATCCTGGGTGATAAGGACGGCTCTCTGCAGGGTCTGTTCCTGATGGTCACCATGCAGCCGATGATGATCGGTCTGCTGATCGCCCCTGCCCTGGCAAAGAGATTCAGCGCCAGAAAGATCATGGGTGTTTCTGCTCTGATCGTGTTTGCGGGTATTGCCCTTGCCATGATCGCACCCAGTAACCTGGGCGCTGCCATGGGCGGCGGATTCATTTTTGCCTGTGGTATTTTTGCGGTTACAACCATGAACATGGTATTTGGCCAGATGGCCGCTGACGATATCGAGCACAAGCACGGCTTCCGTGTGGAAGGTACCCTGGCCAATGCCATTGTTGTTGCTGTTTGCTCCATTATTCTGACCCCCATCTCCGGCCTGTATGAAACCGGTCTAAGTATGTTTGGTTTCAAGCAGCCCGCCAATCTGACCGAGGAAGCGTTTGCGCTGCTGGCAGAAACGGACTACATTTCCGCAATGCCCATCACTTCCGGTGTGGACGCCGGTAAGATCAGCGTCGTCTTCGCACAGAGCGAGGCGGTCAACACCTGGATCTTGGCAGCTTACTATGGTAGCTACGCCATCTTTGCACTGATCATTTTGTTCGTCTGCATCTTCTTCACGCTGGATAAGAAGATCCCCCAGATCCGTGCCGATCTGGAGAACCGCAAGAAGCTGGCCGCTGAAGCCCGTGGTGAAATTTACATCTCTCCCGAGGAGCAGGACCGCATTGAGATGGAGGCTGCTGCCAGGGAGCTGGAAGAGAACCGTGTTGCGGAGCTGAAGGCCAAGTGCGCCAAGAAGGGTCTGGATTTCGACACCGAAAATCAGAAGTATCTGGAGGCCCAGGCAGCAAAGCAGGCAAAGCTTGAAAAGAAGGCCGCCAAGAAGGCCCAGAAGGTAAAGAAATAAAATGCTCGAAAAAGGGGCGGTGGTGAAAACCGCCGCCCCTTTTTGCAGGAATGGATGGCCTGTATGATTAGAAACGAAGAATTTTTACGCAAGGCAGAACAACTGAAGCCGAAGCTCATCGTGACCGAAAAAGAACTTTCCGGAGATGACCGGGTGTTGAAAAAGGGTGACGAAGCGTTCTTTGACTTTGGTGATCACTATGTGGGTTATCTGACGGTGGACTTTGAATCGGTTGGACGGCATCAGGACGCGCCGCTGTTCTTTGAAATTCAGTTTTTTGAAAGTACGGAAGAGTTTAAAGAGAAACCCCAGCGGTATCATGGCTGGATCTCCCCGGCTTGGATCCAGAAAGAGCAGGTGCATATCGATGTACTGCCCTGTTCCTATCGGTTCCTCCGGCGTTACGCATTCCGCTATGTGAAGATCAAGATTTTAGCAGTTTCCAACAATTTCTCCGTGAAGATTAGAAAGCTGCGGCTGGAAAGTGTATCTTCTGCCGATGACACCAAGTTAATTCCCTTTGCCGGCAGAGAGGAAGACCGGCGGCTGGATCAAGTATCCGTGCGTACTCTGCATGAATGTATGCAGGAGGTGTTTGAGGATGGGCCCAAGCGGGATCGCCGCCTTTGGTTAGGCGACCTTCGGCTGCAGGCCCTGGCGAACTATGAAACCTATCGGGATTTTGATTTAGTCAAACGTTGCCTATATCTGTTTGCAGGAGATACGCTAGAGGATGGGCTGCTGTCCAATAATATGTTTATTTATCCCACGGTGGAGTGTGACGGGCAGTATATGTTTGACTACTCGCTGTTCTTTATCAGCACCCTTTGGGATTACTATACTGCATCCAATGATGTGGAAACTTTGAGG
>JAZKXW010000129.1:0-4070 GCA_045611825.1 Faecousia sp.
GAAGCCATCCGTCTGACCGAGGAAAACCGCGTGAAAGACCTGCAGGCCAAGTGCGCCAAGAAGGGCCTGGACTTTGAAACGGAAAATGCAAAGTATCTGGCCAAGGTTGCTAAAAAAGAAGCCAAAAAGGCTAAGAAAACCGCAAAAGTAAAAAAGTAACATAAACACGCAACGTTAGGGGCGGCGGTGAAAGCCGCCGCTCCTATTCGTGCAAGCGTAATTCATTCTTGAGGTAATTGAAATGAGCAGTATTTTTTCGGAAGATTTCCTATGGGGTGCAGCCAGCGCTGCCGCCCAGGTGGAAGGTGCCTGGAATGAGGATGGCAAAACTGCCAGCATTTGGGACGTGGCAACGGATAAGCAAGTGAAAAACGGCGAAACCTGCCATGTTGCTTGCGACCATTACCACCGCTACAAAGAAGACGTGGCACTGATGAAGCAACTGGGACTAAAGTCCTACCGTTTTTCCGTCAGCTGGCCCCGCATTGTGCCTGAAAAAGGCAAAGTAAATCCCAATGGCGTTGAATTCTATGTAAATCTGGTAAAGGAGCTGAAGAATGCCGGAATCGAGCCGCTGTGCACATTGTTCCATTGGGATCTCCCTGTATGGGTGCAAAATGAGGGCGGCTGGAAGAGTGAAAAGGTCGTTACTTATTTTGCCGAATATGTAAAGGTCGTTGTGGATGCGCTTTCCGATCAGGTCCGGTACTGGATGACCATCAACGAACCCCAGCTCTTTATTGTCGGAGGCAATGTGGGTGGTTTCCACGCGCCCTTCCGCAGAGATTTTTTCGCTATGAAGAAGCTGGTGCGTCATGCGCTTCTTGCCCATGGCGCTGCGGTAAAGGTGATCCGCGAGAATGCCAAGCTGGCTCCGATGGTGGGTGTCGCCATGTCCGCCAGCTGCTATGTCCCCCGGAGCGAATATAAAACGGACATCGAAAAGGCTCGGCGTATTACTTTTGAAGATACCGCAGGTGTCATCAACAACAGCATGTATTGTGACCCCATTTTTCTGAAGACAGCGCCGAAGTTCAACCGCCGCAGCTTCAAGAAGGGAGATATGGAGCTGATTAGTCAAAAGCTGGATTTTGTTGGTGTTAATGTTTATCAGCCAATGAACCAAAATCTTCCAGGCAAGGAAAATCAGCCTGCGCCGGATGCCAAGCGCACCATGCTTGGCTGGATCGTGGACGGCAGATGCCTGTACTGGACCATTCGGTTCTTCCATGAACGCTACGGCGTTCCCGTTATGGTCACCGAAAACGGCATGGCAAACCCGGATGTGGTGAGCGCCGATGGCGGCGTGCACGACCCGGAGAGAATCGAATTCATGCAGGAATATCTGGCCGGTATGAAGCGTGCCGTTGCAGAGGGAATTCCTGTGCTTGGCTATCAGCATTGGTCTATTATGGATAATTTCGAGTGGGCAGAAGGTTATGGCCCTCGCTTCGGTCTGATCCATGTGGACTTTGAAACCCAAAAGCGGACCATTAAAGATTCCGGCTATGCCTACGCGGAGCTCATCCGCACCAACGGAGAAAAGCTATGAAAGCAATCAAACTACAAACCAACTATCGGATCAACCCCTTGGGTATTGACGATCCTGCGCCTCTTTTGAGTTGGAAATGTGCCGGCGGCATCCAGCAGCACGCATTCCGGGTGATCGCCTGGGATGAAGCCGGTGAGACCGTATTTGATTCCGGCAAAGTAGAAAGCGACCGGATGCGTTGCCGGTATGCCGGAAAGCCCTTGAAGAGCAAGCAGAGAATTACCTGGCAGGTGACACTCTGGGAGGGCGAAACGGAAGAAGTATCTGACACAGCCTGGTTTGAGATGGGCCTGCTGGAAGATGCTGACAGAACCGCCAAGTGGATTTGCGGCATCGATACCAATAAAAGAGACCGCCTGCCGGCGGACTGCTACCGCAAGACCTTCTCTTTAAGCAAGCAGGTTATCAAAGCCAGACTCTATGCTACCGCCTGCGGTGTTTATAAGGCGGAGATCAACGGCCAGCGGCTGCCAGGTGTGCTGGCTCCCGGCACCACGGAATACTTGAAGCGGCTGTACTATCAGACCTACGATGTGACGGAGTACCTGCAGGAAGACAATACGCTGGACATCACCGTCGGTGACGGCTGGTATAAGGGGAAGCTTGGCTGGCTGGATCAAACCTGCCGCTTCGGAAAGCAGCTGAAACTGTGGGCACAGCTAGTGCTGACTTATGCAGATGGTAGCGAGAAAGTGATCGGAACCGATAACAGCTGGCGCTGGTGCAACGACGGCCCCGTTCGTTATACCGATTTAAAAGACGGCGAGGTGTATGACGCCCGGATGGTGCCCAGCTACAGCCAAAATGCCCAGTTGACTACCCACAACATCGTCCCTACCGCTGCTCCTGCCGATGGGATATTTGAGCACGAAACCTTCAAACCCCAATTGCTCATCACCCCTAGCGGCGCGAAGATATTGGACTTTGGGCAGAATTTGGCAGGCTACGTCCGGTTCACGGCCAAGGGAAAGGCCAGAGAAACCTTCACGCTGCGTATGTTTGAATGCCTGGATAACGGTGAATTCAGCGATGTGACCCTGCGCAAAGACGCAAAACAGCCGGCGGATTATCAGAAGATCATCTACACCTGCTCCGGAAAAGAGGAAGTGTTCCAGCCGGAATTTTTCTACTCCGGTTTCCGTTATGCGTTAGTGGAAGGGCTGGAGAATGTAGATCCTGGGGATTTTGAAGCCGTTGCCGTATACAGTAAGCTGGATTTCGTTGGCGATTTTGAGTGTTCGAACGAGAAGGTCAACCAGTTTGTCCGCAACACAGTATGGAGCCTGAAGAGCAATTTCGTGGATGTTCCCACGGACTGCCCCCAGCGGGAGAAGAGCGGCTGGGACGGCGATGCTCAGCTTTTCATCGGAACAGCCAGTTTCTTTGCCGATGACATGGCCTTCTTTCGTAAATGGCTTTGGGATCTGAGGGACTGCCAGCGAAAAGACGGACGGGTTGCCAATGTTTCACCCTCGGCCCATCCCCACCAGAACCAGGAGCCCCTGGGCGGCAGCGTGGGCTGGGCGGATGCCGCGGTGATCGTGCCCTATACCCTGTGGAAGCTGTACGGTGATGATCAGATCATCCTGGATAATTACGATTTGATGATGGGCTGGGCGGCCTATGCAAGAAAAGCGGCGAAGAACAAAACCATGAAGCACCTGTCCTTCCTGCCGCCCCTTAACAAGTCCTTCCGGCCCTATTATGTAGAAAAATCGCCTTATGAAAAGTATGTGATCGAAAGCGGTATGCACTGGGGCGAGTGGATGGAGCCAGATATCAACAGCGTTGCCCAGCAATCTCAGCCTAAGCCGGAACTGACCACGGCCTACACCCATTACTCCATGAGATTGCTTGCCGAAATGCTCCGCTCCATCGGCGAAAAAGAAGAAGCGGAACAGTGCGAAGCCTTCTCGAAGGGCGCAAAGAAAGCCTACAACCACTATTTTGTGAAGGATGGAAAGATCCTCGCCCCCCGGCAGGCCCCCATGGTTCGTGCGCTGGCATTGGGACTTCTCAGTAAAGAGGATGCGGTGAAGGTAGCAGCGGACTTGAACCAAAATGCCATTGACCGGAATTATACTGTAGGCACAGGTTTCCTTTCCACGCCTTTTGTACTGGGCGTTCTGGCAAAATACGGCTTCGTGGACACAGCCTATAAAATGCTGGAAAACACCCAAGCACCCGGCTGGCTGGCTATGGTGGAGCAGGGGGCAACCACGGTTTGGGAAGCGTATCATATTTTTGATGAAAATGGACATCCCAAAGCATCTTCCATGAATCACTATTCTCCCGGTGCGGTGTGCGGATTCCTCTTTGATACGGTCTGCGGTATTCAGGTTGTTGGCGAAAACCGTTTTCGCATCGTCCCTGTTCCGGGAGGCACGCTGACCTATGCAAGTGCTTCCTACGATAGCCCCTACGGCCTGGTGCAGAGCAGTTGGGAGAGAAACGAAAACGGAATGAAGCATCGGATCACGATCCCCGCTAACTGTACGGCAGAAGTGATTCTCCCCGG